>NZ_JBEOSA010000043.1:0-75528 GCF_040302625.1 Kitasatospora sp. NPDC097643 | reverse complement strand
GCTGCGCAGGTGGCCGAACACCGCTTCCATCGCGCTGACGCGCCGCGGGATCGAACCACCTGTCTGGCTGTCTGACAGGTTCACAGGCCGATCCTGGGGGTCGGAGCACAGCGGTGTCAAGACATCGGGGTCGGCGGAGTGACCTCCGGTGTGTTCCGCCGGATGCGCACCTTGCTCCCGGCGGTGCGACCCGGAGCGGGGTGCGGGGCCGACCTGGCCGCGGCCACCGGTGGGATGCGGCCGCGGTGTGACCTCACACGGCGCCGACGGGGCGTCGCGTCCAGCCCTCCGTTGCCCGAGCCGCGCATCGGGCGCCGACGCAGCCCTCGACGCCCTGGGCCGTCGGTCGATGGACGAACGGTGCCGCCGATCAGGCGCAGTAGGTGCCGAGCCCGTGTTCCAGCAGGGTGAAGGCCTGCTGTGCGGCGACCACGGCGTCCGGGTAGACCGCGTCGGCCTTCTCGCCGGCCGTGAGTCGTCGGATGTTCTCCCGGACCAACTCGTTCTGGACGCAGCACAGTTGGGTTGCCGCCGCGCGCGCCGTGATGTCGCCCGGTGCGGTTCCGGTCTGTTCGGCGAGCGCGGCGGCCAGCGCATCCACCGTGCGGGTCGCCTGCTCCAGTACGCGCAGGCGCAGGCTCGGCGCGGCGAGGACCATGCGTTGGAAGGCGAGCACGTGCTCGTCGTCGTTGAGGCCGGTGACGACGTCGCGCCGGTCCAGTCCGGCCAGGAAGTGTCGGCGCAGGGCGCCGAGCGCGGACTCTCCGGGTTCCCGGTCGAGGACGATCGCCACCACGTCGTCGAAGTGGTCGTCGAACCGGTGCAGGACCAGGTCTTCCTTGGTCGGGAAGTGGTTGAACACCGTCATCGTCGAGACGTCGGCCGCTGCCGCGACCTCGGCGACGGAGACGCTGTCGAAGCCGCGCTCCAAGAACAGTGCGATCGCCGCCTCGGAGATGGCGCGCCGTGTCTGCTGCTTCTTCCGCTCGCGCAAGCCGGGCCCGTTGCTCATGCCGGGATGGTATCGCATGGCTGATGTGGCTACAAAGTTTGATTGACACAATGAGTTTAGTGGCTATAAGAATTTTAAGGGGTGGTCGCCGCCAGGCGGACACGCGCTCCGAAGGGGGAAGAGGGAATGAGTGGGATCACCACCGCGGGGGCACCTTCCGAAGCGGCCGCGGCTCCGCCGATGAGCCGCAGCCACGTCGTGATCGCGGTGACCGGCTGCTTCGCCACGCTGCTGCTGGGGCTGCTCGACCAGAACATCGTCAGCGCCGTGTCGTGGACGATGGTCCGGGACCTCGACCCGGTGCACGGGGTGGCCCATCTGCCCTGGCTGCTGACCGCGTACACGCTGGCCGACTGCATCGTGCTGCCGCTGTACGGGAAGCTGGCCGACGTCTACGGCGCCAAGCGCATCTACCTGCTGTCCCTCGGGATCTTCCTGGCGGGCTCGGCGCTGTGCGGCCTGGCGCAGAACATGGTCGAGCTGATCGCCTTCCGAGCGGTGCAGGGCGTCGGCGGAGGCGGCCTGATGTCGGTGACGATGGTGGTCCTCGGACTGCTGACCCGGCCCGGCGGCGGGGAAGGCGAGGCTGAGGACTCGGGCAAGACCGGCATGGGCGGCGTCATGGTCGGGCTCGGCATCGTGCTGGGCCCGGCGGCGGGAGGGTTGGTCGCCAACCACCTGAGCTGGCGGTGGGTCTTCTACATCAACATCCCACTGGGCGTCGCCGCGTTCGTCACGTCGCTGATGCTGGTCCGGCTCCCGGTGGTCCCGGTCCGACGCCGCGTCGACTTCCTGGGGGCCGGCCTCATCGCGGCGGCCGCGAGTGCCCTGCTGATGATCTCCCAGTGGGGTGGCAAGGACTACCCGTGGACATCGCCGGTGATCGAGGGGCTGGGTGCCGCGGCGGTGGTCCTGCTGGCCGCGTTCCTCTGGCGCCAGGCGAGCGCCCGGGAGCCGATCTTGACGCTCGCCCTGCTGCGCAACCCCGTCTTCCGCGTGATGGTGCCGCTCGGCTTCTTCGGCGGCGTCGGTCTCGCCGGCTCGGTGGCGTATCTTGCGGGCTACCTCCAGGAGGCTCGCGGGATGAGCCCGACCGGTGCGGGCCTGCTGTTCTTCCCGATGGCGGTCGGCATGACCGTCGTCGGCCTGCTGTCCGGGAAGGCCATGGCCGGGATGGCGGGCCGGCACCGGTACCAGTTGTTCGCCGGCCACCTCCTGGTGGCCGGCGCGATGCTGATCTTCGGCGTGGTGGGGGCCGAGACCCCGCTCTGGTTCCTGGGCGTGGGGCTGTTCCTGCTCGGCACCGGCCTGGGTCTGTGCCTGGGGATGGGGCTGATGATCACGCAGAGTGCGGTCGAGGTCCAGGACCTGGGCGTCGCCACCACCTCGCTGCGGTTCGTCCAGCAGCTCGGCGCCTCGGCCGGTCTCGCGATGTTCGGAACCGTCCTCAACCGCGAACTCGCCGCCAGGCTGGGCAGTTCGGCCGGCGCCGCCGACGCGCACGGGGATCTGAACACGGCGGCGCTGTCCGCCCCCACGCTGTCCCCCGCGGAGCGGCACGCGGCGCTGGACGCGCTCGTCTCCTCGACCCACACGGTGTTCACGATCGCCGCCTGCGTCATGGTCGTTCCGGCTGTGCTGTCGATGTTCCTCAGGGAACGGCCGGGCCCGTCCGGCTGCGTGCCGCAGCAGCGTTCGTAACGAACCGCCGGCAGGACGGACTGCCACCCGTTACCCTGCCACCCGCTTCCGAAGCCGCGGTGACGCTCAGGCAGCACACAGGGCCGCCTCGACCCGGCGGTTGCTGGTCATGGTCGCGGTGACGGCGGTCATGGTGAGGAGGAGGCCGGCGGCGGTGTAGAGCGGGGTGCGTACGTCGTAGGTGGTGGCCAGCCAGCCGCCGAGGAAGGCGCCGAACGGGGCGGCGCACATGCCGAGCATGCGGGAGGTGGAGGCGACCCGGCCCATCAGGTGGGCGGGGACGATCGCCTGTCGGAGGGAGGGAGCGAGCACCATCGTGGCGCCCATGCCCGCTCCGCAGACGGCGAGCGCGAGGCCGGCGACGTACGGGTTCGGGGCGGCGGCCAGGCCCAGGACGGCGAGCCCCTCGACCGCGGCCGTGCAGGTCAGCGCGGCGCCGGTGCCGAGTCGTCGGCCGAGGAAGGAGGCGATGCCCGCGCCGAGCAGACCGCCGGTGGCCTCCGCCGTGAGGAGCAGGCCGAAGCCGAAGGTGCCGATGCCGAGACGGTCGTGCGCGAAGAGGGCGAGTACGGTCTCCACGGCGAGGAAGGCGATGTTCCCGACCGCCGGGCGCAGCGCGAGCCCGAGCAGCAGCTGGTCCCGGAACACGTACGAGGCGCCGGCCCGCGCCTGCCGCAGCAGCGACTCACGGGCCTGCGGTACGGGCCGGGGTGCGGCGGGCAGCGAGCGTACGAGCAGTGCGGAGAGCGCGAACGAGACCGCGTCGGCGAGCAGCGGGACCGCCCGCCCGAGCGCGAGCAGGGCACTGCCCGCGGGCGGCCCGGCGAAGCCGGACGCGGCGGTCTGGGTGCCGCGCAGGCGGGAGTTGGCGCGTTCCAGGTGCGCGGGGTCGCGGCCGAGCAGATCCGGCAGGTAGGCCGTGGCGGCCGTGTCGAAGAAGAGTCCGCCGAGGCCGAGGAGGAAGGCGACGGCCGCGAGCAGCGGAATGCTCAGCACGTCGAGCGCGGCCGCTGCCGCCGGTATCGCGAGCAGCACCGCACGCGCCGCGTCCGTGACCCACATCGTGCGCCGACGGTCCCAACGGTCCACCAGCGCGCCGCCGAGCACCCCGAAGAGCAGCCACGGCAACGTCCCGGCGGCCGTGACCACGGCGAGCGCCAGCGGATCCCGCGTCAACGTCAACGCGAGCAGCGGCAGCGCGGCATGGGTCACCCCGTCACCGAGCGAGGACACCGTCTGCGCGGTCCACAGCCGTCCGAACCCGGTCGGCAACTTCCGAACGTCCGAGGTCACTTGGCCTCCCCCTCGGCCTGCTCGTCGCCTTCACCCTGCTCGGGCGATGCCGGGTGGAACAGTGCGAAGACCAGCGACGCGTCCGGCAGCGACGGATCGGACAGCTCCCGGTACTCGTCCGCCAGCGCCTCGAGCCGCGCCCCCAGCTCCGCGAACTGCTCCTCGGTGAGCCGCAGATGCGCCATCCGCACGTGCCGCGCGCCGCCCGCCGGCGCCGCCTCCAGGTCCGCCACCGCATGCCGCATCAGCACGTCCGGGCCTCCCTCGCCCGGAGCCGGCAGCACGATCGACCGCGCGGCCATCGCGTAGTACCGCTCGGTGACCCCCCGGACCTTCCGCGTTCGCACCACCCTCACCAGGCCGGCCCGTTCGAGCAGCCGCACGTGGTAGCTGGAACTCCCCTTCGCCAGGCCCACTCGCTCGGCGATCTGCGTGATCGTCGCGGGCTCGAAGCGGAGCACGGCCATGATCCGGTGGCGCGTGAGGTTGGAGACGGCGCGTAGCTGCTCGTCAGTGGTGACGTGGAACGTCTCGGGAAGATCGTCGGTAGGCATGCCCCAATGGTCAACACTTCTTGACCATTTGGCAAGGGGGTTTTTGTTCGAGGCCTCGGGCCCCCGAGCGGCCTCTACAGCCCGCAGAGGGTTGCGAATTCAAACCCACTGCCACTAGCGTTCCGGGCCATGGAGATAGTTGGAATATCAAACCCAGCGGGCGCGCCGACCGATCAGGGCCAGGACCAGGGCCAGGACCGGGACCAGAACCGGCCCCACCGCCGGGCCGCGTTCCTGGTGGTCGCCGCCGCGGTCTTCGTCTCGAACCTCGACCTGTTCATCGTCAACGTCGCCCTCCCGGCGATGCAGCAGCACTTCCACGGCAGCAGCCTGGCCACCCTGTCCTGGGTGTTGAACGGCTACGCGATCGTCTTCGCCGCGCTGCTGGTTCCCGCCGGGCGGCTGGCGGACCGCATCGGCCACCGGAGGGTGTTCCTCGCCGGGCTGGCGGTCTTCACCGCCGCCTCCGCACTCTGCGCACTCGCCCCGGCCGTCGGCTGGCTCGACGCCGCCCGGGTGGTCCAGGCGGCGGGCGCGGCCGCGCTGATGCCGACCTCACTGGCACTGCTGCTGGACGCCACCGCCCCGGCCGAGCGCCCCGGCGCCATCCGGGCCTGGGCCTCGATCGGCGGGATCGCCGCCGGCCTCGGACCGGTCCTCGGCGGACTGCTGGTCGAGGCCGACTGGCGCTGGGTGTTCATCGTCAACGTCCCGGTCGGCATCGCCGCCATCGCCGTGGGAGCCCGCGTCCTGCCCGGGCTGCGCCGCAATGAGAAAGGCAAGCAGAACAGCAAGGAGAACGGCACCGAGAACGGACCGCTGCCGGACCTGTTCGGCGCCGTCCTGCTCACCGCCGCCATCGCCACCCTCACCGTCTCCCTGGTCAAGGGCGACGACTGGGGCTGGACCTCGCCCCAGGTCCTGGGCAGCCTGCTCGCAGCCGCGCTGCTGACCGGCTGGTTCCTCCGCCGCTCGGCGCGCCACCACGCCCCCATCGTCGAACTGCCGCTGCTGCGGGTGCCCAGTTTCGCCGCCGCCAACACCGCAGCCCTGCTGTTCACCCTCGCCTTCTCCGGCATGCTGCTGACCTCGGTCCTGTGGTGCCAGCAGGTCTGGGAGTACTCGGCGCTGCGCACCGGACTCGCCATCGCCCCCGGACCGCTGCTGGTCCCGCCGGTCGCCCTGGGCAGCGCCGCACTGGTACGCAGGCTCGGCCCCGGACGGCTCGCCGCGCTCGGCACCCTGCTGTTCGCCGCAGGCATCGCCTGGTGGACCGCCGCCATCGGCGTCCGGCCCGGCTACACCACCGAACTGCTGCCCGGAATGCTGCTCACCGGCCTGGGCGTCGGGCTGACCCTGCCCACCCTCATCGGGTCCGCCGCGGCGGCGCTGCCGCCCACGCGCTTCGCCACCGGCTCGGCGATCACCACGATGGTCCGGCAGATCGGCGCGGTGGTGGGCGTAGCGCTGACGGTCAGCCTGATCGGCACCCCGGACGGGCCGCAGGCCGCGCTGGACGGCTTCCGGCGCGGCTGGACGGCGGTGATCGCGGCGGCGCTGCTGGCCTGCACGGCCGCCCTGGCGCTCGCCGCCGCCCAGCGCCGGGCTGCGGCGAAGTAGCCCCGCCTCCGTGGGACTGACGGGCTTCCGCCCCGGCCCGGCCGCGGAGATCCGGATCAGCCTGCCGCACTGGCGTCAGGCGGTGGCCGTTCTTCCTGGCCGTCAGCCTGCTCGACGACAGAAACCAGCTGATGAAACCGCCACTACTAGACTCCCCGCGTGTCTTCCCATCAGCTGATAAGCCTGGTCACCAGCATCATCTTCATCACAGCCATTGCCATGCGCGTGCACCGCGCGCGGACCAGGGGACCGGCACGGCCGGCGGTGACGCCACTGGCATTCGGGTACCAGGCGCACGGCGGTTCCAACCGCATCGACCAGACGCTGCACATCATCAACCCGAACGCCGTCGACGTGGTGCCGGTCCTCGCGTTCACTCCTGTGAGCAGCGACGGGAGTGTCCTGCCCGGGGTTCGGGTCGGGACGGCGTACGGCAGTGACCGGGGCGAGCTGGTGGTGTGTCCGGGTGATGGCTTCGACGTGCTGAACTTCTCGGGCCCGGGCGCGGAACAGGTGGCTGATGTCCTGGTGACCGTCAAGAAGCTCGCGGCACTGCCCACTGCCAGCCCGAACGACTACATCGATGCGCGGCCGACCCGCGGCGGCGCGACGGTCAGCAGGTTCACCCCGTTCGACGCGGTCGTCATGCACAACCCGCACCCGGTGCCGGTCAAGCTGCGCGTGGTGCACCTGGTCTACGACTCGCCGCCGCCGGGAGCCTCGCAGCAGGTCGTGCACCGAACCCCGATCGGGGGGCTCGTCGTGGTGCCACCCCAGGGCGACCTGGTGGTCCAGGTCCCTGCGTCCGCCGCGGCGCTGATCCGCGAACGCGGAGCCGGGCGGGCAGTCAGCGTCAAGACGTACCCGTCCCGTTAGCAGGCGCAGTCCGGCGGCCGTCCGCCGTTGAGGAAGCACGGAGCGGCTGGCTAGTGCTGTGACCGCAGTCCGACTGCGGCGGCGGTCCCTCGGAGGCCGCCGCCGTTCGCTCCGTGTCGCGACCGAAGGCCACGCCGACCGGGATTCAGCGCCCGATGAAGTTCTTGGCCACCAGGAGGTCCAACACGTTGGTGTGGAAGTCGGGGAAGTCCATCGGGACGATCCCGAAGTGGACGGCCTCGTTCCTGCGGGCGTACAGGTAGTCGAGCACCGGCGGCATGATCGAGTCCGCGTTCAGCTTGGGCCACTTCCCGCCCGCGTAGCTGGTGAAGTTGATGTATATCTTCGGCGAGTTCTGGTTCCACCACGCCTGGTCGAACTGGTTGACGACGGCCTGGGCCTTGCCGTCGGTGCCGACGTCCTGGTAGTGGTCCTGGATGTTCATCAGGTCGGAGTTGCCCCAGTGCATCACGTCCCACGAGGAGTCGGAGCTGGTGTCGAAGTCGGCGAGCAGCACGATCTTGCCGCGGGCCTCCCCGAGCCTGGGCCACCGGGGCGCGGTCCAGAACAGGTTGCGGTAGCCGAAGCCGTCCAGGTGGTACTGCATGCGGCGCAGGAACTCCACCCCGTTGATCGGGTTGCTGCCCGCGTTCTCGTTCTTGATCCGCATGACCAGCGCCTCGCGCGGCGACTGCTTGAAGAAGGCCCGGCACTCGTCCAGCACGGTACGCAGCGTGCTGCCCTGGGGGAACCGGTCGTGGAAGACGCCGAGCCAGTTCTTGGTCTCGCGGTCGTTCAGCGGGAACCGCTGCAAGCGGATGTCGAGGAAGCGGATGCCCCGCTGGAGCTGCTGCGTAATGCCCCAGTTCTGGGTGTGCGCCCACTCGGTGCCGTTCGTCGGGTCGACACAGCAGGAGTCGTGGGTGCCCGGGATGGTCAGCTGGGTCAGTGAGAGGCTGTCGGGCAGCCCGGCCATCCAGGTGCCGCTGTTCCACGAGGCGGCCGCGGCCGGCGTGGCCGCGATGGTGAGGCCGAGGGCGGCGGTCAGTGCCCCGCCACCGACTGCGCCGCCCAACCTCAGGATGTCGCGGCGGTTCGGGTTGACGGTCATGGGCTGCTCCGCGGTCTCGGTCGGTCCGGCTCCCTACACGGCTGTCTACGGAGACCGCGCGGAGTCCGGTTCATCGCCGTCGGGCTGCGCCGGCTCGTTCGTTAGTGAACGAGCGTCATGGCAGGCGGCCGAAATGCCCTACACGTACATGTCCACCCACATCCGACCGGGTTCGGCACCGCCACCGCTAACCCGGCGAACCTGTGCGGTCACAGCACTGGTCATCCGCTTCGGCTGCAAGCACGGCTGCTGTGCTGACCTGCCGGTGGCCCTCCTCGTCCCGGAACCAGATCCACGCCTGACGTTCGCGCGGGAACTCCGTGCTCACGTGGGCGAACTCCATGACGGCGACGGCGTCGGACATCCGCCAGCTCAGCACGGGGCCTGACGCTTCGTCGACCTCGCTGAGGTTGTCCAGGTGCCGGGCCATGGCGAGGCCGCCGCCGTCAATCGGCCACGGGTCCCAGGCCGAGACCTCGTCCATGACGGCGTGGGACTCGATTCGGTGGATCATGGATGCCTCCATCTCCTGGAAGACACCGTCGCCGGCGGTGTTCTCGGCTCCCACCCGCCCGTCGGTGTGGACGAGGTAGCGGATCGGGTGGGCAGCGCGCGGTCCGTCCCAGTCGAAGAACCAGCCCCGCACGGGATCGGGCCACACATCTGACCCCAGCTGGTGGCTCCACTCAAGGCTGTGCTCCGAGCGCCCGCCATTCGCGTCCGCGAGACTGCGTCGCACGGTGTAGCGCAGTCCGCCGTACCTCTGTGCGAAGCCCTCGCGCCGGATCACCAGTTCCAGCGGGGCGGGGACCAACCGACCCTTGCGGTCGCGGACCCGCAGCAGCTCCGTGGGGAGCCTGGGCTCCGTCGGCTCCTGCCGACGTCCGGTGCGGTCGAGCAGGCGGCGGGCACGCGGGGACAGCTCCGAGCTGTCCTCCAGGATGTGCATGTTCTTCTTTTTTCAGCTCGAAGACTGCATCAGCGAACGCACACTACCTGGCTGACCCCAGCAGCGTGAGGCCCGCCTCGGGCCATTGCCTCCACTGGCGACGGTTGGATACGCGAGCTCCCGGGTGGAGCCCCCGTGTCGGCCGTGAAGGCATTCGATCATGCCGCACCCGAACTGCCACCCCGCACGACCTCAGCTGGTGGCCGTCGGAGCGGGCGAGGCCGCGCCGGTGGGCGGGGTCTGGCAGGGCAGGGTGACCATGACGCCCACGCCCTTGCCGGGCCTGTCCCCGTCCATCACCGAGACGGTGTAGCGGTCGGGCTCGTGGACGGCTTCGAAGTCCGCGGTGGGCGAGGTGGAGCGGGTGGCCGGGCCGGCCTCGTTCGAGGTGATCTTGAAGCCTTCGCCCGCGAGCTTCTCCCGCAGTGCCCGGAACACCTCGGGACGCTGGTCGTCCGTGGCCTTCAACTGGATCGCCGAGCTGAGCTGGTACGCCTCGCCCTCATCGGCGATGTCCGTCCCCCGCCCCGGGCACCGGTAGTAGGCGACGAGCTTGATCCACAGATTCCGCTCAAGGCCCGTCAACTCGCGCACGTGGTCCTGGACCTGCTCCGCCCGGGTCAGCGCCGCCGCCCGGGACTCGACCCGGACGGGCTCGCTGGGCGTTGCCGTTCCTCCGCCCCGCGACTCCACGAGCGAGCACGAGCCGAGCACCAGGGCGCCCGACACCATCAGCACGGCCGCACGGGCCCCACGGGCCGCCCGCGCGGCCGTCCCGGACGGCACGGCCGTCGATCTCCTGAACAAGTGCGGTACTCCCCCGTGAACATGTGTGCGTTCTGCCGTCCGGATGCTACGGCACCGCCGGGGGGACCTCTCACCTGGCCTGACCTGGCGTGACCTGGCCCGGCGGCCGACGCCGAGCCGACGACGCTAGACGGTCTCGCCCTCGCCCTCGGTGTCGATGTGGGGGAGGATCCGGTCGAGGAACCGGGGGGTCCACCAGGCGGCCGCGCCGAGCAGGGTCATCACCGCCGGAACGAGCAGAAGCCGGACGACCGTCGCGTCGATCAGGACGCTGACGGCCAGTCCGAGCCCCATCATCTTGATCACGATGTTGTCGCTGACGATGAAGGCGGCGAAGACGCTGACCATGATCAGGGCGGCGCAGGAGATCACCCGGGCGGTGATCTCCAGGGCGTGGGCGACGCTGTCGTGGCTGCGGCCGGTGCGCAGCCAGGCCTCGTGGACGCGGGAGAGCAGGAAGATCTCGTAGTCCATGCTGAGGCCGAAGACGATCGCGAACATCATCATCGGCACATAGCTCTCGATCGGGACCTTCCCGGACACCCCGAGGGCCGGTCCTCCCCAGCCCCACTGGAACACCGCCACCACGACACCGTACGAGGCGGCGATCGAGAGCAGGTTGAGCACCGCGGCCTTGACGGCGACGAGCAGGCCCCGGAAGACGACGAGGATGACCAGGAAGGCGAGCCCCACCACGACCGCGATGATCAGCAGCAGCCGGCTGGACACGATGTCCAGGAAGTCGACCTGGGCCGCGGTGTTGCCGGTGACGTAGGTCTTGGCGCCGGTACCGGCCACGGCGTCGGGCAGCACGGTGTCCGACAGGTGGTTGACCAGGTCGGTGGTGCTGCGGTCCTGTGGCGCGCCGGCCGGGATGACGGTGTCGAACAGCACCGCGCCGTCCGGGCTGGTCTGCAGCGGGGTGGCGCTCGCCACGTCGGCCAGGCCGGTGAGGGACTGTTGGACGGCGGTCTGCACGGCGGGCCGGTTCGCGGCGGGGACGGCGCTCTGGTCGACGACGACGGTGAGCGGCCCGTTCGAGCCGGGGCCGAAGGCCTGGGACATCAGGTCGTAGGCGCGCCGGTCGGTGAAGTCGGTGGAGTCGGCGCCGTCGTCGATGTAGCCGAGTTGGATGGAGAGCAGCGGGATGGACAGCACGGCGAGGATCACCGCCCCGGTGACCAGGTACCGCCAGGGGTTCGCCTCGACGCGGCGGGCGTAGCGGTGCCAGCTCCCGGCGGACACCTCCCCGCCGCTCGGGCCCGCCCCGCGCCCCTCGCGCCCCTCGCCCGCCGGTGCCCCGGTCTCGGCGATCGGACGGCGCACGGTGAACCGGTCCATCCGGCGGCCGATCAGCCCCATCAGGGCAGGCAGCAGGGTGAGCGCGCCGAGCACCGCCGACACCACCGTGACCGCGGCGGCCGCGCCGAGCTTGGTGATGAAGGAGATGCCCGAGACGGACAGCCCGGACAGCGCGATGATCACGGTGCAGCCGGAGACCAGCACGGCCCGTCCGCTGGTGGCCACCGCCTGCCCGGCCGAGGCGACCGGGTCCACACCGTCCATCAGGTTCTGTCGGTGACGGGTCAGCAGGAAGAGCGCGTAGTCGATGCCCACACCGATGCCGATCATCGTCGCCAGGGTGGGCGCGACCGTGGCGAAGGTGGCCAGCGCGGCGATCAGCCCGAGCACCCCGAGGCCGACCACGGCCGCGAACAGCGCGGTCAGCAGCGGCAGTCCGGCCGCGATGACGCTGCCGAAGCCGACCAGCAGCACCACGATCGCGACCGCGAAGCCGATCGCCTCGCTGGAGCGGTCGTCCGGGGCGGGCCGGGCCAGCTCGCCCAGGGGGCCGCCGTACTCCACCTGCACTCCGGCGTTCCGCAGCGGCGCCACGGCCGTGTCCACCCCGTTCAGGTAGTCCGTCCCGAGCAGGGTGGGGTTGGTGTCGAAGCGGACGGTGATGTAGCCGGTCAGCCCGTCGGTGGACAACGGACCGCCCGGTGGGGCGGGCTGCCCGGCCGGCGGCAGCGGGCTCTGCGCGGACAGCACGTGCGGCAGTTGCTGGAGGGCGGCGACGGCCTGCGCGACCTGCGGCTGGAAGTCGACGAGCGGCTCGGCGTCGTGCAGGACCACCTGGGAGCTGGTGCCCGCCGCGGCCGGCTCGTGGGCCTGTAGGACGTCCCGGCCCTGCTGCGCCTGGGTGCCGGGGAGCGAGAAGTCGTCCGAGTAGGAGCCGCCGACCGTCTTGTTGGCCGCCTGGATGCCCGCGAGGGCCACGATCCACAGCACGATGACGATCAGTGTGTGGCGCGCGCACCACTCGCCCAGTCGGCGCAGCGCCGCGCGTCTGACCGGGGGCGCCGCGGTCGAGGGGGCGGGGCGGGCTGGCAGCGGCATGGACGGCTCCTGGGGGCTCTGCGCTACGGGGTCGCCGATCCGGCGGAGTCTCCCCGTCCGGGCGCGCCGGGCACCGGTACCGGAGGGTAGTCGCCCCGTCAGCCCTGTCAGTCCTGTCAGCCCGGCCTGCGCTGCCCAGCCCCGTCAGGCCTGTCAGCCCTGCCCAGGCCTGTCAGCCCGGCCTGCCCCGTCAGCTGCCCAGCCCCGTCAGCCCGTCCTGCTCCGGCGCCCCGAGTCAGCCCTGCCGCTCGGGCCCGCCGAGGTGCGGCGTCGGTACCGGGGCCGCGGCGCCGACCAGGACGACGAGTTCATGGCCGCCCGGGTTCGTCTGGACGGGGACGGTCCGCCAGTTGTTGACCAGCCAGACGTTGCCCGAGGGGTCGATCTGGATCCCCGTGTTCCGCTCCAGCCCGTCGCTGGTGTACCCGGTGTCGGGCGGGGAGATCGGCTCTCCGGTGCCGACGCCGGGCGGGCAGGCGGCGAGCCGGACGCCGCACAGCCGGGCGACGCGGTGGCCGCCGAAGTTGGCCACCCACACCGTGTCGTCCCCGTCGACCGCGACGCCCCAGGGCAGGAACAGGCCGCCGTTGTCGAAGGGCCGGGCGGCCGGGGTGCCGTCGGAGCCGATCATGGTGACGGAGGTGCCGGGGTACCCGCCGGTCTCGTTCGCGAGGACGTCCGCGAGGTCGGACGGGGCGGCGTCCTCGCAGGGGACCGGGAGCACACCGCTGTTGGACACCCAGGCGTTGCCCCGGCTGTCGGTGGCGATGCCGAGCGGGTGGCGCAGGCCGCCGCCGGCGATCAGCCGCTCCGGGGTCCCGTCCGGTGCCAGGACCTGGACGTTGTCGCTGCCGTTGCCCGAGACCCAGAGCCGCCCGGCCGGGTCGACGGCGGCGCCGAAGGGCTTCTGCAGCCCCGGTGCGGCGATCTCCCGGGCGCGGCTCGCGTCACCGTCGGGGATCCGGGTCACGCTGCGGCCGCCGCAGTTGGCGACCCAGACGGTGCCGGAGCGGTCGGCGGCCATGCCCTGCGGCTGGACGATGCCGCCCTGGCGCCAGCCGTCCCGGGGGGAGAGCGCGGCGCCGTCCGGGGCGAACTGGGAGACGCTGCGGTAGAACCGGGAGGCGTCGAGCGGGCAACCGGAGCCCTGGAAGCCGAAGTTGCCGACCCAGGCGTCGCCGTGCCGGTCCACGGTGATGCCGAACCCGGCGCCGTAGAGGCCGCCGCCGCCGTAGGGCGCGCCGGGTGCGTCCTGGCCGGTCGGGGTGAACTTGAGCACGGCGCGTCCGCCGCAGACCGGCTCGGTCGGGTCGGCGCCGAACCGGTAGTTGTTGGAGACCCAGACGTTGCCGTCGGCGTCGAAGGCGAGGTTGCCGGGGCCGTCGAGCTCGTGGCCGTTGCCGTCGTAGCGCAGCGCCACCGTCCAGGCGTCCGGCGCGGCGGGCAGCGCGGGCCGGTAGCTCGGGGTGGTCGCGGCGAGCGCGAAGAGGGCGCCGACGTCGTGGCCGGGGTCGTGGGCGATGTCCACCGCGGCCTGCAAGGTGTTCCGCGGCCGCTCGCCGCCCGGCCGGCGGGCGAGGTCGAACAGCCGCTCGCAGGAGCCGCCGGTGACGCAGGCGGCGAGCAGGTCGGCCAGGGTGTTGAACTCGGCCATGGTCGAGGTGAGGGCGCCGTTCGGCGCGGTCGCCAGCACGCGGGCGACCTCGCCGGTGCCGGTGTCGGCCAGGTTGTGCGCGATCGCGGCGGCGTTCTGCAGCCCGGGGTAGGTGCCGGCGATGCCGGCCGGGTCGGTGAACCGGGCCAGGGCGTACGCCACGGCCACGGTGGTGCGCTCGTTGACCACGAGCTCCGGCGGCGCGGCGGCGCCGCTGAGCACCGCGGCGAGGGTGACCGGGCCGTCCTGCCCCGGGCCGCCGTGGGACGGACCGCCGTGCGACGGACCGCCGGTGGGCTGCCCCGGCCCGGGCCGGCCGTCGGCGAGCAGGTACAGCACGGCACTCGGGTCGGCGGGGCGGTGGTAGTCGAGGGTGAACCGGCCGTCCTCCCCGCTGCGGGCCCGGGCGAGCACCCGGGGCCGCCCGCCCGCCTCGTCACCGGCCTGGTACAGCGTCACCTCGGTGCCGCCGAGCGGCGTGTCGCCGCTGCGGACCACTCCGCACTGGTGGTCGGGCTGCCGGCCGACCGGGCCGACCGGCGCCGCCTGGGACGGCCCGGCGGCGAGCTGGGCGAGGAGGACTGCGGTCAGCAGGACGCCGTGGCGTCGGCGCATGAATGGCTCCGTTCGGTCGCTGACGGACGGACGGCACGCCCGCCGCCCCACCACGGGCGCGGACCGGGGCCGCCGCCGTATACCTGCCACACCCCGGGACGTCCCGCGCGCGACCGGGCGCGGGACGCGGCCGAAATTGCCCGGGACGGGCGAGCGGCAGCGGCGAGCAGCGAGCGGCGACCGGCGCTGCGCCGGGTGAAGGCGGAGGCGGACATCCTCGCAGCGCCGACCTGTCCTCAGGCGGGATGGGCCGGCTGGGTGGGCGCGGTCGTTCCGGGGGCCGATGGGGCCGGGGCCGGTGCGCCGACGGCCTTCAGTACCTCCTGGCCCTGCCGGTCGATCAGGCGGGTGCCGATCTGCTGGGCGTACCCGAAGACGATCCCGTAGGCGACGATCTGCGCCGAGGAGTCCAGGTTGGTCAGCCCGGGCACGAACTGGCCACGCATCAGCAGCAGGCCGAGCAGGGCGGTCAGCGCCCCGGTCGGCAGCTTGAGCGCCGCGAGGGCGACCGGCACGTTGTACGCCGTCGCCGTGCCCTTGACCTGGCGCAGCGAGACGGCGGCCGCCACGGCGGCGGCGACGACACCGACGAGCTCGATCACCAGGTAGTCCCAGCGTTCGGGGCTGGAGCCGGTGACGCACACCTGGCCGCCGCTCGGGTTGAAGCAGATCGGCACCAGGTCGGGCGAGAAGTAGGCGAGCACCGCGACGGCGCCCGCGAGCACGGCGAGCACGATGGTCACGGCGTAGAGGATGTGCACGAAACTGGCGGCGCGGGCGGACTCGTTCTGAAGCACCTGGCGGGCCGCCCAGGCCGCATCGATCAGGGCCTCACGCTGGCGCGAGCTGACCGGGGTCCCGTCCGGCAGTGCGTCGACGGCGTGGACGATCTCCAGGGCGTCCACCCGCTGCGGGTCGTCCGGGTGCAGGTAGTGGCCGATCAGCGCCGCCAGACCGGGCACCTCGGCCCGGAAGTCCTGGTCCGACAGCATGCGCAACAGCAGGCTGTACGCCATGTCGACGTGCGTGCGCGCGACGGCCAGGTGCGAGGGCCAGCGCACGCGCGGGCAGCTGCCGTGATCGAGCACCGTCTCGGCTTTCGCCAGCTCGGCACAGGCCGCGTTCAGCAGGATCTCCGCCTTGCGGTCGGCCGCGGGACTGGACGTGAGGCGATTGACCTCGATCAGCGCCCGCAGCTCGGCGATCCGGGCGCGCAACGCCTCGCGCAGTTCCCAGCGGCCGCCTTCGGGCTTCCGCCGCCACCACGGCGGCCCGGGCGACCGCTGCCGCCCTCCCGGCTGCGGTGGTCCGGGGGGCGGTGGAGGGTTGACCGGCGCGGGTGGCTGCTGCGCGCCCGGGCCGAGCGGACCGATGTCGCTCATCGGATACCTCCAAGGAAACCCCGGCCTTCAGGCCGGGGAGGAATTGGATCGCCCGCGTAGCAGGTCCGGGATAGCCGAGCTGCCATCAAGACTGTGCGGTGTCTGGGGAAGTGATGATCAGTCACGCTATTACAAACAGCGGTGCTAGTTTGTGATCCATGGCGACCACACACGTGAAGCGGGCGTTCAAGTGCCGCTTCTACCCGACCGAGGCGCAGGCGGCTGAGCTGTCGCGCACGTTCGGGTGCGTGCGGAAGGTCTACAACATGGCGCTCCAGGCCCGCACCGAGGCGTGGATGCTGCGCCAGGAACGGGTCAACTACAACGCCACGTCGGCGATGCTGACGGCGTGGAAGAAGACGGAGGAACTGGCCTACCTCTGTGAGGTGTCCAGCGTTCCGTTGCAGCAGACGCTCCGGCATCTGCAAGGGGCGTTCGCCAACTTCTGGACCAAGCGGGCGAAGTACCCGACGTTCAAGTCCCGTAAGAAGTCCCGCAAGTCCGCCGAGTACACCAGTTCGGCGTTCCGCTTCCGGGACGGCAATCTCACGCTGGCCAAGATGGACCAGCCGCTGGACATCGTGTGGTCCAGGCCGCTGCCCGAGGGATCGGTGCCGTCCACCGTGACCGTGTCGCAGGACGCGGCAGGGCGCTGGTTCGTCTCCATGCTGTGCGACGACCGGCCGACCATGCCCGATCCCGTGAACGCGGCGGTCGGCATCGACGCCGGTATCACCAGCCTGGTGACGCTCTCCACCGGAGAGAAGATCGCCAACCCGAGGCATGAGCGCAAGGACCGCGAACGCCTCGCCAAGGCCCAGCGCGACCTTGCCCGCAAGGCCAAGGGCTCCAACAACCGGGCCAAGGCCCGACTCAAGGTCGCCCGGACACATGCCCGGATCGCCGACCGGCGCAGGGACTTCCTGCACCAGCTCACCATTCGACTCGTTCGTGAGAACCAAACGATCGTGATCGAGGACCTGACCGTCCGGAACATGCTCAAGAACCGGCGGCTCTCCCGAGCCATCGCGGACGCGAGCTGGGCCGAACTTCGGTCCATGCTGGAGTACAAGGCCGACTGGTACAACCGGGAGCTGGTCGTTGTCGACCGCTTCTTCCCCTCCTCCAAGCTGTGCTCCACCTGCGGCACCCTCACCGGGAGGATGCCGCTGAACGTCCGCACCTGGACGTGCGGCTGCGGAACGACCCACGACCGGGACGTGAACGCAGCCCGCAACCTTCTGGCCGCCGGACTGGCGGTTGCAGCCTGTGGAGACGGTGTAAGACCTCAACGGAGCACTCCGGGCGGGCAGTCGTCGGTGAAGCAGGAAGTCGTCCCACCGCAGCGCTCCCGCGCAGCGGCTCAGCCGCGAGGCTGAGGGGAATCCCCGTCCTTCAGGGCCGGGGAGGATGTCAAGCACGTGACTATCGCCCGCCCTGCCTGCTGCCGCCTCCCCATCCGCCCGGGCGCGGCTCCATTCGAAGCACCCGCCCGGCATCGTCCGGTCCGAACGGGTCAAGGAGCGGACGGCTCGGCCCGTCACGGCCGACTGACCGCCCGGGATACGCCTCGACGGCCCGCCTCAGGGCGGCCCCGGGTGGCAGACAGCCGACCGGGGCCGCCCTGAGGGCCGGTCACTTCCGCCAGAACAGGTGGTGCGTCACGCCGCTCGGGCTGGGGACGACCTCCAGGTGGAACCGGTCGCGCAGTTCGTCGGGTGACTCCCAGAGCCGGACGCCGGAGCCGAGTTTCACCGGGGAGACCGCCACGTGCAGGGTGTCGACGAGGTCGGCGTCGAGGAACTGGCGGATGGTGGTGGCCCCGCCGCCGAGTCGGACGTCCTTGCCCTGCGCCGCCTCTCGCGCCTGGTCGAGGACGGTGGCCGGGTCGCCGGCGACGAAGTGGAAGGTGGTGTCGGAGAGCGTGAACGAGGGGCGCTCGTGGTGGGTCATGACGAACACCGGCGTGCGGAACGGCGGTTCGTCACCCCACCAGCCGCGCCACTCGTGGTCCTGCCAGGGCCCGCGCTGGGGCCCGAACTTGTTGCGCCCCATGATCTCGGCGCCGATGTTGCGCGCGTAGTCCCGGGTGAAGTGGTCGTCGAGGCCCCGGCTGCCCCCGGGATCCGTGCGCATCGGCCAGCTCGCCGTGGCGCCGGCCCAGGCGAACAGCCGCTCGGGACCGGCAAGGCCGAACGGACTCTCGAAGCTCTGGTTCGCATCGGGACCGGCACCGATGCCGTCGCTCGAGACGTTGAAGTTCTGCACTCGTAAGAGCTGAGCCATGTGTTCCTCCAGTGGTGTCGGACAACGGTAGGACTCTCCGGGCCGGGAAAACTCATCGCCGTATCCACGACCGCTCGAAAACCGGGCCACCCGGTGTCCTCGCCGTCCTCGACCTCATGGCTCCGAAAGACACGCCCTAAGGGGCGCCGGTGACGATGGTGTCGAAGGCCAGCCCGCTGGAGCCCTCGCCGCGGCCGAGGCCGCGCTGGGCGCTGAGCCAGACCGCCACACGGCCGTTCTGCCAGCGGGTGCGGTTGAAGGCCACGGCGATCCTGGTTCCGGCCTGGGTGACTTCCTCCTCGTTGATGAAGTACGGGTTCCCGTCGTCGAGACCCTCGCGCAGCAGACTCGTACGGGGGGTGACGGGTTTGCCGTCGACCGGGCTGAGCATCTGGGCGCGCTGGAGTCTGATGGCACGGTTGCCGCCGGGGACATGGGCGGCGATGAAGGGCAGCCAGTTGTCGGGGACGGAGTTCATCAGCCGGTAGGAGATGGGCGCCGTGGCGGAGTCCGGTGCGGGTGCGGGGCGCAGACGCATCCGGTGGGCGAGGATCTCCGCGGCCACCTCGCTGCCCCGGCGCGGCTCTCCGGTCGGCAGCCGGACCGTCTGCTCCAGGCCCCAGACCATGTTCGCGTTCTCGTCGCGGATCAGCAGGACCTCCTCCAGTACCGGCCCCTCGGCGACCTTCGGCACGCTGGCCGGCAGGAAGAGGCTGGTGTCGGCGGCGACGTCCTCGGTGCCGAGGGTGTCGAGGGTGAACATCGACCAGCGCTGCCAGTCCTCGTCCTGGCCCGCTCCCGCAGGTTTGATCCACTGCCGCTGGCCGAAGACGTCGGTGACCGCCAGGCCGCGGACCGATGCCAGCACACCCGCCCGCAGGTCACAGGGCACCTGGTACCAGTCGTTGCTGAAGACGAGCGCGAACTCGAGGAAGACCAGCCGGGCGAGGTCGGTGCTGTCGGGCTGAACGGCGGCGAAGTTGGTCCGCCCGTCCTCCACCGCCCACCACCGCGGCAGCGGCATGCCCGAGTAGCGGACCGGTGCGGGAAACACGTTCCGGGTGACCTGTTCGGGGACCGGGACGGGGCCGCCGAGCGGGCCTGTCGGATCGATCGAGAAGGCATGCCAGTCCAGGTGTCCCCCTGGGTACTCCGGGGAGGTCAGAACCTTCTCACCCCCGTCGGGCGCGGCAGCGGAGACGGAGAACCGGTGTTCCAACCGGGTCGCGTCCCATGTGCCGTCACCGTGGGGCTGGTCGATCAGCTCGTCGAACCAGGCGACGAGCCGGGCACCGAGACTGTCCAGCTGGTCGCGCAGCACCAAGACACCGGTGATGCCGTCCCAGGCGTGCCCGTTCTCCACCTTCAGGTGCCGGTAGAGCTCGTACCCGTCCATCCGGCGCCCCTGCACGGCCTGGAGGGTCGACCACACCTCGGGGTGGGCGACCCGTGGGGCGTCCGCGTCCTTGTCGCGGTCGGGCCGCTG
The DNA here is from genome assembly GCF_040302625.1 of Kitasatospora sp. NPDC097643. Lineage (NCBI taxonomy): Bacteria > Bacillati > Actinomycetota > Actinomycetes > Kitasatosporales > Streptomycetaceae > Kitasatospora > Kitasatospora sp. NPDC097643. The sequence continues at coordinate 55,782 of NZ_JBEOSA010000043.1, read as the reverse complement.
GACCGGGTAGCGGGTGATGTAGGCGCCGCGCAGATGCTTCAGCCCCGGCTGGAGTCCGAGCAGTTTGAGCCAGCGGCGTCCGATGGCCAGACGCAGGTCGAAGGAGACCCGGTCGTCGCCGGCCGCGAACGGCAGCGGCCGCCGTTCGGCGACGGTCTCCATCGGCCGGTCGGCGGGCAGGCTCTCGGTCGTGCTCCCGGCCGGCCGGAACCGGCTCGGGGTGGCGGCGGCCACCGAGTACATCGCGGTGACCGGCGAGCCCGCGTCCGCTCCGCGGAACTCGCCGAGCTGCCACTGCCGGCTGAGCATCCACAGCGGGTCGCGGACCTCGGCGCGGAGCGCGCGGTCGAACTCGGTGGTACGCGGTCGGCCTTCGAGGCGGTTCCACAAGCCGACGGTCGGGAACGCGCGGGTGTCCAGCGCGGAGCGCAGGTCCTTGATGCGGGGCGGCTCAGCCATGGGTCTTCCAGCGCAGGTTGGAGATGGAGAGGTCGGTGCTGATGGTGATCGGCCGCCGGGTCGCCGACATCACCGTCGCCGGCAGCAGGTGCGCGTACGCGGATGTGTCCAGGTGCTCCGGCTCGACGGCACGGGTCTTGGCCAGGTCCAGGGTCTCGCCGATCGCCGCGACCAGGTCGTCGCTGTTCCAGCTGCCGGTCCGAGCCGGGGGGACGACGAGAAGCATGGCCTGCGGCGGCTCGGAATCCGGGCCGTCGTAGTGGAACGTGATGCCGGTGGTCTCGCTCTGCGCGGGGATCACCTCGGTCCATTCGTCGAACAGCAGCCCGCAGTGCTGGTTCCCGGGCAGCAGCGACTCGGGCGCGTAGTGGGCGGTGAACAGGAGCCGGTCCTGGTCGATGACGGCGCCGGTCGCGAACTCCATGCCGAGCCAGGTGTCGCCCTGCTGGTAGGGCAGCTGGATCGGAACCAGGTCCGGCTCCTGCCAGCCGGGGAGATCACTGAGAAGGCCGCCGTTGGGGCCGCGCAGCGCGTCCGCGAGGATGACGGCCTGCTCCCACTGGCGCGGCCTGTTCCGGACGCGGGCGATGCCGTGGACCCAGTCGTCGACCGGGAAGTCGCGGTTGAAGTCCTGGGTGAGGTGGCGCAGCAGTTTGGTGCTGTCGCCCCGTGCCTTCTTCCAGTCACCGGTGAGCTGATCGGTGGCCGTGAACTCGGGTACCAGGAGTACGTCCTCGCCGAGCATCGCCTGGAGTGCCTCGGTCGCGGCGAGTACCCGGTCCGGCCCGGTCATCGCCTGGTCGTACGCGGCCAGCGCCTTGTCGGCGTCGGACAGCCGGCCGGTGACCTCGCCGTGCAGGGTCTGGGCCCGGTGCAGGAGGTCGGCTCCGAAGGCGACGGCCCGGTCCTGGAACGGGGTGAGGTCCAGTCCGGTCGGGTCGAACTCGGTCAGCGGCAGCAGCGCCGCGACCTCCGTGAACAGTCCGCTCAGTGTCTTCGTCGTCGTCCTCGCCACGTTGCGCAGGGCCTGGAGGCGGGTGTTGAACGCGGTGCGCCGGGTGCCGACGATGGAGCGCAGTTGTGCGGGCTGTGCCGGCCGGGGAGTGGTCGGCCGGGTGGTGAGGAGCCACTCGGCCTGCTGGAGCAGCCGGAACCGGGTGTCCGAGGTCGTCGACGCGGGCAGCCGGTCGTAGGTGGCGATCAGGGCGTCCGCCGCGTCGAGTGTCTTCTTCATGCGGTCGGCGGTGAGCCGGACCGCCGTCTGTACGTCGGAGTACACGGCGCGCCGCCACCGGGCCAGTTCGCCCCAGCCGCCGCGCACCAGGCCGAATCCGCCGGCCGTGACGACGAGGTCGGCGTACCCGGTCAGGAAGGAGTCGATCCCGCTGAGGACCGCCGCACGGTTCGGTGCGGCCGGCGGAGCGGGGAACAGCGGCGCCAGGGAGCCGAGATAGGCGGCTGTGTCCTGGCGGAGCTGGTCCAGGGAGGCGCGGACGGCGGCGGGCCGTTCCCGGGGCAGGGACACCGCGTCATCGCCGGCCCGGTCGACCTGCTGGGTACCGGCGCCGGGGACCAGGTCCGAGGGGCGCAGTGGCCGTGCGGTGGTCAGCAGTGTCCGCAGTGCGGCGATGAGCGGCGCGACCTCGAAGAAGGTGACCTTGTCGGCGATCGGCTCGGTGTGCCGGATGATCAGCTTCGCGTCCGGCCGGGGCTGGTCCTTGGCGATGACGAAGCCGATGATCCGGTCGTCCAGGTCGGTCGTCGCGCGGATCCGGTCGACCGTGTCGCCGGCCGGAACGACTCCGTTCACCGGGTCCTTCGCCACGGCCTCGTCGCCGAGCCGCACCCCCCACAGCATGTCGAGCGGCTGGAGTTGCAGGTCGAACTGGGTGACGGTGCGGCTGCGTTCCTGGCCGTCGACCGGATCCACCCAGGTGACCCGGACGGCGACGTTCATCTGGGTCGGCAGCAGCGTCGGCAGCCAGGCGTTGACAGCGGGCTCGGCCTGGGCCCGCGGGCCGTTGCCGCGGAGCACACCGGCGCCGTGGTCCGGGTGCAGGCCGCTGGTCAGCTTCAGACCCAGGCGGTGGGTCAGGGTGACGCCGCCGCGCGGGGTGCGCACCACCGCCGGGTCGGGCGGGAACCCCTCCTTGGCGTACGCGTCGAGCGTCGCCCCGGCCCTTTCCGTGTTGCCCGACAGCACCTGGTGGGTGGCTTCGGCCACGGCCAGGTCGGCCAGTGCGTCATGGATGTCGAGCAGCCGTTGTACCTCGGCGTTCATCGCCTGTCGTTCGGGCTCGCTCGCCTCCGGCATGGCCGAGGCGCCGAACGGGTACTCCGGGAAGGCCGGTTCCCGGGTCGCACGGCGTACCAGGGCGAGGCCGTCCACGACGTTGCGGGCCTCGATCAGCTCCACGGGATGCGCGGAGTCGACGGCCGACAGCCGCCCGGACCGGAGCGGGAACGCACCGCGCAGCGCCGGCAGGAACTTGTCCAGCTCGACATCGTTGTGCCGGTCGTGCAGGGCGCGTTCGAACCGGTAGCCGAGCAGCGCCCCCAGGGACTGGCCCTGGCGCAGCCCGTCCAGCAGGCTCAGCGCGACCCGGACGCGCTCGGAACTCAGGTTGACGGCGAAGGTTCCGGGGTTGTCGGGTGTGGCGTTGGCGACGTACCCGGCCCGCAGCACCGCGGCGGTGGTGGCGTGGGCGGGTGACGGAGCGTGTACGTAGCCGCCGTTGTGGGGGTCGTGCAGCAGCGGGGTCGATCCGTTCGGCGTGAAGAGCGCGGCGAGGCTGCCGGTCAGCTGCACCGGAGTGAGCGCGGGTGTCCGCGGCTTGATGTCGTCCAGCCATCCGTAGGCGCCGAGGTGGAGGCCGCGCCGCGGTGCCGAGGTGCCGTCGGAGCCGAAGCGCAGCTCACTGAGGCGTTCGTTGGCCAGTCCGAGCCGCCAGGCGTCCAGCCGGTAGGAGGCACAGTCCAGGTGCTCGGCCATCACCCGTTCCAGGGCTGCGGTGGGCACGTCCGCCAGCAGTTCGAGGGCCCGTACCTGCTCCATCAGCTGGGTGGTCGCGTCATGGGGGCCGGTGAGTGAGCCGATGAAGTCCACCACCAGTTGGTCGGGGTCGGTGGTGATGGCGGGATCGGGGGAGTACAGCTTGCGGAAGCGGCTCTCGCTCGGCTGGGCGGGAACGGTGTTCCTGATGTGGATGAACAGGGGGTCCGCGGCCGACACGGTCTCGCTCGCTTCGGCCGCCAGCTTGCGCGCGGCCTCCTCCCAGCCGAGCAGCACGGCGTGGCGGAGCAGCAGGTACAGCAGCGCGGCCGGCGGGCGGCCGGCGGTGAATCCCTCCTCCAGCCGGATGGTCTCCAGGGACCGGCCCGCGTTGTCGGCCAGCCACTTCAGGTAGTTGCGGCCGTCCGGGAGGTAGCCGCGGACGGTTTCGGTCTCCGACAGCGGCCGGTCGTCGACGAGCGGTCCCAGCAGGGGGTGCTGCTCCTCCGCGAACAGGCGGCGGATCACGTCGGGGTCGGGCGTCCCCGCGGCGGTGAGGCCGAGCCGGGCCAGCAGGGCGCGGATCGGCTGGGGCATGTGCAGACGGTCCTCCAGGGCAGGCAGCACCTGCGGGCCGTTGCTGCGGAAGTTCTCGCGGTTGAAGATGTCCTCGACGCTCTGGGCGTACCGCTGGTAGTACTCGGCGGAGGTGGGGTGCAGTGCCAGGATGTCGAGCAGTTGCTGATGCGGGTCGTCGGTGTGCTTGCCCAGGTACTCCACGTGCGCGGCAGCGGCCTGCCAGTCCTGCGCGGCGGCGGTGAGCAGCTTGTTCAGCTCGCGCCGGTGCGCCGAGGTCGGCAGGACCAGCCGGGACAGGGCCGTGGTGGGCAGGATGCCGTAGGGCTGCCGTCCGATCTTGACCGCCGGGATCGGGCCGCGGCCCGACACGTGCCGGACGAAGAACTCGCGGGTCTCGGCCACCACCTGCGCGGGAACGACCGGATGCATCATGGTCTGGAGGTACGAGCCCCAGGTCGCGGGCCACAGCGCGGTGTTCGCGGCGCGCGCGTCGCGCTGGTCGGTCCGGTCCGCGTTGGCCACCCCCGCGAGCACGGCGGGGTCGATCCCGAGGTACTCCGCGAACCACTGCCCGTCGGTCTTGGCGGTCCAGTCGCCGGTCGCGTCCAGGGGGCGCAGTCCGGAGGCCGTCCGCAGCACCGCGTCGGCCTCCGGGCGGGGATCCTGGCCGGCGGGCGCCTGCTCGCTGTTGTTGGTCGGCGTGCCTTGCGGGAGCAGCGCGAATCCGGCGGGACTGCGCAGCTGGCGGGTGATCAGGTCGGCGAAGTCGGCCGCGGACTGCTGCGGGGTGCTGTTCTGGCGCACACCGAACACGATCAGCCGGTCGACGCCGTCGCGGATGTGGTCGTCGAGCGGGATCGCCACCCCCATGCCGACGTCGACCGCGGCCTTGAAGTCGGTCAGCCAGCTCAGCTCCGCCGGGATGTGCAGTTCCCCGGTGTTCTTGTCGACCTTGGGTTTGTCGGTGGAGCCCGGGTCCGGACTCACCGCCAAGGAGGGCGGCACCGGTTTGCCGGGTGCGGAGAACACCTGCTCGCCTCCGACGAATCCGAGCACGGTGAACTGGTCGGGCAGCAGCTGGGCCCGCGCCGCCTGGGTCCACGAACGGGGGGCGACATCCGCCGCGGCGGGCGGCGCGAGCACCAGGAAGGCGATGACGACGCCGTCCCCGGCGCCCGCGGGGGCGCTGTCCAGGCCGATCGGGCGCCGGCGCCGGATGGCGTCGGCGCGAGCGGCGCCGACCGCCGCGATCAGCTGCACGTCGGCGGTCTGGATCAGCTTCCGGTCCCCGTGCGCCCGCCAGACCGCGGTCCAGTAGGTGACCGTCGGCGGCCGGTCGGCCGCGGCCACGGGCTGCGGGCTGAGGACCACCAGCACGGTGTTCTCGGGCGGCACGTCGTGGGGCTGCTCGTCCGGATTGGCCGGGCGGCGGCTCTGGAGCAGCCAGTTCGCACGACCGGCCGGGATCCGGCCGGTCAGCTCCCGCCATGCGGCCTGCTCGGCCGCGGCGTTGCCCCCCGCACGCCACAGGGCGATCCAGTAGGCGTCGAGCGCGCCGACCTCGGCCGCGGTGGGGCGGGGTTCGAACTTGTCGATCGCCCACTCGTCGGGGAAGACCCGTACGAGCAGTTCGGTCGCGGTGAAGCGGGTCTCCAGCCGCACCGGTCCCAGCAGTACCGGGAAGTCGTCGCTGAGCGGGAGCGCGGCGCGCAGGTCGGAAGGGGTCACGGCAGCATCTCCTGGGCGTGCACGGCCATCAGCACCGGCGCCTGGTAGAGGATGTAGGCGATGTCGGCGGAGCTGAGGCCGGCGTGCCAGAGCGGGAGGGACAGGTCCTCGACGTGCTGGTCCTGCTTCTCCGCGTCGTCCGCGGGCTGGTCGAACTCCTTGAGGACCACGGGCTGGGTGTCGCCGTCGAGCCGGATGAATCCGCTGTTCCGGGGGTCGATGTCCGGCCAGGCCAGGTCGTTCCACACCTCCACGCGAGTGGCGGGGCCGATGTCCGCACCGAACCGGGGGTCTCCGGGACGCTCCTTGATGACGAAGAACCAGCCTGCGCTGCCCGGCGGCTGCTCGCCCTTCGCCACCTTCGAGGTCAGGTCGAAGCCCAGCAGGTAGATGTCGGGGGCGACCTTCGCCTCGTACAGCGGCAGCCGGATCTCGGCGAGCGAGGGGTTCGCCTCGTCGACCAGCTCGACCGGGACCCGTTCTCTGGTGGGGTCGGGGTGGGCGTCGCTCGGGTCCCAGCGGGCCCGGTGGGCGTACACGGCCGCGTTCGGGTACTTCTTCAGGAGCTCGCCCCGGATGACCAGCACCAGTCGGTTCTCCTGCGCCCCCGTGGCGCGGTGGTCGTGCGCCCCGAGCTCGGACCCCTGATCCCAGGTGGCGATCGCCGGAATGTCGTACAGCCGCTCCCGGCGCTTCCCGGCGCTCTCACCGGGCCGCGCCGGGACCGCGCGGACGTCCCAGAACTGCCGGAACGGCGTGCCCCGCTGGTCGGTGGGGTACTCACGCCACAGCAGCTCACGGGCCATCTCGTGGTTGAGCCCCACGAGATAGGCCTCGATGAACGCCTGGTCGGTGTCCAGCAGGGTGATCGAGTTCGGCGCCACCCGGTTGAGGTTCGGCACGAACAGGTCCACCGACTGGTCCAGCAGGGCCTCGTACATGGGCATGTCCAGGACCGGGTAGGCCATGGCTTCCAGGAACTTCTCGGCGAACGGCGCCAGCCGCTGCGGCAGTTTCACCGAGCTCAGCAGGCTCCTCGGCACGGTCGTGTCGGCGCGCAGCCCGGCCAGCATCGCGTCGGTGGTGCCGGGGACGTTCAGCGGGCGCCTCGAATCGCTCCGGCCGCCCAGCGAGGCGTCGGTCCATCCCTCGTAGAGCTCGTGGAGCGCCTTCTTGAACGCCTTGGCCTCGGGGCTGTCCTCCAGACCGCCGGCGGAGGGGACGAACGGGTCACCGGGAAGGGTCAGGAGGAAGTTCTCGCTGGTCGGCAGCTGGTCCGCCGGATCGGTGCCCGCGGCGCTCGCGGCCGCGGGCGGGACCGGCGGCGCGGGATGGAGCACCCGGTCCAGCTGGGCGGGCGTGACCACGGCGGCCGGCACCGCCTTGGGCGCGGCGGCGGTGACCCCGTCGGAATCCGCGTCGATCCTCGGTACCAGCGCGTGCGGCGGCCGCTGCTCGGTGAACGGCAGCGTACGCATCAGCCGCGACCCCGGCCGGGTGATGCGCCGCATCGTGGCGGAGAGGGGCGCGGCGGTCACCCGGCTCCGCGATACCCGGAACCCGACCGCGATCCGTTCGTCCGACTCGCTCGCCGCGCCGTCGGCGGCCCGTGTGCCGGCTCCGGCCGGTGGGTCCGGCAGACGCGTGACCACCCGCGAATGGGCCGGCGCGGTCAGGGTCAGGGCCCGGCCGGACGGCACGGCGGGCGTGGTCGCCCGGGTGGCCGCGGGCGGCGGGGCCAGGTGCCTGCCGTGCAGCACGGCCCCCACCTCTCGGGCCAGCTGCGCGGCCCGGATCCGGGCGTTGGCACCGAGGACCTCGCCGACCTGGGCCCAGGCGGCCGCCATGAACTCCTCCTGCCGTTTGCGCACCACGTCGGCGCCCAGGTTCGCCGCGACCCGGTAGCGGGGGTCGAGGTTCAGCTTGTGCACCCAGTCACGGTTGTGCGGGACCGGGCTGCCGTCGCGCTCCGTCAGCAGGCGCGAGGCGGGCGCGTGCCAGCGTCCGTACAGCGGTGGGGTGATGATCGGGTCGGCCGTCGCGGCGGCCGGTCCGGCCTCCTCGGAGACGGAGGCGGCGAGGGCGGTGTGAGCGGCGGCCGGAGCCTTCGTCAGGTAGTCGTCGGCGAGGTTGATCACGCCCGCCAGGGCCCGCTGGAACGGATGCGGATAGGTGAAGCCGAGGTGCTGGAGGTCGTCCCAGTTGTCGTAGTTGTCGCTGACCCGCTCGGGCTGCTGGAGGGCACCGCCCAGCTTCAGCACCCCGCCGAGTTCCGGCGGGACGGTGATGCCGGGCACCAGGGGGCCCTGGCTGCGGTGCACGTCGATGTCGCGGCGGCAGACACTCGGATCCAGTGGCTTGGTGGGATCCAGCAGGCGCACGAGGTACTCGAAGTCGCCCGCGTTGCCCGTCGAGAAGAACCACCGGTGGTAGTACGGAAGCTGCCCGGCCGCCTCCTGACCCGGGTAGGCCGTTCCCCAGGCGGGGTGCAGGGCGCCCGGGGAACGGGACGGGTCCAGCCCCAGGCCCGCCAGCCGGCCGGTCTCGAACGCCGGTACCAGGAAGGCGTGGTAGCCGGTGAGGGGAGAGAGGCGGCGCGGGCAGATCAGTCGGGCGCACGCCTGGTCGGCGTTCTCCCGCAGGACCCGGCCGAGGGCGGACAGCACCCCGGGCATGTCGTCGGAGGCCACCGGTGTGTCCAGGGAGCCGTTGACGTGCACGTGCGCCCAGGCGCCCAGTTCTCCGGCCGGCGGCAGAGCTGCTGGTGCGGCGACGGTGATGAAGGGCAGTGGACGCCCGGCGGCCTTGCCGTCCTCGAACTCCGCGTCGGGGCCCACCCGCGAGTCCTCACCGCCGGCGAGGACGACCAGCGCGAGCCAGGGCCGCAGCCGTCGGGTCGTGGCATCGGGCGCCGCGGGACTGTACCGCCAGGGGAAGTCCTCGTCGTAGAACTCGATGTGGGCGAGGTAGTTGGGCTCGACGTTCGTGATCCACGGCCGCGGCTCCGTACGGGAGATCGCCCGGGGATCCACGCCGATGACGTCGCCCGGCCCGTACAGCTGCACCGTCTTGCTGACGTCACGGCTGAGCGGGACGGTCCCGGTCAGGGGTTCACCGGTGACCCGCAGGGCGACCGGTACGACGGCCCGGGACGCGGTCCCCGGGTCGGTGGTGATCCTCGTGGCGATCCCGGAGCGCAGCCAGGGCAGGAACGTGTAGGCGTTGGAGGTCACGGCGTGCCCGTCGCGTCGGCGTCGAACAGTTCCGAGCCGGTGGTCAGTTCCTCCGCGCCGGGCTTCGCCGCGGCCAGCCCCGATCGCACGGCACCGCCGGCGACGAGCACGAGCTTGTCCGACAGGGCCGCGGCCGCGAACGCCCACCGGCCCGTCGCCAGACCTGCCGCCGTCGTCCAGCTGCCGGTGCCGACGTCGAAGACGAGGGCGCTGGCGTACCCGACGTCGTCGCGTACGTTGTCGCTGCCGCCGATGACGAGGACCTTCGAGGCGCCGAGCGCGACGGCGCGGTGCAGGGCGCGCCCGCCGGGCATGTCGGGCACGGCGGTCCATTGGCCGGTGTCCTGGATGTACAGCTCGGCGCTCGCCCGGCTGAAGGGGTCGAACGTGCCGTCGCCGGGCCCGCCCGGCGCACGGCCGCCGGTGACCAGCACACTGGCGCCCCCTGAGAGCACGGTCGCCTGGTGACGGGCGCGCGGCACGCCGAGGCCGCCGGTCGGGGTCCACTTCTTCGTGGTGGGGTCGTACAGCTCGCAGTAGGTCAGCGCCGTGTCCTCGTCGCGGGCCGTCGGTACGGTGCCCCCGATGACGAGGACACGGCCGTTGGCCAGCACCACGGCGGGGTGGCCGCTCCGGGCGTCGGTCATCGGCTCCGCCTCGGTCCACGTGTTGTGCTCGGGGTCGTACAGCTCGGCGGAGTTCAGTGCCCTGACCGACTGGGCGGAGCGCGGCGTGGTCCCGCCCGCGACGAGGACCTGCTTGCCGACCAGGACGGCGCTGTGCCCCCACCGGGGCGTGTGCATGCCGGCGGCGGCGGACCAGGTGCCGGCGGTCGGGTCGTAGATCTCGGCCGCGGCCAGCCCGGGTGACGGGAACTGTGCCGACCCGCTGATGCCGCCCGTGACGAGGACCTTGCCGTCGGAGAGCCTGGTTGCGGTGTGCAGCCGTCTCGGGGTCTGCAGACCGGCCGTGGCGGCCCACTTCTTCGTGGTGGGGTCGTACAGGGCGGCCTGTGCGAGCGCCGCCGCCGAGCCGTCCGCGCCGCCCACGACCAGGACCCGGCCGTCGGTCAGCACGACGGCGCTGTCGTGCTGGCCGTACCAGCCGGCGGCCGACGGCAACGCCCCGGTCGCTTTCCACTGCCCGGTGGCTGCCAAAGTGGGGCTGGTCATCGCCGCGAACCCTTCCTCGTCGGTGCGTTCATGGAGTGAAGATCTCGGCGGCGTCCGTCAGGACGTCCTGTCCTTGATCGGGCGCCGCGAGCCCGGTCAGGGTGCGGCCGCCGACGGCCAGCACCCGCCCGTCGGCGAGGACCAGGGCGGCGAAGTCCCACCGGCCGGTGGCCAGTCCCCCGGTACCGCTCCACCTGCCGGTGTCCGGGTCGTACGTGACGGCGTCGCGGTAGCCGACGTGGCGGCGGGGACCGCCGGTTCCGCCGACGACCAGCACCTTGCCGGTCGGCAGCAGCACGGCGCGGTGGCGGCCGCGCCCGCCGGGCATGGGAGTGATCGGGGTCCACACCCCGGTCGCCGGGTCGTAGGTCTCGGCGGAGTCCAGCGCGCCGGCCCGGTAGGTGCGGCCCGGGCGCCCGGTGGGGGCGTCGCCACCGGTGACCAGGACCACGCCGTTCGGCAGCAGGGTCGCCCGGTGGCCGGTCCGGGCCGTGGCGAGGCTGCCGGTGGGCGTCCAGGTGCCCGTGGCGGGGTCGTACAGCTCGCAGTAGGCGAGGGAAGCCCAGCCCGCCCCGTTGAACAGCGCGCCGCCGACGACGAGGACCCGGCCGTCGTGCAGCAGTACGGCCTGGTGCCCGGTGCGCGCTTCGGTCATCGGCTTGGCGGACGCCCAGGTGCCGCCGTCGGGGTCGTACAGTTCCGCCGACGCCAGGGCGGACGGCCGGCGGGCGGTGATCCCCGTACCTCCGGCGACGAGCACCTTGCCGCCCGGTAGTGCCGTGGCGGAGTGTCCGTACCGGGGGGAGGCGGGTTGCCCCGTGGTCGCGGACCAGGTGTCCCGGAGCCGGTCGTAGAGTTCGGCGGTGCCCACCGGGGAGCCGTCCGCCGCCAGGCCGCCGACGACCAGTGCGGTGTTCTCGGAGACCTTGGTGAGGGTGTGGGCACGACGTGCGGTGGTCAGGGCGTGCGCCGGGCTCCACTTGCCGGTCGTGGGGTCGAACAGGGCGCAGTCGACGCGGGCCCGGCCGGCGCTGTCGATGCCGCCGGCCAGCAGGACCTGGCCGCCGGACAACAGCACGGCGGTGTCGCCGGCGGAGTCCGTCCCGAAGGCGGCCGGAGCGGTGTCCGTGACGCTCCAGCCGCCCGAGACGGTGGTGGAGCCGACCGCCTCGGACTCCGGGATGACGTGCAGCGTGTCGGCCAGATTCGGATCGTCCTGCACCATCCCGGCGAGCGCGTCGTCCGCCGCGGCCCGGCTGCGGAAGCTCGCCGGGGTCCCGGTGAGTCCGGCGGTGCCGGTGAGTCCGGCGGTCCCGGTGAGTCCGCCGGTGCCGGTGCCGGTCGAGAACGCGCGCTGGTTGTTGCGCTTGTGGGCGACGACGAACCGCTGCCCCGTCAACTGGAGTGTGTCCTCCGCGGCGAAGGGCTGACGCAGGGTCGCCTCGTGCTGCGACAGGGACGAGCGGCTGGTGCTGCTGCCGCGGAGCAGGTTCTGGAACACGACGGGACTGACCCGGCAGAGCTTCTTCTTCCCGGGTGCGGCCGCGGCCGTGCTCGGCGTCCGGACCGCGTCCTCGGTCTGCGCCGCAGCCGTCTGCCGTGCCTTGCTGTCGATGACGATCATCTCGTACCGGGCACTGCGGCGTACGGCGCGGGCCGAGGCGAGAGTCCCCTGCACGGCGGTCAGTTCCAGGCCCGCGTCCTGCTCCTCGTACGCCGGGCGGGACAGTTTCGCGGCGTCGTCCATGTCCTGGAACTGGGCCATGGCGAACCGGTCGCCGGTGACCGAGGCCTGGACCAGGCCGCTGTCGGGCGCCGGGGCGATGCTGAACCGCTTGCCGTCACGTGGGTGCTGAGCACCCACCCGGTCGAGCCGCACGTGCAGCGGGACGGCGCGCTGCCGCACGAACAAGGTGCCGAGCGGGTGCAGGACCAGCCCGTCGGTTCCGGACAGCGTGCGCAGATTGACCAGTGCGGCGGTGCCACCGGTGGGCAGCCGGGTCTGCCATCCTTCCACCTTGCCGATCTCGTCGCTGAGCAGCGCCAGGACGTCGATCGGCGGGAGGGTGGGATTGTGGTCCTCGCCCCAGGTCAGGTCGAAGTCCGCGGAGATCTCGAAGAACAGCAGCGAGATCGATCCGCGACCGCGCGCCCGCCATGGCGCGGGGCCTTCCAGCTGGAACCGCAGGTGGATGCCGAAGAGGCCGACACCGAAGGCCTTCAGGGCGAGGTCGGCCGCGATGTCGATGACGAACGCGAAGGGGGAGAAGCGGAACAGGGCGTCGAAGCTGAGGTGGCCTTCGAGGCCGAAATCATCGAATCCCAGGGCGAGTTCGGCCTGCGCACCGAACTGCGCGGTGTTACTGGTGACGGCGAAGTAGCCCGACACCCGGATGCGGGCGAACGGCTGGTGGATGATGTCGACCGAGATGCGCGGTGGGATCGGGAACGGCAGCGGTGGCGGCTTGAAGGACGGATGGAATCCGCCGACCGACAGGACGAGATCCCCCTCGCCCCAGCCGACGAGCAGGCCCATCCCGCCCTCGATGGTCATGAACAGGATGCGGGACTCGAACAACTGGGCGTAGAACCAAAGGCGTTGCTTGTCGAACTCGATCGCCCCGGCGAAGTTCACCTGGAGGACCAGCAGCGGCAGCTCCTTGGCCGGCAGGATGCACCGCAGCACGCCGATGATCGCGATGTTCCCGGGGATCTCGACGATGACCCCGAGGGAGACACTGATCAGGGTGGGAGTTCCCCAGCCGATCTTCGCCATCGGGCCGACGAGGAACGTGCCGGGCTGCGGAGGGAAGAAGGACCGCAGGTCACTGAGGATCCGGGGCGCGTTGGCGACCACGTCCCGGGGGAACATCACCGACTCGACGGAGCCGGTCCGCACGCCCTCCGCCAGGGCACCGAGGTTCATGCCGCGGTGCAGGCCCAGCAGGCCGCCGACCGCGAGCAGGGTGAATCCGAACCCCAGTTGGAGGCCGATCCCGCCGAACTCGGCGGTCAGGATGATCAGCAGTGAGAAGCCGGCCGAACCGTCCGGCATCCGGGTGGAGAGCAGCCCGATCGCCTTGACGTCGATGAAGCCGGCGAGTCGGAACGCCAGCGCCCCCGCGTACTCCCCCCGGTCGGGGTCGAAGGAGAGGAACCCGCCGCCGCTGACGATGTCGAGGTCCAGGGACAGCCCGACACCCGTCGGCGCCTTGAAGCGGGGCCGTACGTCGACCGGCCCGAGGTTCCCCTTGCCGCCGGGTGCCAGGTCGAGCGGGATCTCGGTGCCGAGCCCCTGGACGACGGCCTGGATCGGTCCGAGGGCTGCCTTCACGTCGGCGGTGAGTCCGAGAATGAAGGAGCTGTCCTTCACCCCGAGCAGCAGGGTGAGTGCGGAGAGGTCGACCGCGCCGAGGTTCACGTGTGAGGCGAGCTGCACTTCCAGCCCTCCGCTGCCTTCGAAGCGCAGGCCGTCGGTCGGCGTGAACCGGGCACCGAGCTCGAAGCCACCCTCGATGCTGACGTCCTTCAGCAGCTTCGCGAGGAATCCGTCGCCGCCGTCCAGGGTGATCAGCACGCTGCCCCGCCGCAGCAGCAGCCGCATCTCGACGTCGAGCCTGCCGTCCGGCAGGGCCCGGATCCGCAGCGCGGAGTCCACCTGCTCCACGGACACCCGGCTCCCGCCGGGCAGCGACAGCAGCAGCAGAGGATCGCCGGGCTCTCGGAGGTAGCTGTGCACGACCTCGGCGGTCCCGGACACGGTCGTACCGGCCGGGGGCTCGATGTGTGCCGCGCCGGGCTGGAGGACGAGCGCGGTGTGCGCGGGAACGTCGGTGTCGAGCCGAAGGGTGAGCGTCCACCGGTCGCTGGTGCGCTCGGCCGTGCCCTTGGTCAGCCCCTCGGGCAGTTCCAGCGCCAGGCCGGGCGGGGTGAGATCGGTGCGCGGTGCGAACGACGCGAACACCAGGTCCAGGGTGGGAGGCGTGGCCGTCTTGTCGAACAGCACCGGCAGCCCGGCGGAGGAGGCGATCCGGTCCAACACGGTGAGGATCTTGACCCCGTCGAAGCCCGGGGCGCCCCAGTCGTACAGAGCGCCCAACTGGGTGTTCGGCTCGCGGAGCCAACCGCCGATCCGGTCCAGGTGGAGGACGTTCTCGGTGAAGAACGGCTTCTGCGGGTCGATGAGACCGACGTTCCGGTCCGTACGCACCAGGATCCCGAGGAATTCCAGCAGTTCGTTGACGCCGAAGTCGTGACCCAGGAACCGGGCCACCAGCAGGTTGAACAGCCGCTCCGGGAGATTCGCGAGGATCGGCGTGGCGCCGGGCAGGTTCAGTCCGGTGAGTGCGACTTTCAGACCGTCGAACCCGGTGATGACGGCATTGATCTGCCCCCCGGCCCGGGCGATCTGGCGCAGGACCTCCGCCGACTGCCCGGCGTCGATCGCCGACTGGAGGTCACGCAGCAGCTCCACGAGGAAGCCGACGGCGCCGGCGGTACTGCTCAGGGCCGGCGCGATGGAGGCGGCCTGGGCGTCGGTCAGCGGGAGACCCACCTCGGCGAGGAACTGCCGTGCCCCGCCCGGGGTGAGACCGGTCAGCGGCGACAGCAGCGCGGTGAGCCGGCCGACCAGCGCTTCGAGGGTGCCGCGCTCGCCGTTCACGAGGTGAGCGCCTTCGGCACGTCCTGCATGGTCTCGACTCCCAGCAGCGCCGCCACGATCATCGGGCCGTACCGTTCCAGATCACGGCGCAGCTCCGGCCCGGCGTGCCGGACCAGCAGCGGCAGCATCGTGTCGGCCACCTGGGTGCGGGTGATGCCGTTGACGGCGGCCGGAAGGCGGTGCCCGGGTTCCGGGATCCCCTGGACGCAGTGGTGGTAGAACCCGGCTCCCTGCACCGCCTGCCAGGCCGCGGCGACGGGGCGCACGGAAGTGAGCAGCCTCCTCACCTCGCTGGAGTGCTGCGCGATCTTGCCCAGCAGCAGCCGCCCGCGGACGCTGGTCCTGAGCTCCGCACGCAGGAGTTCCAGGGCGTGCCGCTGGGCCGCGAAATCGGCGCCCGCGCGCCCGGCCAGGCCGATGCGCACCGCCTCTCCGGCGCTCGGCGCGGTGCCGGACCAGCCTTCCTCGACGGCGGGAATCTCCACTTGGAGGTAATCGAGAACCGTGCGAATCGGTGTGGCCACGCCGAAGAAGCCGACGTGGGCGAATTCCGGCCTGGTCTGGTCGATCCCCAGATTCCTCCGGATGTCCCAGTGCCGGATGATCATGCCGATGACGAGATTCTGGTGATTGATCACCACACTGCCGGAGTCGCCCTTCTGGAAGGAGAGCTTCTCGCCTCCGCGGTAACTGTCCTCCAGGGACTGGCCCGCGACCGGTGTGGGCCGGGGAAGAATCACGAACTGTCGGAAGGTCGGCAGCATCCCTTCCGTCCGGTCCGACTCGTCCCCGCGCTTGTCCATCCAGAGGATCCCCTCCGGGTCGCCGACGGGATCGGTCGGCGTCAGACCCACCAGCGTTCCGTACTTGAGCCGGCCGTTGACCGCGTTGTACACGCGCACGTACTGCTCGGGGCTCGGCAGGGTGCCCAGCGCCGGGCCCTTGCCGATCCCCAGTCCGCTGGTGACCGCACCTTTGATCGGAATGCTGGTCACCGTGCTACCGGTCTTGACCTGCCACACGTTGTGGAACCTGACGCCGGGAGCGAGGGTCGCCACAGCGCAGTCCGTCTCGCTGGCCTGGCGCGTCGCGTCCCACTTGAACCCACCCGTCCAGGTGCCCTCGTGGTATCCGCCGGCCCAGTCCCCGCTCGCCGTGGACTGGGCCTTCACGTTCGTGTCGACGACCAGTCGACCGACGCGGTCTCCGCCGGAGCAGCACGAGCTGTACTCGGGCGAGAAGACCCACATGTCGTCGAGGACCTCGAAGCCGGGGAACAGCACGTGCGAGCAGGAGAGCAGGACAGGGCGGCCGTTCCGGTCCCGGGCGAAGCACCCCAGGCTTCCCGGGCCCCCGTGGTGATTGGTCTCGATGCTGGCCCCGGCGGTGATGAACGGCGGGCCCGAGGTCGCGGCCGTCGGAAGCGCGGCCACGACATGCGTGGTCAGGCCGAGCACCGTTCGCGGCACGCCGTCGCCCTCCCCCCGGACGTACACCCGCCAGACCGGCTCCGTGCTTCCGCCGTCACCGACGCCGAGCCCGACCCCGACGACGCCCGGGAGCCGGTGCAGTCTCCGGCGCACCCCCGGCAGCAGCCTGCGCCAGCTCTCCGACGAGCTCATGACCCTTCCTCCCGTCCCGGGCCGAGACCGACCCCGAGGCAGTCCAGCAGTGGCGCGACGGGGCAGGCGACGCCGTCGCCGTTGGCGGTGGCACCCCAGAGCAGCCCGACGATGCGGCCTCGCTGGTCCAGGAGAGCGGCCCCCGAATCGCCCGGCGCGGTGAACGTCAGATCGGGATCGTGCGAGCCGACGAGCAGTTGCCCGGGGGCAACCAGCTCGCGGCCCCCGATGAACGGGCGGTCGGGGTAGGCGACATCGAGGACGCGTCCCTGCGTGAGGCCGGTGGCCGGACCGTGTTTGGTCACCCGTTCACCGGGTTCCGGGTGGCCGGTCTCCGTGGGCCAGGCACCGCCCAGGGCCTGCCGCAGCCACGCGGGGCGCTCCTGCCGGCCGTCGGGTTCGATCTCGATGAGGGCGCCGTCCACGAAGTGGTGGTCACCGCCGAACTCCACCTGCCCGAGGTGGCCGCGGCGGGCGTACCCCAGTCGGACCGGCTCGACCGACGCGGCAGCCGGGTCGCCCGAGGACGGCAGGGCCCAGACCGTCTCACCTTCCCCCGCTCCGCCGCCGAGGACGACGTGGTGGCTGGCCAGCAGGTAGCGCCTGCCGTGGGAATCGTGCACCAGGGCCCCGGCGACGCCGGGAATCCCCCGGGAGTTGACGATCCGGACCAGCGGTGGCGGGGCCGCATCGGGCAGGCCGAGCAGATCACGGAGGGTCGCCGTGCGCCGGGCCACCTCCAGCACCTGCTCCTGGTGGTCGGCGATGTCGGCCCGGAGAGACGCACTGCCCTCGACCAGCAGCACGTCCCGCATCACGCACAGCAGGTCCACCAGCCTCACCCCTTGGATCGCGGCCGGCACGGGCCAGTCCGGCTCGTCGGAGTTGCGCAGGGCGGCATGGACGAAGGCGGGCCCGCGGTGGCGGTGCCAGGTGACCAGTACGCGCCGGTTGTGGTGGACCAGGTACCGGACCTCCTCCGCGTGCCGCCGGAACGCCGGACCCAGGCGGGCGCCGAGATCGCTGCGTTCCAGGGCCGCGCACGCGCCGTGCACCGCGGGCCAGTCCACCGGACGCCCGCCGCCTCGGGCGAGCGGCATGCCGGGTACGGCGACGGCAGGTCCGGCCGTGTGAGAACCCGGCGGGGCCATCTCGGCGTTCACGTGCTGGAGCGCGGCGGAAATGAAGATCCCATGGGTGCGCGGCCCGAGGATCTGCACGGGTTGGGGCTGCCCGACGACGAGGATCGGGGCGAGCACCCCGCTCGCGATGATGCCGACGACCTTTCCGGCGTCATCGACGATCGGTGCACCCGAGTCGCCCGGCTCGGAGAAGTGCGCACCGCGGACGACGACGGTGGGGTTGCTCGCCGAGCCGCCCGGCGTCACCGCCAGGCCCGAATTCTGCGCGATGCGCGAGGCGATGATCTGCGGGGTGATGTTCGGTTCCGCGATCCGGTAGCGGTCCATGTCGAGCCGGTATTCCCTGGGCTCGGGAACCGAGCCCGATGGCAGCACCAACTCGACTTCGAACAGCCACCCTTCCGTGGGCTGGCCGGACGCCGGAACGACCGGAACCTTCCGCAGGGCGACGATCCTGCCTCCGGTCAGCTCGGTCTTCATCCCGTACTTGCGCACCGCGATCTGCCGCTCGGCCGGCACCGTCGTCACCGGGGTGGTGGTCGACAGGAACCACTCGGAGATGAGGTCCCGCACACCGGTGATCTTCCCGATCTTCGGCACGTCGTTCGATGAGCCCGCCGTGGGGTCGAGCTTGACCAGGGCGGCGTCGACCGCGAAATCGGTCTGGCCGATCCGCACCTTGGCCTGGATCGCCGTGTTGTCGGTCGGCTGGAGGGTCTCCTGCACCACGTCGCCGATGGGGTGACGGCAATCGATGCCGCAGACCGAGCTCGGAGCCGGCGAGAACACCTGGTCGACACCCTCGGCCGCCGGCCCGACGGGTGCCACACCGAGTACGTGCGCACAGGTCAGCAGGTACGTACCCGCAGCCCCGACCCGTCTGACGACCAGCCCCGCGGTGCCACTGTCGAAGTATCCGTCCCTGCCACGGGTCACCCCCTTACCCGCGTACACACTCGGGGAACTGGTGTGCGGAACGGAGCGCGCTCCGAACAGGTCATCGACGGATGGCTGCGTACAGGCCACCTGGCTCGCGCCGGGCGTGGGTGCACCGGTGTCGCCAAGCATCCTGCCTCCGGGTGGGCTGATGGCTTCCAACGTCACGGCGCTCCGCGGAGCACCACGGCTAGAGCGATATCAGCGCACAGTCCGATCCCCCGGGACCCGCCGCGTGTCAGCCGAGCAACCATCCCAACGGCGGAACCGGTCCCTCACGCCGAGGCCGAGGGGATTCGGATCCGGCCGCAGATCTCGGCCGCAACGCATCCACCCGAGGAAGCCGCCGCGTTCACGGTGGAGCCGTCGTCATCGGCCTGTTCGCCCGTGAAGTGGCCCTGACTTCCTGCGACTTCCTATGACTTCCTGGCCGCTTCGCAGCCCGCGATCGAGGTGCGCTGGCCGACCTTGTCAGCCGCTACGGTTGACTCCCGCGTGTACAGGGAGGACGGGTATTGGCACAGGGGTGGCCCGCCGTCTGCCGGCTGACCCCCGCGCGTGCGGGGAGGACCTGCTCGGCGCGGCAATCCTCGCCCACTCGGCGGGCTGACCCCCGCGTGTGCGGGGAGGACCTGGCAGCGCCGGTCCTGATCGCCGGTGCGAACGGCTGACCCCTGCGTGTGCGGGGAGGACGGGCGCTTGGGCAGCAGGTAGATGCCGGAGCGCGGCTGACCCCCGCGTGTGCGGGGAGGACTCTGGAAGATGTAGCCGCGTGCGGCGATCTTGCGGCTGACCCCCGCGTGTGCGGGGAGGACTCGCTGGCGGCCTGGGCCCGCTCCAGGTCGGTCGGCTGACCCCCGCGTGTGCGGGGAGGACCCCACGTAGTCGTGCCGGGCCGACGCCGGCGCCGGCTGACCCCCGCGTGTGCGGGGAGGACTGCGGTCTCGCCGGTCGGCCATGCCGGACTTCCGGCTGACCCCCGCGTGTGCGGGGAGGACGCAAAGCGCGGGCAGGGAACGCGCCGCCGGAACGGCTGACCCCCGCGTGTGCGGGGAGGACATCGCACGGGCCTTGAGCATCGCGGCCGGGTACGGCTGACCCCCGCGTGTGCGGGGAGGACGCCTTCGTCGGGGCGGACATGCTGCCCTGGGGCGGCTGACCCCCGCGTGTGCGGGGAGGACGTCGCGGTGAAGGTGCTGTTGTTCCACCTCGACGGCTGACCCCCGCGTGTGCGGGGAGGACATCGAGTTCCTGACTTCCCCTGAGGGTGCCGACGGCTGACCCCCGCGTGTGCGGGGAGGACCCATCACCACCGCCCGGCTCGCCCGGGCACAGCGGCTGACCCCCGCGTGTGCGGGGAGGACGGCACCGGAATGGTGCCGGAGAACGTTCCGTTCGGCTGACCCTCGCGTGTGCGGGGAGGACCCGGACGTGGACAACTGGCAGCACTACAAAACGGGCTGACCCCCGCGTGTGCGGGGAGGACACGTAGTAGCCGCCGAGGGTCGGCACGTTCATCGGCTGACCCCCGCGTGTGCGGGGAGGACATCGCTGAACTGCTGGAACAGATCGGCCCCGGCGGCTGACCCCCGCGTGTGCGGGGAGGACACTTCCTGACCTGCAGCGGAACGGCGGCTTTGCCGTTTCTTGACCGAGGTTCAGAGGGCTTACACGGCTGCTCTGATTCCGGACCCGTTCGGCCTGGACGGAACTGTTGAGGTGTCAAAGGAGCGACGTCCATGGTGCCACGGTGACGGGAGGAGGGTTCCTGCGCACCTGCAGAACATCTCCCGGCAATAACTGGACGACGCAAGCGTTGTCAGTCCTGCTTGATAGACATGGCTACGGCGTCCGCGACCTCTCCACCACGACCGGGGACAAGCGATCGCCTGACGATGACCACCGAACTTCCCCACCGCTCAGGTGGGGAAGTCGAGCTGTGGAGGGGGACTGCCCATGTCCGTTGCCGCTGTCTACGTGCCCGCGCCCTCGAAGGGGAACCTCAGGATCGGCCAGACCAGGGCCGTGTGGGGGTGGAAGGACGACACCGTCGCTAAGGGGCGGACAAGGGAGGTCCTGGACTCCCTGCGCCCGGGCGACGTCCTGTTGCTGGGCCATCGCGGGCCCAACGCGCGTGTCGCGCCCGGGGAGTGGGCCGACGCTGTCATACGCGAGCTGACCATCGCGAAGGTCGTCACCACCGTCTACCCGGGGGCGGAGACGGTCTGGCCGGACGACCTCTACCCGCACCGGATCGGCCTCGACGTCCTCGACATCGTCGACACCGGGGTCACCGGTGCGCAGCTCGGGGCGGAGGTCGCGGAGGCACTGCGGCTGTCGGCGAACAAGCAGGGTGCCCCGGTCCTGGTCGAGGCTCCGGGCGTGTTCGAGCACCTGGTGGACGCGACCTCGCAGCCGCCCGCCGTCGCCGACGAGCCGGCGGCCTCGGACCCCGAAGGCGCGCCGGATGCGGGTGTCACCGAGTTGGAGAACCGCTTCCTCGACATTCGGGCCGACTTCGACCGGCCCACCGTGACGCTGGCCCGGCGCGAGCAGGCCAAGCTGCGCAGGCTCAAGTTCCGGGCCGACGTGGTGATCGGCTGTGCGCTGTGCGGTCGGACGCTGCCGACCCGGCTGGTGCGGGCCGCGCACATCAAGCGGCGGTCGATCTGCTCGTCCATCGAGCGGCGGGACCTGGAGAACCTGATGCCGGCCTGTGTGCTCGGCTGCGACGCCCTGTTCGAGGACGGCTTCGTGTACGTCGACGAGGGCGGGACGGTGCGGGCGTCGTCGGCGGCGGAGGCATCGCATGACCTGCTCTCCGCAGCCGGCGCGCTGGCGGGTACGACGTGCACGGCGTTCGGGGAGGAGAGCGCGGTCTACTTCGGCTGGCACCGCGAGGAGATCGCCAAGGTGGGTCCGGGCGAGAGCGGCGGCACCGCCTAACGTCGCCAGTTAACGGGACAGGGTTCAGGCGGGCCGACCCCGTCGCGCGGGTCCCGTCGGCAGGTCCCGGCCGAGCGGCACCAGCGCCATGGCCGGGACGCCGTAGGTGAGGACCCGGTCGGCGTCCCTGGTGTGCTGGACGTCCGCGTCCAGCACACCGGGGAACCGCGTCCGTGTGCAGGTCCGCCGCTGGACGGCCGCGACCCAGGCGGCGGCCATCCCGACCCCCGCGTAGGCCCGCGCGCGCCCGTCCCGCCACGTCGGGTCCAGGGCGTGCCCGGCCTCGTCGGCGCACCAGGCGTGCCGCGCCACCGTCCCGTCCTCCTCCAGCACGAACCCCTCGACGTACGTCAGAGCAACCGACTTCAGCGCAGCCGATTTCAGCGCGATCCGCCACGCGTTGCGGAAGCAGTCGCCGCCGTCGCTGCGCCGTGGCATGCCCGCGGGCCAGCCGGACGGGCTCTGCAGGCGCCCCTGGGCCAGGACCACGGCCTCGGCCGACAGCCGGACGGCCGAGGCCCTGGACCGCAGCGCCCCGATGAGATCCCGCTCGGGGCGGGAGATCGTGGTGGAGGACACGCTGGCCAGTGTTGGCAGCGTCCCGCGGCGGCGCGAGCGTTGCTACGCCGTCCGATGCCCGGCCTAGGGCCGGCGCCGTACGCCGTACCCAACCCCCGTGCGGCCGACGCCGATACACGGCTACAGCATCAGCAGTGCCGCCTCGCGCAGGAGGTCATCGGCGCAGCGCGGTTCCATGACCGGGTTGAAGAACTCGTCGAGATCGATGACGCGGCGGAGTGAGGTGGCCCAGTGCTCCACCTGGGGGCGCAGGGCGTCAGGGGTGCTGCCGAGGCGTGCCAGCGTCCGGACGGCCTCGACGCCCGCTGGGTACTGGAGTTCGCGGGTGGCGAGGTCGACCAGGGTGGGGACGGCCCGGGTGGGGTCCTGGGTGATGGCGAGGTCGGCCTGGGCGGCGTGCAGTCGCGACCACGCGTACCCGGCCTGGTGGTAGGGCTCGATCATGGGTAGGAGCGGAGCCGCGGCCGGGCCCAGGCGCGTCGCCTCCGCCAGGCCGTACCTTGCTGGGCTGTCGGCGGTCAGCTGGCGTTCGAGCACGCGCAGCGCCGGGGCTGGGTCGGTGCCGAGGCGGGCCGCGGTGACGACGGCGGCGGTGACGAGTTCGTCGTCGGTGCTGCGGGCGGCTTCCTCGAGCAGAGCGGGGAGTTCGGCGTCGTGGATGTCCCAGTCCGCGAACCGGCGGACCAGGGCCGGGGTGGGGTCGCGGCGCAGGAGGTTCTTGAGTTCGGGCAGGAGGGTGTGGGCCTCGTCCGGCGTGAGGGTGGCGAGGAACGCGTCGAAGCCCAGGCCGGCCAGCTTCCGCAGGACGAGGCGCTGGTGCTCGGGGCGGCGGGTGTGGGCGGCGAGCGCGATCAGCGCGTCGGCGTGCGGGGTGGCGATGGCGGTGAGGACGCGTTGGTCGCCGAGGCGGCCCAGCGAGAGCTGGGCGCATTGGGCGGTGGAGGCGTCGTCGCTGAGGGCGTACGGGAGGAGTCGGTCGGCGAGTGCGGGGTCCGGCCGGGTGGCGCCGGGGAGCCAGCACGCGATGGCGAACAGCAGGTGGGAGAGGTCCCAGGGGGTGTGGTCGTGGAGCAGGGCGGCGGTGAGGACGGCGATGGCATCGTTCTCGCGGTCGCGCCAGGCAGCCGCGAGCCGGTGGGCACGGCGTGAGCCACGGCCTTCGCCGTCGCCCCTGTCGACGAAGCTGCGGGCCACCGTCGCGGCGGCGTCCGCGTCCTTCGCCAGCACCGCGTTGAGGCGGGCATCGGTGTCGCCGACGCCGGGGAAGTACTCGGCCCAGTTGACGGTGAAGGCGTGGTCGGCCCCGTCTTCGGCGAGGATCGCGACCAGGTCGGCCGGGTAGGACACGGCGCCTGTTCCAGCAACGCGAGGGCGGCGGCCGCGCGGACGGCGGCCGCGCGGACGGCCGGAACAGGGTCGGTGAGGGCGCGGGTGGCGGCAGTGCGTCCTACCGACTTAGCGGTGTCGCCAGAAGCTGGCAGACACCCGCCGATGAGGGGAGGAATCCCGGCAGGTGACCTGGACCGCCTTGGTGGACAGCTGACCCTCGCAAGCGCGGGGAGGACAGCGCGACGGCCAGCAGCAGCCACCCGGCCGCCGGCTGACCCTCGCGGGCGGCGGGGAGGACAGCAGTCGGCCGGCGAGAAGGCGCGCCATGACCGGCTGACCCCCGCGGGTGCAGGGAGGACGCGCAGGCGCCGGTGTCGCCGCCACCGAGGGTCGGCTGACCCTCGCGGGCGCGGGGAGGACTGGGTGGCTCGCACTCCGACCCGGTGGAGGAACGGCTGACCTCCGCGGGCGCGGGGAGGACAACAACCTCACCACCACACCCGCGCAACCGACCTGGCTGACCCCCGCGGGCGCGGGGAGGACTCATCACCGTCGACCTGCGACAGGCTGTACAACGGCTGACCCCCGCGGGCGCGGGGAGGACGTGACGGTGACGGTCGGCGTGTACCGCTTGGCCGGCTGACCCCCGCGGGCGCGGGGAGGACTACTCGCAGAACGGCGTGAACGTCCGCGACACCGGCTGACCCCCGCGGGCGCGGGGAGGACTACCTGGCGGTGATCCAGACCAGGGGCATGGCCGGCTGACCCCCGCGGGCGCGGGGAGGACAACAAGAAGCCGAGGCCCGTGCCGCGGGGCGGCGGCTGACCCCCGCGGGCGCGGGGAGGACCGCCACCCCCGGAGCCGTCGCTACCGTCACCGCGGCTGACCCCCGCGGGCGCGGGGAGGACACGGTGAAGGCGCCGTGCCTGTGCCGCTGCGGCGGCTGACCCCCGCGGGCGCGGGGAGGACGTTCCACTGGGGCTGGCCCGCTGCCCGTTTCCGGGCTGACCCCCGCGGGCGCGGGGAGGACCCTTCCCGACGTGCAGCGTTTCTACGCCTTTGCCACTTCTTGACCATCCGTAGGCCGCAGGCCAGTCATCGCGACCAGCGTCAGGCCGTCGAAGTCGACGGGCTTTCGTCGCTGTTCGCCGGCGGTGCGCAGGTCGAAGCCCTGCTCGTTGTCTGCCGAGTGGACCAGGACGGCAACGCCCGTTCCGATGCACCCGCTGACGGCCTGCCAGAGCTCCTCCCGCACCTTGGCGGAGATGGTCCCGACGTAGAGCTGGGGTGTGACCTCGACGAGCCAGCGGGTGAGGGCTCCTCGGACGTGGTCGGGGACGGCGGTTGCGGACAGGACGGTCATGGTCGCCATGGCTGCTCCCTGGCAGGGCAGGAGCGGGCCGGCGGGAGTGGCCTCACAGCGACTCCTCCCCTGCGTAGTTGACGCCGCCCGGGATGACGCCCGACACCGGGTCCCACAGGTCGACCAGTTGTTCCTCGGGGTCCAGGACGGCGATGTCCTGGTCCGGGGCGAGGAGGCGCTGGATGTCGGTGACGACGCGCGGCAGGAGGCGGAACAGGCGCAGGCCGTCGCGGAAGCCGCGGCGGGCATCGGCTTCGGGCTGTGGGGAGGCGTGCAGGGAGAAGGCGAGTGGGATGGTGAGTTCGGCCTTGTAGAGGTCGGCGATGTCGTAGACGAAGGCCTGCTGGTTGCCGCTGTGGACGAAGCCGAGGGCCGGTGAGCAGCCGAGGGCGAGGGTGGCGGCGTGGACAATGCCGTAGAGGCAGGTGTTGGCGGAGGAGAGGGCGAGGTTGACGGGGTCCTGGGTGTCCCAGGAGTCGGGGTCGTAGTTGCGGCGGAAGCGGCCGATGCGGTGCTGCTGGGCGAGGAGGCGGTAGTGGGCCTTGACCCGTTGCCCTTCCAGGCCTCGGAGTTTGGCGAGGCTGCTGCCGGTGGGGACGGTGCCGCGGCCGAAGCGCTGTTCGTACATGGCGGTGGCGACGCCCAGGCGGGCAGTGTCGTCGGCCCAGGCACGGGCCTGGCGTTCGAGCCAGGTGGTGGTGAGGGAGTCGGGCAGGGTCGCGGCGTAGCAGCGGACGCCGCCGGCTCCGGCGATGACGACGGTGGTGCCGTGGCGGGCGAGGGTGGCGAGGGCTCGGGCGGTGATGGAGGTGCCGGGGCCGAGGAGGACACAGCTGAGGGCGGCGGTGGGGAGGTAGACGGTCTCGGTGCCGCGGTGGGGGCTGGTGACCTCGGCGCAGACGCCGGTGTCGTCCTGGACGACGCGGACGATGTCGAGGTAGAGGAAGGAGAGGGAGTCGGCGATGCGCGGCAGCATGGCCACGGTGGGGGCGGCGAGTTTGCGGCGGGCGCCGCCGGGGTCGAGGCGGCGCCGGGCGGTCACTGCTGCTCCCGGTGCGGGGCGATGCTGAGGAGGCCGCAGCCGTAGGCCTTGCCCTTGCCGATTCCGTCCGTGAGGCGGGTGCGCAGGCGGTCGGCGTCGGCGATGACGGCGGTGCCCTCGAACAGGACCCGGTCGTGCCTGATGGGCCGTTGGTCGCTGCGCCGGTGTCCCTGGGCGGCGTCGAGGGGGGTGGAGTGGAGGGTGCCCAGGTTGAGGCCGCCGGCTTCGGCCTGGCGGGTCCACCAGTCGTCGGCGGCGGCGCCCTGGAGGGGGACGACGGCCTTGAGCCGGTAGAGCTCGCGGGTGGCCCGGCTGGGTTTGCGGATGGGGTTGGCGGCGATGCGGTAGCGGATGTGCAGGCCGGACCGGAGCGCGTCCAGCAGGGGGGTGAGGGTTTTGGTCGCGGCCTGGCCGTAGCCGGCGGGCAGGCGGTCGAGGTCGGGCGGTTGTGTGCTCTGGAGGAGGATCTGGGTGCCCGCGGGGGTGGTTTCGCTGCGGAAGAGGATGCCGAGCCGGCGGCGGGCCTCGGTGCCGGCGACGCCGTCGGGGAAGAGGGACATCATGCGGTGGTGCAGGTCGACGGCGCCGGCGTTGTCGCGGCGGGCGTCGCGGCTGCGCGGGTCGGGGATGATGCGGGTCAGCCACAGGGTCATGCGGGGACGCTTTCGGGGCGGGTGGTGTGCTGGTCAAGGTAGCCGCCGAGGGCGGTGAGGTAGGGGGCGGCGAGGCCTTTGCAGCGGTCGGCGGGCAGGGTGAGGGTGCGCTGGTAGCGGGGGCGGGCCCGGTAGGCGCGTCGTCGGGGGTGGAAGGTGAGGGGGTCGTCGGTGACTTCTCCGGCGGGGGTGCTTCCGTCGTCGTCGCCGGGCTGCGGGTGTTCGCCGAGGCGGTCGAGAGGCTGGTCGCCGTGGAAGACGACATCGACGGTCTTGGCGTCGGCGCGGGCCCGGCGGGCGATCGGCAGGTCGACGAGATGGCGCAGGGGGTCGTCGAGCAGGCCGAGGAGCAGCGGGCCTTCGGGTGGGCAGGAGCGTCGGCCGAGGTACGGGGGCCAGTGCGGGTTGCGCAGCGCCGATGCCCACGTGTCGAGGTGGTCCGGGTCTGCGGTGATGACGGCGGTGAAGACGGCGTCGGAGAGGTAGTAACGGTGGGACAGCAGGGTGGCGGTGGGGCCGGAGCGCTTCTTGCCCTCCGCGGTGGTGACGGTACGGGCGGCGGGCAGGCCGCCGCCGACGGTGTGCAGGTCGCGCAGGATGACGCCCGGCCGGTCGACGCGGACGGTCAGCGACAGGGCGGCGAGGTCGCCGATGTCGTCGCCGCGTTTCCTACCGAGAGCCGCGGCGAGGAGGCCGATGACGCCGGAGCGGGTGGGGAACGGCGCGGTGTCGCGTTCGTTGAACTGGCTGGTCTCACCCCAGGACTGCAGGGGCGCGGCCAGGCGCAGCAGCAGTCCCGGGGTGTGGGTGGTGGCGGGGTTCATGCGCCGGCCTTGGCGGAGGCGGTGGCGAGGGCGGATGCGGGAACGGCGGCGGAGGCGGCGTCGGGGGTGGTGCTGAAAGCGGCGTCGAGGGCGGTGTCGATGAGCTGGGGGAAGGAGTCGACGCGGGTGCCCAGACCGCTGAGGTCCTTCTCCTCGAGGCTGGCCCAGGCCGCGGCGACGGTGCCACGGTCGCCGAGGAGCTTGTTGGCGGCGGTGGCGTAGCGGGCGAGGGCGGTGCGGGAGGCGGGTGCGTAGCCGCCGTTCTCGTGGGAGGGGACGGGCTGTTCGAAGGCGGCGGCGTAGGAGAGGGGGCGGTCGCTGCGGACGGCGATGTGGACGAGGTCGGGGATGGTGTGGGGGGCGGTGGCGGTCTTCTTGGCGCGCGGGAGGGAGAGGATGAAGGCCTCGACGAATCCGGCGGCGAGTTCGCGGGCGGCAGCGTGGTCGTCGCCGAGGTTGTGGGCGAGGTCGGCGAGGTCGACGGTGGCATAGCGGTAGAAGACGCCGGCGCTGAACTCGGCGTGGCCCATGTGGGCGCTGCCGGTGGTGTCGCCCCAGGCGGAGGTGACGTCGTCGACGGCGGAGAAGTAGTCGAGTTCGACGTCGGTGCCGTGGGTGGTGAGGGCGTGGGCGACCTGGACGGCGCCGTCGACGCCGGCGTCGTCGACCTCGGCGAGCATGCGACCGAAGAGGTTGATGACGCCGTTGCGGCTGCGCAGGACCGCGTCGACGGCGTCCTTGGGCAGGACGCTCTTGTCGCTGGTCTTCTTGATGTCCTTGGCGCTTTCGAGGGCGGCGCGGTGTTCCTCGGCGAGGTCGGCGAGTTCGGCAACGGCGGTCTCGGGGACGTAGACCATGGCGTTGGTGGTGATGACGGGCGTCTTGGAGTCGGTCTCGAATTTGATGCTGCTGCCTGCGGCCACGTGCTGGCCGGCGCGCTGGGCGAGCTCGGTGGGCCAGCCGCGCTCGTCCTGGAGGAGGCGGGTGACGCGGGCACCGATGCGGCGGGTGCGCAGGGCCTGCTCGCCGAAGCTGTCCTGGAAGTACTCGCGGACGGCGCGCTTCCAGGACTGGCTGCTGACGCGGGTGCGTTCGGTGTCGCCGTAGCGGACGGTCTTGACGGAGTTGTTGTCGTCGCGGTTGAGGTTGGCGAACGGGACGCTCTGGACGACGTGGATGTCGAGGAAGCGGGGGGTGGTGCGGTCGGGACCGGGCATGCTCTGCTCCTTCGGGTGGGTGGGCACGTGGTCGTACGGGGTGGGTCTGTCGTGGTCAGGCTTGGGGTTCGGTGTCCGGTGTGCTCTCGGCGTCGGTGTCCGTGGCGCTGGTCCGGTCGTCGTCGTGCTCGCGGGCCCTGCGCTCGCCGTCCTTCTGCAGGGCGCGGTGGTAGTCCTGGAGCCAGGTCCGCTTGATGGCTCCGGAGCGGCGGCGCCATTGGCAGAGGTCGATGAGGAGCTGGGCCCAGTCGATCTCCACGTCCCGGTCCCGCAGCTGCCGAACGGCGCCGGGCAGGTGGCGGTGGAGTCCGTCGACGCTCTGGCGGGTCAGCAGGTTGAGGCGGGTCTCGGCGGAGGTCTCGCGCAGGCCGACTCCTTGGCCGCCCTTGATGACACCTTCTGCGAAGGCGTGGCCCAGACTGCGGGAAGGCGTCCGCTTGGCGGCGGTGGGTTCGGCGTCGGTCTTCTCGGCCAGGGCGCCGGATGTGTCCTGCGCCGTCTCACCGTTCGCCTCGTCAGCAGCCGGTTCGTCCTTCTTCGACGCCTTGCTCTTCGCGGCGGCGTACTGGTCACGGCGCTGCGCGGCGATCAGGGCCGCGACGGTGTAGTAGGCGCGCTGGACATCACGGTTGTGGGTCTGCTCGTCGGTGAGCCAGGAGGCGACGAAGCGGTGCATGAACGGCACGGCATCCAGGTCCTTGCCCACGCCACGGCGCAGCGCCGCGCGGACGCCGGGGTCGTCATGACTGCGCTGGTCGATCCTGGTGGTGAAGGCTCGTGCCCGTCCCGGTGTGGGGATCGGCCCGGTGCCCTTCGACGGGTTGCCCTCGTCGTCGGTGGGCTTGGCGGGGCCCGGGATGGTGGCGGTGTTGCTCACATGTCCTCCGTGCTCGTGGTGCGGCCACCGGTGCCGGCGGTCTTGGCGGGACGCTTCACCGGCCCGCCGTACAGCTCGATACGTGCGGTGGTGCAGGCCTTGGCCCCGCGCATGGTTCCGAGGGCGCTGTAGGTGACCGTGTCGTAGGCCTGTTCGGCGAGGATGCGGAAGGCCGTGGCGGCGCGGTCGAAGTCCCGTTCGTTGAGGCACTTCCAGAACTCGGCCTCGGCGGCCGGCCAGTAGCGGGCCGCGGCGTCGACGGCCCAGGTGCAGTCGCGGATCTTGGGGGCCTCGGTGAATCCGGCCCAGGCCTTCTTGACCGCCCGGTCGAGACGGTTGCCGTACTGCTCGCCCAGCATGCGGAGCCGACCGATCTCGATGGCGACCGCCGGTTTCGTCTCCTCCGCCAGGTCCAACACCGGCGGGGTCACGGCGTCGACGAACTGGACGTCCTTGGCCTGACCGTCCTGCTCGAATCCCAGCGCGCGCACCCTCAGCTCCTCCGAGACCTCCAGCGCGGTGAAGAACACCTCGGGGCGGCGTGGTTGCGTGCTGCCTGCGGGGTTCTTGAGCAGCAGCGCGTCCAGGTCGCGCCACAGCGCGCGGTGGGAGTCGGCGGGGCGCGGGTAGGGGTTGCCGTCCTTGCTGGTCTGCCAGATCAGGTACGGGTCGCCCTCGCGGGGGATCTTGTCGCGGTAGGCCCAGGTGATGAACGCGTCCTCGACCGACGCACCGGTGGCATCGGGTACGAGCAGCAGCGCGTGCTGGGAGCGGGCCGTGAGCTCGGAGCACGGGCCCTTCAGCGGCGGCGGAGCAGCGACGGGGTCGGGCAGTTCCTCGCGTTCCCACGGGCACAGGTCGCTGTCCCGGCGGACCTCCCGGCGGGGCTCGGGCAGGCCGGCCAGGAGGCTCTCGAAGAGGGTCACGCCCTCCGGGTGGTAGGACAGCGTGCTGCGCAGCGGGCCCGCCGCACTGTTGGCGGCCTTCGTGTTGCCGACGGTGCGGCTGGAGCAACGGCCGGAGGGGCCGTAGTAGTGCCAGACGAGCAGGTGCAGGGCGGCCTGGGCGGGGGTGGGCAGGTCGGGCGTGGTGCTGTTGACGTGCTGGAACCAGGAGTGGTTGTTGCCGGACGGGCGGGTGGTGATGAGCTTGTCGACGCCGGCGGTGTTCGCCGGGTCGCACTGTTCGGCCAGCCTCGGGTCCTGGAGGAAGGGGCGGGCGGGGTCGAACAGGTCGAAACGGTGGTGGCTGCGTTCGTCGAACTCCGTGACCTGCTGCTCGTCGAACTGTTCCTGGGACGCCAGGTCGATGCGGCGCCTCGACCAGCTGCCGGGCCGTCCGGCTTCGTCGAGGCCCGTCATGCGGGCGGTCATCGCGTACAGGACGCGGTACAGGGCGGAGAGTGCCGGCGGGATGGCGATCGCGATCTGTTCGATCTCGTGCGCGCGCAGCAGGAGTTCGCGCAGGCCGACCTCGTCCGGGTGGGCGCTGATGAGGTCCGTGTGGTCGCTGCTGGGGTCCTCGTGCTCGTCCTCGTGGGGGATCCAGCGGACGGGGATCCACGGTTCGTCGAAGAGGTTGTAGCTGGGTGGTGCGGATGGCATGCGGCCTCCGGCGAGGCGGGTACGGGTGATCACAGGGTGGGTAGGCTCTGCGCGTTCCCCGCGAGCGAGCGGGGGTGAGCCGTGCGGCGCTTAGGAAGCGGTCGCGTTGGCGGTCCTGTCCCCGCACAGGCGGGGGTCTCGCTGCTCCCGGACGGAAGTCGTCTCGTTCGGGGGCAGCACAGCCAACGTAGCGCCAAGTGCGGTGCTTACGAGGCTAGTTCTCGGAAATTCCCACCTCCGAGTACGCGATCCGCCGCTCACCCAGGGGGCACGTCCAGCGGCCGCCGTCACGGCGCATGCGTAGCAGCGCCAGGTCGGCCAGCAGGGGACGGTCACGCCAGGACTTCGGGACGGCGTTGTCGTCGGTGCGCCCGCCCAGCCAGCGGCCGGGCAGCGGCACGGTGTGCCGCATGATCAGTGCGATGTCGTCCCGCTTCACGGCGGTCGCGGGCAGCGGCAGGTCACGGTCGGGGGCGAGGCTCCACTCCCCGGCCGTGCGCTCGAACACGCAGACGGCTCGTCCGCTGTCGGCGCCCAGGCGGGTGGTCAGCATGTCCTCGGTGATGCCGAGGCCGCGGTCACTGAGCCGGAACAGATCACCGACCACGTCGTACGGTGCGTCGATGCCGGTCAACGCCGCCAGGTGCTCCTCGGCAATCGCCGCGACGACCCGCTCGGTGTCCATCCGCTCCAGCTCCTGTGCGGCGGCCTTCTCCAGGTCGGCTCCGAAGTCGTCGGCGTAGACCTCGTCCACGAGCCGCTGGACGTCCTCCGGAACGTTGATCACACCGCCGGACTGCCTCTCGAGCAGCAGACTGGTCCGACGCAGCAGGGAGGCGTCATAAACGGTGCCCCAGGTGCGCGGCGCGGCCACGCGCGCCTTGTCGTCGAGCGGCTCCAGCACGATCAGGCGCGGCTCGGTGGGCTTGCCGGTCCACGTCGGGCGGTTGGGGCGTTTGTGACGCTTGCCGCGGCCGGCGCGCTGCAGGAGCTGTGCGAGCGGGGCGAGGTCCGAGACGATCAGGTCGAAGTCCAGGTCGAGGGACTGTTCGACGATCTGGGTGGCCACCAGGACCGAGCCTTCGCGCGGTGATTCCGCTGCCGCGGCGTCCTTCGGCTTGCCGTAGGCGGTCTCGCACGCGGCGGTGATGCGCTGCCGTTCGTGGGCGGGGAAGCGGGAGTGGAGGAGCCGTAAGCCCCCGTCACGCGCGGCGAGTTCGGGCAGGACGGACTGCAGGTACCGGTAGGTGCGCTGGGCCTCGTCCACCGTCGTGCAGCAGACCAGGACGCAGCCGCCTTCGGCGGTGACCGGGGCCAGGATCTCACGCAGGGCCGCGCGGCGGCCCTCCCGCCCCGGCTTCGTCGTGACGTCCTCGTCCCGGACGTCCCAGTACACCTGGCGGGTCTGCACCTGGAGCGTGCGGGCCCGGCTGCTGCCGACCTGGCGCGGCTCGGACACGGCCCCGCTGTCCGCGTCGACGAAGAGCCAGCCGGGGTAGCAGGGCTCGACGGTGGTGGGCTCGTCGAAGCCCGCGCCGCGGCGGTAGGCGTCGACGAGCGACGAGGCGGCCTTGCCGGTCAGGGTCGCCGACAGCAGCACGACCGGGGCTCCGAACGCGCCGAGCCACTCCAGCAGGCGCACCAGCAGGCTGTGCATCCACGGGCCGTAGGCGTGCGCCTCGTCCACCACCAGCACCTTGTTCGAGAGGCCGAACAGCCGCAGGAACCCGTAACGGACCGGGAGCACCCCCGTGAGCGCCTGGTCGATGGTGCCGTTCGCGAGCGGCGCGAGCAGGCCCCGCCGGCCGGTGCGCAGCCACCGGCCGGCCTCCGTGTCCGCGAGCACGGCCGTCCCGTCCGTCGCACCCTCTCCCGGGGCGTAGTCCGGGCTCAACCAGGCCATGCTGTGCAACAGGGTGAGCGCGCGGTCGCCTCCGATGTTCTGCTCCGCGAACGCGCGTACCCGGGTGAACATCGCGTCCGCCGTGGCCATCGTCGGCAGCGCGAAGTAGACCCCGGACGCGCCGGAGGCCCGCGCCATCACGGACGCCGCGTGCAGGGCGGTCTCGGTCTTGCCGTCCCCGGTCGGGGCGGTGACCAGCAGCAGCCCCGGCCCGTTCACCGCGTTGGGGAGGTGCTGCGCGACATCGGCCTGCAGCGCGTTCGGGGCGAACGGGAACTGCTCGGCGAACGCCTTGCCCGGGAACACCGCACGCCCGAGCCCCGCCTCGCGCACCCAGCCAGGGGCGGCCTCGACGGCCACCCGGAAGTGCTCGGCGAGCTCGGCGTCACTGGCCTTCCAAACCGCCCTGAGCTCTCCGGGCTGCCTGGCCTCCCCGGTCTCTCCGGGCATCCGCGGCTCGATCACGTCGACCTGGCTGGCCAGCCAGTCGGCCACCACGACCAGCCCGGCGACCACGACGGCCAACTCCCCCGGCAGCACCGACTCCAGCGGCTTCTCGGCCCCGGTCACCCGGCGGACCGCATGCGCGTGCGCCAGGCGCTGCTCCCGCCACCCCGCAGCCGTCCCCATGCCGGGCTGGTAGCCGGACGGGTTGGCAATCTCCTTGGCCAGCATTGCTTCGGCAAAGCAGCCGTGGTGGCCGCCGAGGAGCTGCGCGATCTGGTGAGCGGGCGACTGCTTGACCGGCCTGCCGAGCGGATAGCCGCACTGCACGAAGAACTCGACCAGACCCCAGTGCGTCGCCGTCTCGTGTCTCAGGTAGCCGCTGCGCGCCGCCGCCGGGTTGTCATCCGTGTGGTCCAGATCCCCCACAAGCTTGGCGAACTCCTCGGCGACCTGCTGCTGGAACTGCGGCGTGATCTTCCCGACATCGTGCAGCCCGGCCCACAGCATCACCAGCTTCCGCGCCTCGTCCTCCGTGACCCCGATGGCCTCGGCGATCCGCTTCCGCACGCGCTCGCTCAGGACGGCATCCCACAGCGCGCCGGCAACGGCGGCGGTGTCCAGCAGGTGGCAGATCACGGGATAGGGGCCCGGGAGACCTGCCCTCTTGCCCCAGAGACGGGGATCCGGCTCGCCAGGTCGGGACTCACCAACGGGCTTGCTGTCAGTCATGATTGAAGGACTATCAGCTACCACCGACAAGCGGCGCGGCCACCGTATCGGGACCGCTGGCAAGCCAGGGCCTGAAGAACTTACATTCGACGCATCGCCCGAGGTCAATGGCTCCTGAACCCGCACGCGAGCGATCCGATAACGGATCCGACACCGCCATCCCAGCCGAACCCCCCAGTAGGGTGGACACTTTGGCCCTACGAGCGGGACCTCGCCACACTCAGGATTCCCAGCGCCAACATGCTCGGATCCCCAAGCGTCCAGGTTGAGTCACCAATGCGGTCTCACCCACTGGCCGACGCAACTAACGCAGCACGTCTTCCACCTGGCTTTCCAGCGCTACCGTGGCACCATCAGAAACAGGCATCTGATGGCTCATGGCACCATGTGAGCGTTCCTTGACACCTCGACAGCCCAACCGCGAAGAGGCCAACAGCCCTGTCGAGCCTCCCCGCAAGGTCAAGGAATAGCAAAGCCGCCGTTTCACTGCAGGTCGCGAAGCCTCCTCCCCGCACCCGCGGGGGTCAGCCGCCGAGCGGCTCGCCGACACCGGTGCCGGACATCTCCTCCCCGCACCCGCGGGGGTCAGCCGCCGCGACCTTCCTCGACACCCTCCTCCCCGCACCCGCGGGGGTCAGCCGGGCAAAGAGCCGCCGGACGACGCCGCGCTCACCTCCTCCCCGCACCCGCGGGGTCTGTCGGTGCGTGACCGAATCGTCGGGCCGGACGACGCCCCGCGTTGCCTTCTTCGTAGCCCTGAAACGGGACTCCTGGCCTCCGGGTTCACATGACTGTTGCCTCCTGTCGATCGTATGACCCGGAGGGTGGGGTCACCGGGCCAGCCAAACGGAGCCTCTCCGTCCAGGGTTCTCCGTGCCGAGGATCGGCCGTACGGTGCCCCGGCGGGGGCGCGACGGGTGCTCCCAGCTGCCTGTAGAGGAGTCCCTCCTTTGAGTCTTCGGCGACTGGCAACCGCACTGCTGGCCCCTCTGGCGGTGATCGTGGCGATCGTGCTGCCCGCCACGCCCGCGAACGCCTACATCCAGGGGTCTGTGATCAACACCGGGAACTGGACCGGGGTGTACATCTGGCCGAACCCGAACGGCGGCAAGAATCCGGCGGCCCAGGACCTGCCGCCCGGCACGCAGGTCTCCCTCGAGTGCACCGTCACGGGAGCCGACTTCGGCGGCGGCAGCGCCCCCTGGTACCTGGTCTCCGGCGAGTGGCCCGGCGGCGCGCCGCACAGCTGGGCCGGGTGGCTCTACGCCCCGTTCGTGGACGGGAGCCGACTGGCCAACTCCGGATCGCTCCCGAAGTGCGACCCCTACGGGGGTGTCATCATCGGCGTCAACAACGGACACAACATCGGCCAGTACTCGTGCCCGGCGGTCGACAACTGCCACGGCTACAAGAACGCGCCTGACGTTCCCATGGGCGGGGGCAACTACGTCAAGGCCGTGTGCTGGACCCGAGGACAGAACTACCTGGGGTACGGCGACATCTGGTACGAGGTGGAGCAGGCCGCCGGCGACCCGCACTACGACTCCGCCGCCTGGGTGTTCGCACCGTACGTGGACAACGGGTCCGCCGCCTACAACAACTTCATCCAGGAGTGCCGGAACCCGCACTACTCCTACTAGATGATCGATTCCAAGGGGTCAGTGATCATATGCGGTCAGTGAGC
Source organism: Kitasatospora sp. NPDC097643 (assembly GCF_040302625.1). Lineage (NCBI taxonomy): Bacteria > Bacillati > Actinomycetota > Actinomycetes > Kitasatosporales > Streptomycetaceae > Kitasatospora > Kitasatospora sp. NPDC097643. Next base: position 20,058 of record NZ_JBEOSA010000043.1, on the reverse strand, counting down.
GCAGGCGGGCTGTCCCGTGTGGTCGTTGTGCCAGATCGCGGCGGTCATTGCGAGGATGCGTTGCATGACGCGGACAACGACACCGCCGGGTGTGCGGCCTCGCCTCCTTGCCCCCGTACGAGCGCGCCCCGCAGCGGTCGTGGTTGCTGCCGGCACACTGCCGGCCCGTGATTCGGCCGAGTCACGGGCCGGCGGCGCATCCGCCCACGAGGGCGGGACGATCAGTAGGACGACTTCGTGACTCCGGGGAGGAATCCGGCGCGGGCTCCTCCGGGCGCGGATGCTAACCACGGCCGCCTCGACACCGATGCTGTCGATCGTCTTGATCGCCTTGGCACTGAGCGTCAGTGTCTGTGTTCGAACCCCCCACTTTGGGTAGCCTGGACCTCTAATCTGGCCTGGTGTCCGAGGGCGCCGGGCGGGTCGGAGAGCGGAAGTGCAGGGGCTGCGGCGGTCGGCTGAGGCCGGAAGTTCGGGCTGATGCCGTGTTCTGCTCGACGGTGTGTCGTGCCAGGCAGTGGCGGGTAGACCGTCAACTGCGGATGCGGGTGGCGGCCGAACTTCGCGGTGCCGGCCGGGTCGAGTGCCCGGTGTGCGGCGAGCGGTGGGTGGCCGGCGTGGATCGGCGTTCGAACGCCGTGTCCTGCTCGCGTCGGTGCGTGATGAGGGCCTGGAGGGTCCGGAACGATTCGTTCGGCGAACGGTCACAGTGACCGCAACGCGAACGGCTTGGTCGGTCAAGTCTGTCAACTGCGGTCATCTGCAAGTGTGTTGTTGTGATCAGCCCACTGGCGCTCTGACTCTTCTGAGCGGAAGCGGGCCGCGTCCCGTCACGGTCAAATACCGTGCCCGGCCCGCGGGTTGGTGGTGAGCCATGCCCGAGGAGATCGAGAACGCCGACCAGGTCGGCAGCGTCAGCCTCAACCGCTACGAGCAGATCGTGGCTGAGCTGCGCAAGGTGGTGGAGGCCCAGTCGAAGGGCCAGTTCGTGATCGGCGACGGCGCGTTGAAGATCGAGCCGATGCGCGAGCAGTACGCCCAGGGGGAGCGGAGCGAGAGGCTCTTCACGGTCAAGGAGTCGGTGTTCCGCTTGGCGGAGGACATCGGCCTGACCTACAAGACCGTGTCGGGCATGCGGTGGACGGCCTCGAGGTGGCCGAAGGAACGCCGACAGGAGGGGGGTGTCGTTCACGGTCCACCGGATCCTGGCAAGGATCGAGGACGAGGAGGAACGCTTCGCCTCGATCCTCACCCCGCCGGAGGGCAAGTCCCGCTGGACGCCGGACGACGCCAAGCGCCGGGTCGGCTGGCAGGTCATCAAGCCGGTCACTCCGCAGGAGAAGGTCAGCGCGATCCACTCCCTGGCCCGGGACGAGGAGGTCGCCGCGACGGTGACCGGCGACTTCCTGCGACGCCCGGCCGTGGCCGCGCAGGTCAAGCCGGAGGACAAGGTCCGGGTGGTCGAGGAGCTGACCCGCGACGACCACGTCGCCGCGGCAGTCGCGCCGGAGTTCCTGCGACGCCCGGCGGTGGTCGCCAAGGTCGCCCCGGCGGAGAAGGTGAAGGTTGTCGAGGAGCTCACCCGTGACGACCACGTGGCCGCCGAGGTCACCACCGGCCTGCTGCGGCGCCCGGACGTCGCCTTCCGCGCGATGTCCGACGACACCGCACGCCACCAGGTCAACCACGCCCAGATCGAGCGCGGCCGGCAGGCCCGCGAGCACTTCGAGGAAACCAGCCCCGTCGCGCCGGCGATCCGCAAGATCGACCGGTCGGTGGAGCTCCTGGACCTGGTCACCGCCTGCCACGCGTTCGTCACCGCCTCGGGCCGGGTCGTCCCGGGCCGGCGGGACCGGCAGCTCAGCGACGACGAGCGCGTGATCATCCACGAGAACGTGGCGAGGGTGCGGGCGACGATCGACTGGATCGAGACGGCGGTCGACACCGGGCAGGTCGACGTCGACGGCGAGCTGGCTCGCCTGCTGCAAGGTGAGTAGGCGATGCCTCGCGCGTCGCAGCGCCGGTCGCCCGCCGCTGAACGGCAGGCCGACACCGTCCGCTTCGTCCTCTTCGAGGCCCGCCCGGCCGGTCTGCGCTTCGACCAGCTGGTCAGGGCCTCCGCCCTGAGCAACAGCCAGGTTCGGGCGGGGCTGGCCTGCCTGCGGGACATCATCGTCGAGAACGGCTGGCCGCCACTGATCTGGACGAGGGCGGACGGCTACAAGTTCTGCTCCGAGCCCGCCGAGCTCCAGGCCTACGAAGTCGCGGTGATCCACGAGAGGCTCACCGAGATCCGCCGGTTCATCACCGGCGTCGTCGCCCCGCACGCCGCCCTGCAGCCGAAGGGGCGGTGGATCAAGCACCTGAACACCCAGCTCGACTCCGTGGAGTCCACGCTCGACGTGATCGCCGACTACATCGACGCCTGACCGGCTGGGGCCGGCCGCCCCCAGCCATCGTCGTGAGGGGAGGGAACAGGCATGCCCGGCACCGCTGCTACCCGTCGGACACCTTCGACGACGAGTGGGCGCAGGTCTGATGGCTCGGTGTGCCGAGCGACCGGCCGACGCCGCGTCCTGTATCGAGGGAGGGCTGACAACCGATCAGGCGGAGGTGGTGGCGATGGCCGTGATCCAGGCCTCGGCGGTGTTCAAGATCAACCCGGCGGGGTTCAACCTGCGCAGAGGCATCTCCCTTCTGGTGGTGATGCTGATCCCGCTGGTCGTCCTCGGCGCGCTGGGCGAGGAGAAGTACTTCCTCAGCACGGCGTACGGCGCGCTCTACACGGGGTTGAGCGACCCGGGCGGGAAGTACGCCTACCGGGCGCCGCGGATGGCGGTGGTCGGCGCGGTCGGCGCACTGCTGACCGCGCTGGGATTCTGGCTCGGCGATCAAGCCTGGGGATGGGTGGCGCTGGCCGCGTTCGCGGTCACCCTGCTGGGCGGCCTGGCGGTGAAATACGGCGCGCACTGGTCCGGCGCCGCGCTGATGCTCAATTTCTGGTTCCTCATCGCGCTACCGCTGCCGGCTCTCTACAAGGCCGACCACGTGCACACCAGCCCCTGGCCGCAGGCGCTGGCCTGGCTGATCGGGTCGGCGCTCATGATCGGCTACGTCGGTGTCCTGTCGCTGGCCCGCCGGCGGCCCGCGCAACAGAACCCGGCCGCGGCGATGATGCCGGGGGACACCACGCCGGTACCGCTGACGCCTCCCGTCATCGCGTACGCGGTGCTCCGGGCCGTCGCCCTGGGGCTCGCGGTCGCGATCCCGTTCGGGCTGAACCTGCCGAACGCGGACTGGATCCCCATCGCCGCCCTGGCGGCGATGAAGCCGAGCCTGCAGCAATCGGAGCTGACAGCCGTGCAGCGGCTGGCCGGGGCGGTGATCGGCGCCGTGCTGGCCGTGGTGTTCCTGCTCGGGGCGGACAACAAGATCGTGCTGGGAGCAGCCGTGGTGGTGCTGGGCGCATTGGCCGGAGCGATCTGGGCGTGGAACTACACCTGGTACTGCGCCGCGGTGGCAGGGGCGGTACTGATCGGTGAGGACGTCAGCAATCCGACCAACCTTTCCGAGGAGGCGCTACGGGTGGCGTTCACCTTCGTCGGCGTCGGGATCGCCGTGGTGGTGATGCTCCTGGGCAACCTGCTGGCCAAACGCTCGTCCGGCAAGGCCCGGCCGCAGCCTGCGGCCCCGGCCGGAGGATCCGGTCGTAGCTGACGACGGTGAGCGAATAGCCCTGTTCTATTCCTGACCTGGGCAAACACTCGCCGGAGGCTTGAAAACAGGCACTCAGCTTGTGGGGCTCGCGCGGGCTCAGCCCGTGAACGGGAACGGGGGTATCCAGGATGATTCCGACGCTGTCACTGCTCTTCGCCGGGTGCGTCCATGCGGACCCGCGCCTTCTGCGCGTCGCACCGGATCTATTCGGCCCAGGCACGCTCAAGCAGGGAGCCGAAGGTAGCGGGCTCTCGCCCGATCAGCTCGGCGAGCGTCGAGTCGACGGCGGTGAACTCGCCGTTCCGCGCCGCTGCGAAGATGCTCAGCATGAGGTCGGCGATCGGGGCCGGGGCGCCGTGCGCCAGGACCTGCTCGCGGAAGGCGTCGTCGGGGATGACGGTGCGAGTGAAGGGCCGTCCGGTGGTCCGGGTCGCGATCTCGGCGACGGTGTCGAAATCGAGCGCAGCCGGGCCGGTGAGCGGCGGGGTGGGCCCCTCGAAGCGGGCCTCCTGGGCGAGGATTGCAGCGGTGGCGTCGGCGAGGTCGTCGTGGCCGGTCCAGGCGACGGGGCCGTCGGCGGGGAGGGCGATGTCGCCGGCGTGGCGGGCGGACTCCAGGAACTGCAGGGCGCTGGAGGCGTAGAAGCCGTTGCGCAGCGCGGTCCAGGGCAGGCTGGTGGCGCGCAACAGGTCCTCGGTCTGGGCGTGGTCGCGGCATGCCTGGAACCGGGCGTCGTGGGCGGCGCCCATCTGGCTGGTGTAGAGGATGCGTCCGACGCCGGCCTGCACGGCGGCGTCGATGGCGACGCGGTGGCCGGCCACGCACTCCTGGCCCGTGCGGTCGAGGGAGACGAGGAGCAGTTGCTCGGCGCCCTCGAAGGAGTGCACGAGCGAGGCAGGGTCGTCGAAGCTGCCCTGTCGGACGCGGACGCCGCGGTCGGCGAGGTCCTGGGCCTTGCGGGGATCGCGGACGCTGACGCCGACGCGGTCGGCGGGGACGCGCTCCAGGAGGCGCTCGACGGTGCGGCGGCCGAGCTTTCCGGTAGCTCCGGTCACGATGATCATTGGGTACTCCCAACACGGTTTCCAGTGGAATCACTTCAATGGTAACACTGGAAATTCCGGCGGAACCAAATCCTCGGTACCATCGGTTCATGGCTACGCGCGACACCACCGACAGCCCTCGGCGCCGCATCGTCGAGGCGGCCGTCGAGCTGCTGGAGAACGGCGGCCCTGACGCCGTGAGCACCCGCGCGGTCGCCGCCGCGGCCGGCATGCAGCCGCCTGCGATCTACCGCCTCTTCGGAGACAAGGACGGGCTCCTTGAGGCCGTCGCCGAGCACGGCTACGCGCAATTCCTAGAGAGAAAGCGCGCGCAGCTCGAGCCCGCCCCGCAGGACCCGGTGGAGGAGCTGCGCCGCGGCTGGGACATGGTGGTCGAGTTCGGGGTCTCCCGCCCGGAGTTGTTCGCGGTGATGAACCGGGCCACCGGCCAGGGATCGGACGTGGCACACCGCGCGGGCCTGGAGATCCTCCATGGGCGGGTGCGTCGGCTGGCGGCCGGGGGGTGGCTGCGGGTCGACGAGGAGCTGGCCGCCCAGATCATCCAGGCAACCGGCCAGGGCGCGGTCATCACCTGGCACTCCACCCCGGCAGACCGCCGCAATCCGGCGCTGCTGACCACCCTCCGCGAGGCCATGGTTGCCGCTATCACTCGCGCCGAACCGACGGTCCCCGCCGCGGAGACCGGCCCCGCCGCCGCGGCGGCGCGCGCGCTGCGCGCCGCTCTCCCCGACGATGCCGATGTTCTGAGCGACGCCGAGCAGCACCTGCTGCGCGAGTGGCTCACCCGCCTTGCAGCAGACGGTGGCGCTCTGCATGCCTGATCGCGCGTCAGGCGCCCTCGTGCAGGTTGAACCTACGCTTCGGCGCACTGGCCGAACTGCGCGAGGCCGGACTCATCCGGCACCTGGGCCTGCGGCCGTTCTCTCGTGCTTCATGACTCGACATCTCGAAGCGTGAAGAACGGCCGCGTCGTGTGCCCCCGGATCCCATGCATCTCAGCCAGTCGAGTGACCAGCGAGGTTAAACGCCAAGCTCAGCGCCTGCCACGCCTCCTCGTGCCCGATCGCCTGTGACATCTGCGGCTCTACCCAGGACGTCCGTCACTCACCTACTGCGTTCGCACGCCGGGACGACCCGGCGAAGAATGGCCGTGTACCGGCAATTCGACTACGGCAGGCTGCGCACAGCCGCTGTGCCGCCCGCCGGACGGGATGGTCCTTGTGACAACTTCGCCCTTCGGGTCCGGCGACCCGTTCTCCGATCTCTTCAACCGCTTCTTCGGCATGAGTCCGGCAACCTCGCCGCCAGCCGTGCAGCGCGTGCCCATCGGGCGACTGCTCAGTGATTCCTCGCACGAGCTGCTGGCGGCGGCAAGCGGCCGGGCGGCCCAGGACGGGTCCGATCTCGACACCGTGCACCTGCTGTGGGCCGCCACGCAGGTGCCGGCCGCCCGGCAGGTGCTGGAGCAGGCGGGCGCCGATCCGGACCAGCTGGCTGCGGACCTACAGGAGAACCTTCCCACCGGCACCGGCACCGGGGAGCCCGGTCTCACTCCCGCGGCGAAGCGTGCCCTGCTCGCCGCCCACGCGCGCTCCCGGACGACGGGTTCCTCGTACATCGGTCCGGAGCACATCCTCGCCGCGCTGCTGGAGGATCCGCGTTCCGGTCTCGCGCAGACGCTGGGGTCCGAGGGGGTTTCCCCGGGTGCGCTGAGGGGCGGCGGAGCCGGCCGGGAGGGGACGTCGGGCAGGAACAGCGACACCCCGACCCTGGACGAGTACGGCCGGGACCTCACCGAGGAGGCCCGCAACGGGCATCTCGACCCGGTGATCGGCCGGGCGGAGGAGATCGAGCAGACCGTGGAGGTCCTTTCCCGGCGTACCAAGAACAACCCCGTGCTCATCGGCGATCCCGGCGTCGGCAAGACCGCCATCGTCGAAGGACTGGCGCAGCGGATCGTCGCCGAAGAGGTCCCGAAGGCCCTGCGCAACCGCCGCGTCGTCAGCCTCGACATGGCCGGTCTGGTCGCCGGATCCAAGTACCGGGGAGAGTTCGAGGAGCGGCTGAAGAAGGTGATCGACGAGGTCACGGCGGCCAAGAGCGGCATCATCGTGTTCATCGACGAACTGCACACGGTCGTCGGCGCCGGCGGAGGCGGCGAGGGTGCCATGGACGCCGGCAACATTCTCAAGCCCGCGCTCGCCCGGGGCGACCTCAGCGTGGTCGGCGCCACCACCATCGACGAGTACCGCCGGTACATCGAGAAGGACGCCGCGCTCGAACGGCGCTTCCAGCCGGTCATGGTGCGCGAACCCACCGTCGAGGAGACGGTCGAGATCCTGAACGGGCTTCGCGACTCCTACGAAGCCCACCACCAGGTCCGTTACACGGACGAGGCCTTGGACGCCGCGGCCGCCCTGTCCGACCGCTACATCACCGACCGGTTCCTGCCCGACAAGGCGATCGACCTCATGGACCAGGCCGGAGCACGCGTGGGACTGCGCGGCCTCGGTGCCCCGACCGGGACCGCGAGCCTCGAGGACCGCCTCACCAAGCTGCGCAGGGAGAAGGACGAGGCCGTCAGCACCGAGGACTACGAACGCGCCGCACAGCTCAAGGAGCAGATCCGGCAGGTGGAGCAGGAGCTCGCCGGGGTCGACGGGGAGCGGGAAGAGGCCGGGAGTGTGACTGCCGAGGACATCGCCGATGTGCTCTCCGCGCGCACCGGCATTCCCGTCTCCCAGCTCACCGAGACCGAGCGCGAGCGGCTCACGAAGCTCGAAGAGGCCCTGCACGAGCGGGTGGTCGGCCAGGACGAGGCGGTCACCGCCGTGTCCCAGGCCGTGCGCCGCGGCCGGGCGGGCATGGGAGACCCCGACCGGCCCACCGGCAGCTTCCTCTTCCTCGGACCCACGGGAGTCGGCAAGACGGAACTGGCCAAGGCACTTGCGGAACTGCTCTTCGGAGACTCCGACCGGATGGTCCGCTTCGACATGAGCGAGTTCCAGGAGAAGCACACCGTCTCCCGGCTCGTCGGCTCCCCTCCCGGATACGTCGGCTACGAGGAGGCCGGGCAACTCACCGAGGCGGTGCGCCGCAAGCCGTACAGCGTCGTGCTGTTCGACGAGGTCGAAAAGGCCCACCCGGACGTCTTCAACCTGCTGCTACAGGTGCTGGACGACGGACGGCTCACCGACGCCCAGGGACGGACGATCGACTTCCGGCAGACCGTGGTCATCATGACCAGCAACATCGCCTCCAAGCGCATCCTGGACCACCAGGGGGCGGTCGAGGACATCAGGGATGACCTGATGGCCGAACTGCAGGCGCACTTCCGGCCCGAGTTCCTCAACCGCATCGACGAGATCATCGTCTTCCACGCCCTGACCCGGGCGGACCTGGTGCGCATCGTCGACCTGTTGCTGGAACGCAGCCGGCGCAGGCTCCACGCCCAGCAGATCAAGCTCGAGGTCACCGAGACCGCCAAGGAGTGGCTGGCCAACCGTGGCTACCAGCCCGAGTTCGGAGCCCGGCCGCTGCGCCGCACCATCCAGACGGAGCTCGACAACCGCCTTTCGAACATGCTGCTCAGCGGCTCGGTCAATCCGGGCGACACCGTCATCGCCGATGTCAAGGACGGCGAGCTGGCACTGACTCTCGGTCCGGCGGCCGCCTCGGGCGGCGCGGACCAGGCGGAGCCGAACACAGCAAGTTCGGCGGAGTAGCCCATCTGAACTGGGATTTCTTTCATCATGAGGCGGGGGTGGACAGCGTCGCCGCCAGGGGACGAGGCGATCCGTGCAGCCGCCTACTCCAAGCGCGAACAGGAACGTCGCCATATGCTCCAAGACGACCACGGTGCCCAGCCCTCGAAGTGAACCGATACCGGCGCAAATGGTTCCCGCAGAGACCCCCTCGCAACCTGTCTGTAGGGGGCTCTCTGCGGTGTGCAGGCAATGACTCGGCCCTACTGGCAGAGTCAGGCCACGACATCGCCGACCTGCTGCTGACCAGTCCGGCGCCCGACCTGCCTACGCGGCTTGGAGGCGCCTATCCCAGCGTGGCGCCGCGCTCCTCGGCCAGGGCCTCGAGACCGTACTTCGCCACGTGGTCCGGGTTCGTCAGGTCGATGGTGCGGATGCCGCCGGCGGCGAGCTGCTCGTTGATCTGGTCCAGGTGCTGCTGGACGAGCTGCTTCTCGGCGTCGGTGGTGCGGCCCTTGTGGGGCTTGCCGGCGTGCTCCAGGCTGGCGTAGTTGACGCGGTCCTTGGCCGCGACCGGCTGGGCCTGGCCGGGGATGGCACGAGGCACCCGCTTGGCGCCGCGCAGCACGTCGGCCATGGGGCCGGCGGACGCCAGCCGGTTGAAGGCCTCGGTCTCCATGACGACGGTCCGGGGCTCGTCCGCGTCCGGGTGGTGGAGCTCGAACGTCACCAGGTCGAGCGCCAGCTCCTCCACGGCGGACAGCTCCTCGGCGAGCGCCTCGATCTCGACCGGGCCGTCTTCGAGGCCGGGGTGTTCCCGGACGACGATGCGGACCAGCTGGGCGTCGTCTTCGACGTGCTTGCCGGTCAGGTCCGAGAAGCGGATGACTTTCTGGCCCATGGGTTCCTCTCCTGGCTGCCTTGATCCACTGCGAGAGCTTACGCTCAAGCCCCGGCCGTGTTCGTGTCGGTGGTGGCGCTGGCCCGGCCCTCCTCCGACTCGGCGGTCATCGCCCGTACGTGCGCCGGTGGCCCTGGCGAGGTCGGTGGCGGGCCGGGCGCCCACTGCTGACGCGAGAGAGACGAGCTCCCACCATGTCGACCGCACCCGTGATCCGCAGCGACGCCCCGAGGTCCTTCGCCTGGGGCGTCTTCCACGAGCGCCACCCCAGGCTCGTCCAGCAGGTCCTCGACGCGCTGCCGTACGGCCCGGCCGAGCGGGAGGCGGTCCGGCGGCTGCTGGCAGAGAGCACCACCGGTGTGCTGGAGCCGCTGGGTGCGGAGTTGCCGGATGCCGCCCAGTGGGCGGAGTGGGGTGAGGGGTTGTGGGGACGGCCGTGGGGTGAGGCGCCGTTCCTCTGGGCGGAGAGCTACTTCTACCGCCGGCTGCTCGACGCGACCGGGTACTTCCGGCCCGGTGCCTGGCAGGGGGTCGATCCGTTCGCGCCGTTCAAGAACGCCGAGTTGGCCGGGGCGGCGGTGGACGAGGAGTTGGCGGCGCTCGGTGGGCTCGAGGAGTTGCCGGTGGCGCGGCGGGCGGAGGCGCTGCTGTCGTCCGCGTTGTGGGGCAACCGCGCTGATCTGAGCTTCCAGATCACTGCGGAGAGCGGCGGATCGACCGCGTCGTCCGATCTGGTCGCCGACGACAGTGCGCTGCTGTGGGCCGAGTTGGAGCGGGTCAGGGGCGGGCGGGTCTGTGTCGTCGCGGACAACGCCGGCCGGGAGCTGCTGCCGGACCTGGTGCTGATCGACCACCTCCTGGACGTCGGCCTGGCGGCGCAGGTCGTCCTGTACGTGAAGCCGTGGCCGTACTACGTGTCGGACGCGACGATGGCCGATGTCCTCGCGGCCGTCGAACGTCTGCGGGCCGCGTCCGCGAAGGCCGCCCGGGCGAGCGGCGAGCGGTTGTGGCGCGCGATGGACAGCGGCGTGCTCGTCGTCCGGACGCACCCGTTCTTCTGTGCGCCGTTGCCGTTCCACGATCTACCGGCCGACCTCCGGGCCGAGTTCACCGGCGCGGCGATGACGATCCTCAAGGGCGACCTCAACTACCGCCGCCTGGTGGGCGATCGGCTCTGGCCGCCGACCACCCTGTTCAGCGAGGCAGCGGGCCACTTCCCGTCGGCCGTCGCGGCGTTGCGGACGCTGAAGTCGGATGTGATCGTCGGCCTCGAGGCCGGCCAGCTCGGCCGGCTCGACGGTTCCGGAACTCCGTGGCGGACCAACGGCCGCCACGCACTCGTCCAGGTCAGTCTCCGCCCGTGATCCGGGAAGACCGGGCCACCGGCCGCCCAGCCACCCGGCCACCGGGCCGTGTGCGGCTGGTGGTGCTCCGGGATGATCGCGCGGTGAGTGATGCGTCGTCGGACAGGGAAAGGTGCCCAACTACGGACAAGCGAATGTGCTCAGTTCCCTTCGCCGACTCACCTCGAGGGCGAACTGCCGGCGTGGGCTGACTCGTCACCGTGATCAACAGAGATGGGACTCGCTGGATATTCAGATGACAGGAGCGCGTGGACCTGCCAGCATCGGCCGGTTGCACCGACGGGACGGATTATCGGAGGAACGCCACGTCCATCAACTGGGACCTGATCCCGCGCCTGCTGCCATGGTCCGCCGTTGACCCCGACCGTCACGCCTTCACCTGGAGCAGTGATGAGGAGGCACAGGTCACGGCGCTGATTCGCGCCGTGGTTCCCGCTGGCGACGCGTACCTGACGAACCGGTACGACTTCGTCAACCAGGTGACAGACCTCCTGGTCGACCGCTACGGCCGGTGGGCCTGCGGATGGCACTGGGCGGTCGGCGAGGGCGGTGGCGGCGGCGTCGTCCAGAGCTGGTGCTGTCCCTCCCATTCGCTGCGGGACGGCCCCGAGTCCGCGACCGCCATCGTCGTGGCCTCCCTCCTGGAGTGGCGCGACTGGCTGGAGGAACTGGCCGAGCGCTTCGCCGAACTCGCTCCGGCAGCCGGTGCGGACGCGGAGGACCGCAGCTGGCACGTCCAGCGAGCAGCAACCCGGCTGGTGACCCTGGCCGTGGACCGGACGTGTGCCGAGAGCGGCTGGCACGGGCTCTGTGAACGCGTGCTGACGTGGTACCTCTCCTCGGCGGGCCTGGAAGGGGAGGAAGCGGGCCAGGTGGTGAAGGGCGCTATCGGCGGGCGCTTCGAGAGCTGGGCCGTGCCGAGTTCCGGCCTGGTCGACGCCGTCGGTGAGGATCTCGCGTTCGGTGTGACCGGGCACCGGCCGTACCGTGACTACTGACTCCCTCGCCGTCTGGTGCACGGTCCGGGAAGGGATTGACTGGGCGTTGGCCGGTGCCGGGACCCAGGTTCCCCTGGAACCGGCCGTCGACGGGCTCACAAGCTGGTTCGACGGCGAGGTCCGGCACCGGTGCCCGCAACGCGCCGACCGGTTGCTGGACGCGAACGCCTTGGCCCGCGCCGACGCCGCTCACCGACGCGCCCTCACTCCGGCCCTTCTCGTAAACTGGCAGCGGATCGTCCTTGGCAGATCTGAGGTCACCTTCCGGGACGGCGATGCTTTCGCGAAAGGCGGCCGCGAGCGCTACGGGCTCACGCCATCCACGTGGCGGGACTTCGCCCGCTGCCTGCGGCAGAGCACCGACCCGACGCTTCCCCTGGCAGCCCGCGCAGCCAGGGCGTATCTCGACGTGGCCTTCTTCCATCCCTTCCCGGACGGGAACGCGCGCTTGGCACTGCTGACGCTGGCCTATGTCCTGGACCTCGACGGAGTACGGCTTGACCAAGTGGCTCCCTTGCAGACCACTCGGTACGCGGACGACCCGGCCGGCAGCGCAGACCTCGCAGCCCTGGTCGCAGTCCTCATCTGCGCGTCCCGTCGCCGGGCCGCCGCCCCTGCCATGGGCTGTGGAAGGCCGCAGCGGGCTCCGGTATCACCGCAGTCCCCGGGTGATCACCGCTCGCCCCAGGGACGTGGCGCCGGAGAGACTCCTCGCACGTGAGCGCGTTCATCTCTCCACGGACCCGGTCTTGAGCACTGCCCGCTGCCTGCGGGACACGCCCGCATCCTGTGGGCCTTGCCGGTGACCACCGCCGAGATCGAGTTCCGCGGGGAGCACGGACACGAGGCGCTGGAACAGCTCTTCGACGAGGCAGGGATCGTTCCCACCGATCCCTTCAGGGCGTCGGTGGTCTGAGCCCGATCTCCGGATCCCGGTGGCTCCCGGTGTCTCCCGGATGTCCGCCTCGACACGCTCGTACGTTTATCGCGGTCTTTTGTGTTCACGCCCTTGAGCGTGAAACGTTGTTCGGCATGAAGATCACGATCACCGTTGAGGACCCGACTCCCGAAGCGCTGGAGAGGCTGCTCGCCCTCGCCGCCCTGCCCGGAGCGTCGGTGTCCGCCGAGCCGGACGACCGCTGGACACCGGAGCTCGCACGCGCCTACTACGAGAGCCTGCCGCCCCGGGCCCGGCACATCATGCGTGAGGTGATCGCGGGAGGCGGTTGGTGTTCGGTGGACCAGGCACGCGGGGACAGCGGGCAGAGCCTTCGAGGCTGCACGGGCGCCTTCGCCCGGCGGCTGCGGGAGGGCGCCCTTGCCGGTCGCTGGCCGGCCGCCTTGCCGGTGCCGGTCATGAGCGTCATCGCCGCCGGCGCGGTGGTGAAGCTGGAGATGCCCGGCCGCGGTACGGACGGCGACCCGCTTCCGGCCTTTCAGACGGCACTGATCGACGAGCGGCAGTAGATGATCACACCGTCAGGGCCCGCGCCGCAGAGGTAGGTCGCCGCGCATGTCCGGGACCCCGGTCAGCCGCCGGACCGCCAGCGCCGAAAGCGGGACCAACCCACGACGAACAGCAGCACGAGGAAGCCGACCAGTGCGAACGGCACGGCCCCCAGCATCGCCATGAGGCCACAGGGCGGCCCGGCGTCCGTTTCTCCCACGTGTCCCCCTCCCCCACCCCCACAGGTACTGCCAACAGTGTCCCGACAGCCCGGCAGCGGGTCCTGAGTACGGATACTCAGCTTGGCGCCGCCGCACGGGCAACCCGGTCAACTCGCGATCCCTCAGTGGTCGGTCAGATCTGTGAACCCCCTCCGCCGCCGTAGCGATGCCCCCGGGGACGGTGACGGCCATCGGTCGCGGCCGATCTCACTCTCCGTCAAGACCGAGAGTGCCAGTGACGGAGAACGGCTCGCCGGCGGCCAGGCCGAGTCGTTCTGCCCAGGACAGTGCCTCGCAGCGGGATGCGTCTGCCTCGGCCAGACGGGCAGCCGCCAGGGTGGGCGGGAGCTCGCCCTGGTCCAGCAGGGCGGCCCACTGGCTCCCGGTGAGGGCCAGGTAGCGCAGGTCGGGGAAGTCGGCGAGCGCGGTCAGGTCCCGGACCTCGGCCTGGGAGAGGTCCAGGCAGCGCAGGTTCGGGATGGTTCGCAGCGGAGTGATGTCGATCGGGGCGGAGGTGGCGAGGCCGAGGGAGGTCAGGTACCGGTGGCCTTCGAGCGGTGCGAGGTCGCCACCGTGCAGGGTGACGCCCAGGGACTCGACGGGCAGAGCCCGAAGCGGGGACAGATCAGCGACAGGGCGGCGCCCGAGTTCGAGTCGCCGCAGGTGGGGAGCGGCCGTGAACGGGGCGAGGTCCAGAGCGCCGGCGGGGCCATCGGAATGGATCAGGACGGCCTGGAGGCCGGGTGGGACGTCGAGGGGAACCCCGTCGATTCGCAGCTCGGGGTCGAAGCCGGGTTCGCGAGGGTCTTCCGTGAATTCGAGCTGTCCGACCACGTCCTCCTCCACCTCGTAGGCACCTTGCTCCAGCAGTTCCAGGTAGCGGGCGAGGAGTGCGGTGACGGAGTCGCAGACGTAGCGCGGCCCGTCGTCGTAGTCGTCGCCGTACTGGATCACCTGGCCGGGGCGACCGGCCGGCGCCGGGGACATGTCGACCGCCAGGCAGTTGCCGTCATCGGCGGTGGCGAACGGGAGCCAGCCCGGGTGCTGCCGGCAGCGGCGGACGGTGTCGAGCGGGTCGGCGTCGAGCACGACCGAGTTCCAGGAACTCTCCCAGCCGGACCAATCCGCGTCCCGGTCGTGCTCATTGGCGGCAGCCAGGCGCTCCAGTGGCAGCCAGCGGAGGTCGCCGAAGAGATCGGGCGCTTCGTCCCCGCTGCCGTCGGCGATCAGGTAGAGCGCACGCAGGTCGGCGGGCAGCGGCCGGCCGAGTCGGCGCTCGGCGTCGTCGAGCGCCGTGGTGGTCACGGGCGGTGGCAGCTTCTCGGGACGTCCCAGGATGTCGGCACGCCGCTCCAGGTAGGCCCGGAACCGGGCGACCGCCAGGTCGGGATCGCCAGTTGGGGCGGCGGTGCCCTCCTCCTGGGCGAAACCCGGAACGGGCAGCCGGTAGTCGTGATCCAGGACGGCCAGGAAGCCCGGATGTTCGTACTGCCGGAATACGGTCTCCCGGGTCGCGAGCAGATCGAACTCCCCGGACGGCCGGCACCGTATCTCCAGCCTGGTGCGCTCCCAGCCGCGGGCCGCGCCCACCGCCGCCGTCACGTCCTTCAGGTCCTGGAAGGTTCCGGCCAGCTCGATCACCTGGGTCGCGTGGAGCGGCTGCGGCTCCACTCCGGGGATGGCGTACTCCGTGGAGATGCCCAGGCCGAACAGGCCTTGGGCGCTGACCTGCACCGCCTCCGTCCATCCTTCGGGTGCGGTCGCCCTGAGTTTCTCGGCCACCCGCGCAACGCCCTGCTCCACCAACTCGGCCATGGTCTGCTCCCGTTCTGTCGGCACTGCTGGGTGATCATCCTGACGGCCATGGCGACGACGGTCGGCGAGGGGGCCACGCGCCTTTCGTCGGCCTGACACGCGGCGCACAGAGCCGAACCTCAGGCGAAGGCGGTCTCCGCGAAGGAGAGCCCTCCCCGCTGACCGTGGGTGAGGAGAAGCCGCGGCGAGAGCTGGGGCTCCTGTCGAAGGTACTGGTGGAATCCTGTGGCCCGGAACCTGAGATCGAAGGAGTGGCCCTCGATGTGCCACTGCGGGCCACCGCGGGCGTCCTCCGGGGTCGAGCGTCGAAGGTGGTCGATGTCGAGACTCACCGCCATGCCCTTGAAGTCGAGGTCGCCCTCGAGGTCCCAGACATCCTCGAAGACGAGCGTGGACGGCGCGATCCAGAGGCTGAAGTGCGTCTCCGGCGCGACCGGATGCACCCAACGGACGATGTAGTCGATGTCCAGCAGCAGGCGCGGCAGCGAGTCGTCGGAGGCGCCCGGCTGAACGCAGAGCCCGTGGATGGTGACCTCGTGCCACCCCATCTCGTCGAAGTCCGCGTCGCTCCAGGTGCTCTTCGTCAGGCCGGATTCCGGGTGAGTGCCTGTGATCATGGCGCCATCCAATCAGGGCAGCGCAGGGGCGACGTCCTGTTCGCCGTGCTCCGCGGCCACACCTTCTTCCGAATCCCGCTTCGGTGCGCCGGACGGTTCAACCGAGAGGATCTGCCAGAAGCACCGCTTGGTCGGCCGTGGGGTCGAACCCGAGCACCGGATATCCGTAGTCGCCCTCCGCGGTCATGGACACCGGCTTGCCCAGTCGGCGGCCGATCGCGCACAGGAGAGCGCACAGGGTGTCCACTCCCACCTGGCCCTGCAGTTCGCGCAGGTCGACGTCGAAATCGATCTCCTCGGCCGACATCGGACGGAAGATCGCCAGTACGTCCGGGACAGGCCAGACCCTCAGATCGACGCTCTCCGCACCGGCGGGACGCGACAGCACCTCGGCCGCAGACGGCAGCGGTGCGACGACACCACCCTCGCAGTACTCCCATGTCCACCCGCTGGACCGGACGAGGTCGAACACCGCCTGCCAGTCCTCGACCGAGGTACCCGGCACGGACACGTCCGGCAGAGCACCCATCAGGCCAGGGTCGAAGAAGTTCCTGACGTCGTCCCACAACAGATCCGGCATCCCGCCATCCTGCCCGGCCGACCTGGCGAGGTGCAGCCCGATTTCCTGGACGGACCCCACAGAGGCTCCCCCGGCGGCTGGCGACGGCACGATTTTCCGCGGAAAATTCTGCGCTCGCGGATCGGCTCCTCAGCCCCTCACAACGGCCAACTGGATGACGGGCTCCAGCACAGCTATCCAGTGACAGCCGAGGTTGGTGGGTCTCGTAGGCCGGTGATCGGCTCAGGGGGCGGAGCCCTGCCAGTCGGGTGAGCTGGCTGGCTGCCGCGGCGTCCGATCCGGTGGCGGCTGGATTTTCCGCGGAAAATTCAGCCGCGGGTGGCGAGCAGAGGCAGAGGCCGAACCCGGCACCTGGGACATCCCGAGCCCAGGCACTCCGCAGCCGCGAGCCGCACTGGCCGACGGCTGGTGGTGACCTGAGCCGGATGGAAGCTCGAGCCCATCCAGGCCCGCCGGCCAGTCGGTCTCCCGGTCCCCCGGACCCGCGGGCCCCTGGTCCCGCGAGGCGGTCGACTCGGAATTTTCCGCGGAAAATCCAGCGCCGACCAACTCCTACCGCATCGCGTCTGGGTGACGCTCCGAGGAGCGCATCGGGCTGGTCCCGGAAGGCTTCGAGTGGCAACGCAGTGGCCCGCCCCGGGCAGAGCCGGGGCGGGCCATGCAGCTCGTGGGCGAGGGCCTGGCAGTACCCGCCCACGGTCTGTCAGTCGATGCCAGCCGATCTCCGAAGCAACGTGGATGGGATCTGTTGGCTACTGAAGCCGCAAGACCCCAGGAGCACGCTCCTCGAAGATCTCGACCAGCCAGTCGAAGACAGTCGGTCCGCGCTGATCACGCGCCGCGGTCAACCTCTCGCTGAGAGCGGGGCGATTCGTGGGATGGCATCGCGAAAGGAGCAGCCCCAGCTGACGAACCTTCTCCTGATATCCCAGGTGGTCACGGGACGCCAGGTGATCTCGCCATTAGACGATGTGGTCATCGTCGTCGGGCTGCCCGAACCGCCACTGAGGCAGTCGCCGAAGGCATCGAGGTTCCTGCCAAAGTAGCCTTCGGCGGCCGTTGATCGTCTCACCGATCAGCCGCCAGAAGTCGTCCAGCGTTACGACCTTGATCGACCTTCAGGAGTGCCTTCCCGGCGTGGGCTGTCCGTCCCCTTCCCTGCCTCTGAGCTGGCGGTCCAGGAACTCGATCAGTCTCGTTTCCGAACGGAGCAGCCGCTCGCGTTGCTCAGGGGCAAGGGATACGAGGGCATCGACCAGAACCCGCTTCCGCGGGATGTGGACCATGTTTCCGGAGTAGATCCTGCAAAGTGAGCACCAGGCGAATCCGATGCAGCGCTCGAACATGGAGGACTCGGGCGGATAGAAGCGGTACTGGTATGAGCGGACGGGCGTCCCGCAGGCGGCGCAGATCCGGCGTTCACCGTCCAGAACGGACCAGCCGCTCCCGACCTTGCGCCAGTGCTGTCGTCCGAGCGGTGCTCTTCAAGTCGTCATGTCCAGCATTCTGCCCCAGCGGGTCTGCGCGGCAGAGCCATCCGTGAAAGTCCCGGCCATCGAGCACAGAACATGACGGCCCCTTGATCGACTTCGGAATCCGTACCCGGACCCGCTTCACCCGTGGGCGACAGGTGATCAGTTCAGGGGCGGGTCCATACCGGTCAGCTGATCCGGATGGCTGCCGCGGCGTCCCGCCCAAGGGCGGCTGGATTTTCCGCGGAAAATTCAGCGGCGGGTGGTTGGGCCGGGTGGAGACCGTACGCGGCACCCGGGACGTCGCACACTCAGCTGCTCCGCAGCCGCGATCCGCACCGGCCGACGGCCCGCAGCAACCTGAGCCGGATGAGGCCCTCGAACCCATCCAGGATCCACCGGCAGTCGGTCCCCCGGTCTCTTGAGGCGGTCGGCCCGGAATTTTCCGCGGAAAATCCAGCGACCACCAGCTCCTACTCGGCGACGTCTGGATGAGCTCGGAGGGCCTCCACGCTGGTCCGGGGAAGCTTCGAGTGGCAACACGATGGCTCACCCGGGACCGGACCGGAGGGCCACGCAACTCGTAGACGAAGGCCTGACCGTGCCCGCCCACGGTGTGTCAGTCTGGGCTGGTCGCCAAACTCCTGGCTGCGGCGCGGTGATCAAAGAACTCGCCCAGCAGTCTGAGGGGCTCACCGACGGCGTGCCAGTTCTCCCCCAGTGACCGGGGCTCCTGAAGGCGGCCATGAGGGAAGGCGAACTCAGTGACCAGGACCGGCCACACCTGGTTCGAGCCGGACGGGAGCCTCGCCACGAACCACTCCTGAACCTGTCCAGCGCCACTCCCCCGGCGGCCAGGTCGTACCCGTCGAGGACACGCCGTCACCGCTCCGAAGCCGACTCGGCCGACGTACATTCCGGGACGCTTCTTGACGCTCTCCCAGAGGTTCTGGTGCGACTGCACCAATCGATCTCGGCCCCGCCGGCGCACTGCGCCACGGCCTGCTGGCAGGTTGCTCCACCGGCCCTTGCCCGTCAGTGGTCGGGCCGGCCGGATCAAGGGGAGCAGGTCGTCGCTGCGGGCGGGCAGTAGCTCAGATTTTCCACGGAAAATTCAGGGCGCCGACAGCCAGCCCTCGGGTGCGGGTACTCGGCGACGTGCGTCGCGCGCGAGGCGGCCGCCCTTCGGCGAGGCGGGCACTGCTTCTGCAGCCGGAGGTTCCTGCCCGGCGCGAGGTGGAGCTGCCACCCGGTCGGCCGCCGCCAGGTCGGAAGCGTCGCCCGGAGCCCGAGAATTTTCCGCGGAAAATCGACGGCCCACCCGCCTCACGGCGCCAGCCGTCCCGTCTGCATCCAGGCAGCTCGAAGGGCAGTCGAACTGGACGGGCCCTCGCGCGCGAGAATCGCGGCATGGCGATGGCGCGGCGTTGGTACTCCTCGGCTCCCGTTGTGGACGGCCTCCCCCTGCTCGACGAGCCCGGGTTCTGGGCCGCGCACCTGATCGACCTGTACGAGGGCGAGTCGCCGGAGGCCTTCGGCGTGGACGCCGCCGATGCCGGCGCCATGCTGGAGCGCCTGCACGACAAGTCGGCCTGGCCGGTGTTCACGGTCCCGTTGGAGGGCGGGTCCTCGATCGTCGTGCACTACGACAGCGGCGAGGAGGAGTACACGAGCACGGACTACTTCCTGGTCCGCCCGGACAGTCCCGATGTCGTCCTGGCCAGTACGGACCAGGACCGCATCGGTCCGGGCCTGTGCTGGCCGGAGCTCTCCGGGATCCTCCGCGCCCCGAACGGAGCGGTGGGTGTGACCGATCCGCATGCCCGGCTGCTGTTACTCCTGCCGGCGCTGGGCGACTCCTCGGCTCCTGCCGAGGCCGTCGATGCTGTCGCCGAGGCGCTGATCGCCCAGGGCGCTCCCGAGGGGGGCGAGCCGCTGGCCCGGCGCCTGCTCGGCGGCCACCCGATGTGGGGTGCCCAGCCGTGGTGGTTCGACGCGGATGAGCGGAGCTGGATCTGCGACGGCGAGCACAGCCCGCGGCAGACCCCGCTCGGCGACTCTCCGAGGTCGTGGGCGGTCCGCCCGCGCCTCAGGGTCGGGGGATTTTTGGGGGGAAAATGGGCGACCGCCCCCGCCGCACCGACGAAGAGATAGGGAG
>NZ_JBEOSA010000042.1:0-75981 GCF_040302625.1 Kitasatospora sp. NPDC097643 | reverse complement strand
CTGGGCCCGTGATCCTACAGAGGCGGCTTCCCCCTGTTGCATCAAGCCGCCACGCCCCCAACCCGGCGAACGTATGCGGTCAGAGCACTAGGTCGAGGCGCTCGCCGCCCCGCTCTCGGTCGAGGTCCCGGGCGATCTCGTGGAGGCGGTGCGCCGCGCGGTAGTACGACAGCTGGGTATCGGTAAGCCGGCGCACGGCGTAGCCGCCGCACTTGCTGCACCAGTGGTAGTCGAGGTCCTCGCGGCCGAGGAGGTCTGCGGGAGCCAGGAGGTCGTCGTCGTCCGCGACGCCACGCTCGTTGGAGTGCCGGCACAGGGGCGAGTGGCCCTTGCCCTGGATCCGCGGGTTGGCGTTCGTGGTGTAGATCTGGACGTTCGCGAGGACACCGAGCGGGATGCCGCTTCCCCTTCGCCGCCGGTCTCCGGTCGCGGGCTCGAACGGTTCGAGGTCAAGGGTCTCCTCGGCGAGCAGACCGTGCCACACCGCTTGGGGCACAGTGCGACGGTGGCCGTCACGGTCGTGGCCTCCATCGAGGGTGCGCAGGTCGTGCACGCCGCGGAGGATGGCGAGGAGCCGCAGGTTGGGTTCGCGGTCCCGGTCGTCGAAGGCGAGCCAGGCGGCCCGCGTCTCGCCGTACTCCAGACCGAGTTCAGCTCCGAAGCGCGGACCGTCCGCGTCCAATACGGGTTGGGGCCACCGGCACGTGCCCGACTCGGGCCGGGCGCCGATGCGTTCGGCCCAAGGCTTGATCAGGCTGGCCGGCAGGTCGGAGACGCCGGCGACGATCACGCCCTGCCAGCCGCCGGCCAGCCGCCTCTCGATCACGGTCAACGGCAGGACCTCGGCGCCGCCGCTCGTCGAGAAGACGATGAACAGCTGATCGGCGTCGGGCGTGAAGACGCGAAGGGCACGCAGGTGCTCGACGGTGACCGGCCGCCGTTCGAGGATCGGGGTGTCGTCGAACACGCCGGGCTGGATGTGGCTCGTGGGATCGTGAGCGTCGCCGTTCGCAGGCGCGGTGTCGTCGTCGAGGGTTTCGCAGGCGAGCGGCCAGGAGTTGGTGAGGAGTCGGTTCGCGACGAGTGTTGGGACGCGGAGGGTGAGGGTGCGGCGGCCCCAGTCGGCGTCGGTGAGGTGGGTAACCAGGACGCCGAGCGTCCAGGAGCCGATGTCGTGGAGGAAGCCGTGCTCGGGCTGGTGCGGGGTCCTCTCCTTGATCTCCCGCAGCGTCACCTTCACCCGTTGCGTGGACGCGGGATCGGCGGCGGCGACGACGGTGCGAGCGTGCTCCGCCCAGGAGGCGACGAGCTGTTCGGCGGCCGAGCGGGTCTGGTCGTACCCCTTGCGGTTGCTCCGGATTCCGTGCATGAGGTTCGCCACGACATAGGACGGCCGGGTGGAGCCGTTCCGGCTACCCGCGGCTTCGTGCTGCCAGTCGCGCCAGAGCGCCGCGAGGCCCTTGGCGATCTCGCTGCTCTTGCCGAGCGCTCCGAACGCGGGATCGCTCACCGGGAGGTCGGGTTCGCTCATGCCGGCCGTGGCTGCGCCGGCGAGGAGTCCTGCCGGGTCGACGAACGTTGCCGCGTGGGTGCGCAGTTCCTCCAGGTGCTGCTTCTTCGCGATCAGCTTCGGCTTCGCCCAATCCTCGAGCCAGGGGAACACCGCCGCGATGCTCTCGGCCCGGTGCAAACTCTGGGCCGCTGCACGCCACCGGTCGAACACACGGTCCCGCAGCCTCGCGGCGTCGTGACGGACGTCCTCGTCACGGGCTTCGCCGTCCTCGTCGCAGTCCTCGCTCTCGTACGAGGTCACCGAGTGAAGAAAGCCAGCTGCGGCCTGGACCTCCCCGCTGTCCCAGTCGACGTCCTCGTCGGGCCCGTCGTAGCACTGCAGTTGGAACAGCAGCCCACTCCCGCCGAGCGCCCGCAGAAAGACACCTAGCCCGCTCCCCGACCTCGTCCACGGCCCCCAGGGCCAGCACTGGGCGCACAGCCGTCCGACCGTCGCGGCGTCCAGCAGGACCTTGGCTTCCGTGACCGCTGCCGTCCGGAGCTGGGAGCAGTCCGTCGTGCTGTGCAGCTTGGCATTCCTGCCCTTGGCCGAGTGAACGGTGACCGGTGTCCCCTCGAACGGGCCGAGCGGGACGTCGGCGGCCAACGGGTTGTCGTACACGAAGCCCCCCTGTCGATGGCGGTCTCGAAAGCCTAGTTCCCGGTGCCGACAACATCAGCCGGTTCTCGGGATGAGGGACGCGACGACACCGCTACTGGTAAAGGCCACCCGGTGAGTAGCAGCCGGCGATCAGGTCCGCCGCCCCCGGGCCGCGCTCGATCTCCAGGACGTCGTAGAGGTGCCGGCCTGCGCCCCAGCGCGCGAGGCGCTCGCGGTCGACGAGGTGGATCCGCTGTCGGGTGGCGAAGTCGGCCGCGGGGTCGGTGAAGCCGTTGAGCGCGACGACGACGGGGACGGCGGCGGCGTGGACCGGCCGCGCGGTGCCGTTGAACTTCTGCACGGCTTCGGACCCCACGGCATTCGCGTATCGCTTGCACTGCAGGACCACGCACCGTCCCAGGTGGTCGTCAGCGACGACATCGGCGCCGAGGTCGCCGGCGCCGCCCACCCGCTTCGCGTTGGCGAAACCGTCGCGTTCCAGCAGTTCGCGGCACATCTCCTCGAACCGCACCGGCGTAGCAGCCTCGAACGCCTCCAGCGTGTGGGCATGAGGGCGCCGCACATACGACGCGGCGGGCTCGGCCGGTGCGTCTCGGCGCAGCGGCTCGTGAGCCCACCGTTCGATGCGATCGGTGACAGCTGCGGTGAGTGTAGTGCGAGCGCGGGCGAGGCGTGCGGAGATACCCTCGCGGACGAGCGCCCACAGCGGCTGGAGGTACCGGCGCAGTAGCAGGCCGAGGCTGGTGCATCGAAGTGCCTGACGCAGGCCGAATAGGACGACGACGGCGCCTGTCAGGGCCGTTGCCGCAACCAGTGGGTGTCCCCACATCCAGGCCGCGGTCTGGATGACGGTGCCGAGAGCGACCAGCCCGCCGAGCAGTGCGAGGCCACCGCCTTCGTCGTGCGGGGTATGCGCGATCGGATCGCCACGCTGCGGACTCCTCTTGCCGGGCGCCATTTCCACCCTCTCGTCTTTCCTCTTCCCAACTGACGTGAGGTTAGTTTCACGGCTCGCACGGGGCTGCGGTTTGAAGGAATCCGTCGGCGGTCGGTCTCCGCAAGCCGCCAGGCTGCCGTTGGAGGAGCATCGGGCACCAACTGCGCCGGCGCTGGCGCCCCCGCTCGTGTACCAGCGGTGTGCGCCGCCACTTTTCGCCATATCTATGACCAGGTTGCCCGCCCTACCGCGGAAGTGCGTCCGCCCAGCTGGGATGCGTCTTCCCTTCGACAACGGCCGGCCCGGACACCACCCACCTCCCCACATGCGCTCTTCCGGCCTACCTCATCCTGCAAAGCCAGCAGCCACGTCGCGCGTCCGGCTGCGGGAGGCGACGCACGCGACGGCATTGTCCGGTTCGCGACCTGGCCGCTGATCATCTGCTGGTGTTCCGCCGGTTCCTGTCGTGGCTCGCTGCTACATCAGGGAGCGGGACGGGCCGCGCTGCGCGGCTCGCCGACGGAGAGGAGAAGAGGCCGATGCCGGTACCCGAGGGTTTCCACGTCGTGCGCAGCCACATCCGCCGCAATCCGCGCCCGGGCGCGAGCGCGAAGAGGATGAGCGGTTGGACGATCGCCGGGATCTGCGCCGCGGTGTGGCTGTGGGGGCACTTCATCGGTTTCGGCGACGCCGACGCGGCCCCGCCGCCGGCTCCCGCGCCGGCGGCCTCGGTCCCGGCGGGGCGTTGATGGCCCGCAGGCGGCGCAGACTGCGCCGGCCGCGCGGCATCATCGAGCTTGTCGCGGCCTGCGCTGTCGCCCTCGCGGTGCTCGTCCTTCTTGTCCCCGCGGCCGGGGCCGGTGCCCGGGCGGCCGCACGGCTTTGGCCCGTTCTCGCCAGCGTGGCGGTCGCGGCCGTCGTCGGCGCGGCAGCGCGGTGGGTGCGCCGCCGGGCCGCGGACCGGCGCCGCACCGAGCGCCTAGCGAGGCTGCGGCTCGGTCTGTCAGGCATCGACGCCCTGGACGACCAGGAGTTCGAGTACGCGTTGCGGGATCTGCTGGTGCGCGACGGCTGGAGTGCCCGCAAGGTCGGGCAGCAGGGCGACCAAGCCGCCGACGTGATTGGCCGTCATCCGGCCCTGGGCCGCATCGTGCTCCAGGCCAAGCACACCAAGGTCGGCGCCAAAGTCGCCTCCCAGGTGATGTACCAGGTGAACGGCACCGCCGGCCCGGTGCACGGGGCCGACACCGCGGTCGTCGTCACCAACGGGTCCTTCACCCGCGACGCCAAGGCCTGGGGCGACAGGCACGGCGTGCACTGGGTCGACCGCGATCGCCTCCGGCAGTGGGCCGAGCACGGCGTCGCCCTGCACGACCTGCTGCGCCTGCCCGCCCGAACACCGGGACGCAGGCCACTCGGTGGCCCAGCTCCGGCACACCGAATCCGACAGGGAGGGCACGGTAGTGCGCGATGACGGCACCTTCGACCCGCTGCTGAAGTTCATCGCCGGAGCGGTTCTGACCGTGGCCGCCGCCAAGGTCTTCTGGCAGTGGCTGACCACTTCGTTCTGGAACTGGCTGAGCACAGACGTGTGGGGTTGGATCATCGACCATCCCTGGTGGTCGGCCCTCATCGCCAGTCCGATCGTCCTGGTTCCCGTCCTTGCGGTGGCCTGGCACTTCCTCGCTCCGCGCGGGTACGTGCACTACGCGGACGAGGCGTACGAGGACGAGGAACCGGCCTTCCTGACCTACCCGATCCATCACCTCGACGTGATGCACCCGACCGACTTCGAGAAGGCCTGCGCGGCGCTGCTCGTCCGGGACGGGTTCGCCCGGGTACAGCACTCCGGCCGCTCCGGCGACCTCGGCGCGGACGTCACAGCCTGGGACCACCACGGCCGCAAGGTCGTCCTCCAGTGCAAGCACTACAACAAACCCGTCGGATCCCGGGACGTCCAGACGTTCAACGGCACAGCCCGGCCCGAACACGGCGCCGACGTACCCGTCATGATCGGACTCAACGGCTTCACCCGCGACGCCGCCGCCTTCGCCGCCCGCCACGACCTCATCCTGGTCGACCGGCGCATCCTCACCAGCTGGGCCCTCGGCACCCGCCACTACGACGCCATCGACGAGGACGAGCACCGCACCGCCGCCTGAGCATCATGCCGCCGCCGGGGCGATCACGGGGGGACAGGTCGGGAGGACGAAGGAGCTACTGCACGGATGCGCAGAACCGAGCGCGGCAGCTACACCTGACCGGTGGGCAGCTCTGCGCCGAACGACATCGGCTCCCGTACACGACGGGGAGCGCCACGCCGCGTGCCGGGCCCGTGACAGGCCCCGGAACGCAGGGGTTGCGTGGTACCTGCCCTGTCTCCGGCCCCCGGGATCCCACTTCCCCGACATCAACACCAGCGCCGAGGCGGTCGCTGACGCCCAGGGCACGGCCCCGGGGCCGTCCGGAGCGATGAATCGGGCGCCCACGTTGTCGTTCGGGTTGAGGTGGAAGCGGCGGCAGCCCCCCGCACTCACCGCCGGCCCCACCCCCGGCCCGGTGACCATCACGATCGAAGCCCCTCACAGCCCCGGCAGCTACCCCGCCCACTACTGAGATTTTCAGGGTGGGGTCGGTGGGGTGAGTGCAAGGCCGGTGCCGGCCGGGCATCCATCGATAAGGGCGGGTCGCAGTTGGATGTGCCGCAGTCTGCGTCGGAGAGTGCGGGTGAGATGACCCGGATCGGTGAAAGCGGTGTTAGCCGTCAGGCCGCGACGCAGGAGCGGCCAAAGGCCTTCGACCGGATTGCGGTTTGGTGCATATGAGGGCAGTTGGAAGACGGTAAGCCAGTCGTGCTCCGCCTCGTACTGCTTCATACCGACGGCCAGGTGAGTGTTGAGGTTGTCCCAGACCAGGACGATCGGGCCACTGAGCTGAATGTGGCACGGCACGGACGGCGAGATCGCGGTACTCAGTCCAGGCGAAGCTCTCGCGGGCTCCCTTGAGCGGCATGTGAAAGCGGGGCCGGTAAGTCGCCCTGCTCTGCAACCGCCATACCATCGCGATCGACAATCACAACCAGCGGCCGATCACCGCCTGGACCCGAACCAGCGTCCAGGGCTGGTCCTCGAAGCCATGGGCGGTCGGCCCCTTGCCCAACGCCGCCTCCAGCTCGACGAACTGGGCCGCGGACAGCTTTGGCATGCTTGCCGGACCCGCCCAGCGCAGGGCATCCGCACCACCCTCACGCCAGGACCGCCGCCAGCGCTCCACCGACCGCTCGCTGACCCGCAGATCCCGGGCGATCCCCGCAGTCTTCTCGCCCGCCTTGAACCGGGCACCGGCCTCCAGCTGCACCTGTTCACGAAACGCCCGCCGCTCAGCGGTCAGGCCCCCACCCCTGCACGTACCGCACATCAGTGGCATACCGCAGAGATCACCACCTGTCACCACCGATAACAGAAAGAAAACCTCAGTAATGCACCGTGGTTCGATGTTCGTTGTGCTCCAGCTGCCCCATTACTACTTGGTGAGCTCGCCAGCCGTCCGGGAACTTCGGCTGGACGTCAAGGTGGACGGGGCTGCTTCGAGGATGCCGGTCGAGCAGGTCGGTGATTCCGGCCCGGGCCACCACGATGCAGGCGAACCGATGCCGGGAGAGCAGGACACACAGGCGTCCGGTCTCCATGTGGAACGCGGAGGCGTCCGCCCGGCCGGAGAGCGGATGCCAGACAAGGGTGACGTCGAACTCCCGTCCCTGGAGTCGGTTGGCGGTGTCCACGGTGATCTGGGTGAGGCCGCGATCGGCCAGCCGGGCGCGTACCGCGTTCACTTGGGTCGTCCGGGCTGCGCCGATCGCGATTCGGGACTCGGTCAGTGGCTCGCCGTTGACCAGCGCGCCGCGCTCGAGCAGGCGGGACGCCGTCGCGGCGAGTGCCTCGGCGGTCTGAGGGTCGTGGTCGAGGGTGTGTCGGCCGGGAAGTTCTAGGTAGCCCCAGCCAGTGGCGGCAGCTTGGGCCAGCACCGGGTCTTCCAACGTCGGCCGATGGGGCACGCTTCCGTAGGTCATCACGCGTTCGGCCGCTGTGGTGCCCGACTCGAATGGGTAGTACGGATAGAACGCCTGCGACACCAAGGGCGCGGCCATCTCTGGGAGCCGCCATGAGATGGGTAGCTGATGCCGGAGCAGGCTCTTCTCGTGGGCGAGGGTGACGTCCACCGCGTTCCGCAGTGGATCCCAGCTGAGCCCGTGCCAGCGGTCGGTGTCAACGGTGGCGAAGGGGTCGAGCTGGCCCGGGTCGCCGACGAAGAGCACCTGGGATTCGGGCGCGTCGAAGAGGGGGCCGGTCGCGAGCAGGGCGTCGGAGCGCATCTGGTATGCCTCGTCGACGATGGCCCATCGCCAGGTTCCGGACTTTTCCACGTCGACGTATGCCCACTTGGCGGCTGTGGAGACCACGACGGGCAGGTCCCGCAAGGTTTCGATCTTGTCGCCCGCGCTGACGTTCAGATGGCGGGCGACGCGCGGTGGCAGGGTGAAGTCGGACTTGTGGAGGCGGCCGATCGCCAGATCCGGGTATTCCCGGGCGATGTTGTCGACCAGGTCGTCGACCTGCTCGTTGGTCTGCGCCACGATCATTACTTGGTGGCCGGCCTCGGTGAGGTGGCCGGTGGCGCGCTTTACAAGAGTGGACTTGCCGGCGCCGGGCGGAGAGTCGACGACGACCCCGCGACCGGTGGCGGTGTCGAGGTCCGACAGGATCGCGGCGACCGCGCGGTCAGCGCGGTCGGCCGGGTTCACGGCGTTGTCGGCAGGGGTGCGCTGGGCCGGGACAGGCGTCGTGGACGTGGTGCTGTTCACTCCCATTCCTCCTCGGCGTCCTCATCGGTCGGTTCGTAGGGCTTGCGCGGGCCCCCGTGGGTCCACGGGGTGTCTTCCTCAGCGGGCAGCTTCGCCATGATCGTGCCGAGGTCGAGCACCGTGTAGGTCACCGTCTCGCCTACCGTGGCGATTGTGCCGGGTGGCGCGGGCGGCTTCTGTTTCCTCGCGAAGCCGCCCTTGAGCTGGAGCACCACCAGGTCGGTTCCGTCGTGTGGGGTCACCTCGATGATCTCGGCGGATTGGCCGGACCGTGCCGGGGAGGTCACCTTGGTTCCTGTGCTCAGACGCGCCGGGCGGTCGGTGTGGACGGTGATGGTCGGTCGCCAGAGGGGGGACCTGGCGCCGGGGACGAAACGGTCTTCCTCGCGGGCGACGACCGTCCCACTGAAGGCCTCACCTGTCAGCTCGTACTGTGCCATCACCAGGGGGTCGTCATAGGCTCGTTCGGCTTCGTACCGGGCGACCGCGTTCTCCAGCCGTGCCAGACGCCGCGCCGCTCCCACGGCACGGTCGCGTCTGCCCTGCGGGTGGCCGTGTTCGTCAAGGTAGGCCGCGTAGTCGGTAAACAGTTGGCGGTCCAAGGTCCATCGCGCGGCGACGCGCTCACCCTCGGGCAGGTTTCGTGCCAGGCCGACACCGTGCCAGATTAGGTCCCAGGTTGGCCGCAGCTGCCCCAGCAGCGCCTGGTCAATCCGCTCGCCGACTCGCTCTCTCACTCTCCCTTCGGTCTCCGTGTAGCGGGCGAACAGGTCGTGGAGGATACCGTCGAAGCCCGGGTCTGTGGCGGGGCCGGCGGGCGGCCACACCAGCGGGTCCTCGGTCTCCCGGGCGGCGTCCGCACCGCTGCGGCCCTCGGGCGGGTCGATCCAGGCCACCACTGCTGCCAAGTGAGAGTCCTCGGCGGAGCTCTGGCCGGTCGCCCAATGGGCGGTGAGAACGCGGCTCACCGCAAGCGTGGTGCTGGATCCGGGGAATTCCGCCTGGTCGGCGAACCAGGTCAGCCATTTGCCGAGCGTTGGCACGTCGGGGTGGACGGCGTGCGGGCCTTCGGTTGCGCGTAGCCGCGTGAGGCGGCCGAGCAGGCGGAGGTATGCGATGCCCTCGCCGTTTGGGACGAGGAGCTGGGGTGCGTGCAGAGCGCGTTCCCGTTCCTCCGCTTCCTTGCCCCGGCCGGCTGTGTAGGTTTCGGCCTCGGCACGGCAGTCCTCAATGTACGGCAGAAGTAGGGCGCCGAGCTCTTCGACGAAGCGGAACCTCATGGTTCTGTCGCGCGGCTGACGGACAGTCAGCAGTGTCGGGCGTTGCGGGTCGGTGCCGGCCAGGGCGGCGAGTGGTGCGCAGGCCTCTCCGGCGAGGGTGAGCGGCACCAGGACGAACGGCTTCGCGTCAAGGTGCTGGTGCCGGACGGTGGTCAACGGATGGGCTCGGCCGGTCTGGGTCGCCCGTAGGGTGGCGACTGTGGTGAGCATGCTCATGCGACATCCCCTCGGCGCAGGCGGTGTAGGCGTTCGGCGGCAAGGAGCAGTTCGATGGTCTCGGTTGCCTCTTCCCCTTGCGGCAGGATCCTGTCGAGGTAGGCGAGGGCGGTGCTGGTGGAGTCAATGCCTGGCAGGTCGTTCCGCACGGCGCTGCCCAGCCGGGCTGGGGACGCTTGGGCGGCCGCCTCGTCACGGCAGTAGCGTGCCATCTCGCAGAAGGAGAGGCAGTCGGGGACGTAGGAGGCAGGTAACCGACCGACCGATTCCATGAGTTCACCTGGGTCCCGGTCAGTGTCCAGGGTGGCCGTCTGCGGCAGGTCTCGGACCAGGTTCTCGGCGCGGCGGAGCCTGGTCAGCTGGAAGGCGAGCGCGTCGAGCTCCTGGCGGAGGTCGATCTGGCGGAGATACGGCCGGCTGGAGAAGTCCTTGGGGCAGATCAGCAGGAAGGTGTTGGCGATCTGCTCCGCGTTGAGGCCAGCGGCGGCGAATGCGCGGCGCAGTGCGAGGACGTGCACGGCGGCCTGCTTCGCGGTCTGGGCGACCGCTGTCGGGTTGGCCTGGCCGTCGATCGCTGGAAAGGACCTGATCGCGACGACGTGGAACTTCCCGTCGATCCGGTGCGTCAGGGCATCGGGTTCTAGGTAGGCCAGCTGGCCAGCCACCTCCAAGGTCAGCACGGGATTCTGGAGGATCAGCCGGTCTTGGTCACCGGCGGCGATCGCCTCGATGAGGCTGCGGGTCTCCCGCTCGCGCACAGCGATCGTGGTGATGCCGCCGACGTCAGTGAGGTCCTGTAGTTTGGCTTCCTCGACGGGGACGCCGAGCTCCTCACGGAGCAGCCTGATCAGTTCCGCGTACGCTCCCCACTTCACGAAGGCCTTGAACGCCTCCTCGCGGGCGATGGCGAACGGCGACTGGCCGAAGCGTGGCTCGTAGCCCATTCGCTGAGCCAGGGCGGTCTTGTCGACCCCGGACGCGTCCAGGACGGCCCGCCTCGAGCAGGCCGGATTCGCGGTGAGTGCGGTGATCTTCCGGGCGCTGTACGGCTGAGGCGGCCGGTCGCCGCGCAGCCGGGAGAGCCGGTCGGGAGGTTCGAGTTGCTGAGGGGGCATCGTCTCGTCTTTGGGAGGATTCGGGGCGTTGCTAATCTCCACCATCAGAGATCAGCTACAAGAAGCCCCCAGCACTGCGAAGGGCATTGTGCAGTTCCCGGGCGCCGAAAAGCTGTTGGACGTCGCTGAGTTGTTCGCGTGCGCGGCCGGCCGCCGCGGTCCGCTCCCTGTCACCCTCGGCTTGGTGAACTGCGGCTTCGGTGTGCGCGGCTGAGAGGACACGGGCCGGATCCGGCCGGGTGTCCTCGCTGTAGGCGCCGGGGATGGTGAGGGCGAATCGGCGCAGCAGTCGCCAGGCTGCGTCGGTGGGCGGGTGTCCGGCGTCGCTGAGTCGTTGGATTTGTTCGGCGGTGCCGATCGCGTGTCGGAGGAAGTCCGCGCGGGGGCTGAGCGGGGTGATGAGGCGTCGCTCCAGCGGCCAGACCGACACCGCGAGTAGGCCGCGCGCGGCGGTGAGGCGGTCGTGGTTGAGCGCGGCGCAAATGTAGTAGGGGCGGGAGTAGCCCTGCGCCGTGAAGGAGCGCTCTTCGTCTCGGCGGAGCGAGGCGAGTTTGGTGGCGACCAGCGGCTCGGAGAAGAACGCCTCGTACACCGATGAGATGAGCTTGGGCGAGGCGGGGGCGCCGAGGACGGTCAGCGACTGGTAGACCTGCTCGCGCACTGGGATCGCGCCGTGGCTCGGCTGTCCGATCGGTTGCTGCTGTTCCGCGTGCGGGTGGGGCGGGGCGGCGGGCGCGCCCTCCTTCGCCTCCTCTTCGTCCAGCGCGGTCTCCCAGGCCTCCTCGACCTCGCGCAGTTCTTTGCGGATGCGCGCGCTCGCCGTCTTGTCGCCGGCGCGCCGCGATTCCCGCCATTGGGCGCGCAAGGCGGTGAGGCGCTTCTCGAGTTCCTCGACTGATGCGGCCATGACGGCAGCGTAGTGCACCGTCCATCGATTTCCAAGATCAACCAAGCGATTCCAAGAATACTCTCCAAAGACTTCCAAGGATGTGCGCTATGGTCGTAGCCCGGCGCACCCCAACGTCTCAGGACGGCGAGGTGCGGTGCCGTCGTCTTGGAAGGGGAGGGCATGGGCGACAGTGCGCGCTGGCACAGGCCGCAGTGGATGACTGGCGATGACCGCCATGTGCGAATCAGTCCGGGAACCGGGGGCGATGAGGACCACACGTGTCCTGCCCGGGACTCAGCCAAAGCCCGACCGGCGGTCACGACGCGGGTGCCGTCTCAGCTGCCCAAGGAGGTCCTGGAGGACTTCACCCTCGGGCCGGTGACCGAGGTGCTCGACCTGGTCGAGTTCGACGGAGTGTCACCCGACCGAGCGCTCGCCGCGCTGGCCGGCCGCAAGCGGCCGCTGCACGCCGGGCACCGCTCTTACACCGAGCACGCGGTAGTCCAGTATCTGGCCCGTGAGGCCGGGCATGAGCTCGTTCCGGTGCGGGACTACTGGGTGGTCCGCCGCGACAACGGACTCCGATGGGAGTTATACACCTGGTGGCGCCGGTACCGGTCTGCAGACGGCACTCTCCGGGAGCTGCGGCGGCTTCGGCATGCTGGCGCCCGATCGTCGACGCCTGGGGAGGTCGCGATCGCCGCCTATGCCGCGGCGTTCGGGGCGGAGGCGTCCTGGCCGCGTCGGTGGAAGCAGCCCTTCGCCCTGACCGGGGTGCCCTCCCCGCCCCGTCAGATCCGGATCGTCGAGGTCGGCCTGGACGACGGCTCGTCAACAGTCCAGTTCAACGGCAGTCCGGAGGATGCCAAGGCGTATTACGACACCTACGGCGCCCAGCAGGTCCAGAAGGTCGTACGCGGCGGGGCAGCGCGGCCCGGGTCGGCATGCGTGGGTTGCAAGCAGTTAACCGGTTGCGCCGCGCTCCCCCGTGTCCCTGGTGTGCTCGGTCTCTCCGCGCGCCCGGCACCGCTGCGCAAGGTCTCGGTGAGTGACCTTCGTTATCACGCCGCCTGCCCGGCGCAGTCGTATCTGCGGACCCTGCACCTGCCGAAGGAGGCCGAGTACGCCGACTCCGCCAAGCTGGGCCAGGCTGTTCACGACTGGCTCGACCGACTCCACCGGCGCAACGGCCACCCGGCCTGTTCGGTCGCCGACATGCCGCCGCTCGGCGTCAACTGGACCACCGGCCGGTGGCAGGTCTCCGACGCGGACGCCGCAGCTGGCCACGCCATGCTTCTGCACCACGTCGACGCTTGTCCCTTCCACGACTCCGGGCTGATCGAGGAGGTCGACTCCGAGGCCCTGCGAGCGGTTCACGACACGGCGGCCCAGGCCTTGGTCATCAGCAAGCCGGACCTGTTGTACCGGGAGGACGGCTCCTGGATCTGGCGGGAGCTCAAGACCACCCGTCGGCGCCAGCGGCACGGCGAGGACCTCCTGGACCTCTACCCGCAGCTCGCCCTGGCGGTCACGTTGCTCGCCTCGGGGGCGCTCGGCGGCGACCCGTCCGGGTCACGCGTGGAGGTAGAGATCCTGCGGCCGGAAGGCTCGGACCCGCACATGATCGACCCCACCGATCCCGAGCGGCTGGCCAAAGCACGGTCCGTGCTGCATGGCTACGCCGGCCCGTGGCGGGACGACCATGTCTGGCCGGCGCAGCCTGGCGGCCATTGCCGGCAGTGCCCGGTGTCCCAATGGTGCGTCAGCGCCGCCACGAGCGACTCCAGCGAGGAGAACGGCGCATGAACGCCACCAACACCACCGCCGGCACCGACGAGGCGCTGCTGCGGGAGATCGCCACGGCCCTGGTCGATCTGTCCCGTCTGCGCGCCGTACCGAACCCGGTGTATCCCGCCAGGGTGCAGAACTCCTACAACCGCCTGGTCCTGCACTGCTTGCGCAACGGTGTCGAGCCCCCGGGCAGTGTCCCCGAACTGGCCCGGTGGGCACGCGAACGCCCGCTGTCCGGCTGGCCGCTGAAACTGCCGGCAGATGCCCGGCACGCCAGCTACCGCCTCTCCGATCCGGAGACCAGACTGCCCAGCCAGCTCTGCCTCGAGTGGGAGGTGAGCGCGGCGGATCCGGCCGCCGAAATGTTCGAGAACGAGGTGATCCACGAAGCCCTCGCCACATGCCGGGCGGCACGCAATCCCGGCGCGTACACGGCTTTCCGGACCCTGCTCACCACCAGGCCGGTCCTCACTGGGGCCGAACTCGCGCTGCTGGGCGGCGACCCGGAGTGCGGCATGCTGCTGCACTCCGTCCTGAAGCGCTGCTACGAGCCGGTACCCGCGTCCTACCTGATGGACGGCGCAGGGTGGCAGTGCGGACGATGCCGTTGCCTCATGATCCCCCTGGTCGACAGCGGACACAGGTGCGAGCTCGACCGCTGCCGCCGCGACGGCACCGGAGCAGGCGGCAAGCCGATCCGTGCCGACAACGGCGGCCTGTTCCAACTCTCCCGCCCGCTACGGATGTTCGTAACCAGCCCGGGCCTCGCCGAAACCGACCTCCAAGCCGCCCTTCGCCGCCGCTTCGGCATCACGGCCGAGATGTGGCCCAACTTCGACGCCTACGACCTGCGCGTTCCGTTGCCTGACGGGCGGCACTGGGCCGTGGACGTCAAGGACCGCGTCAATCCAGCGCTACTCGCCCGCACCCTCACGCCGTTCCGCAGCGACCCGCCGTACGACCGAGCCTTCCTCGTCGTCCCGCACTACCGCTTCCGGGAAAACGAGGCCTACGGGCGGCAGTTCCGGCGCCACGTTCCAGTCGACCTCGCCGGGCGCATCGAGCTGTTGGACGACCGAGCCTTCCTGCGCCTGGTGCGCAACGAGATCGCCATCCGCCCCGAACGGGCGGCCACCCCCATCGAAGGAGACGACCATGCGTGACCGGCGTGGCTGGCACAACCGCTGCTCGCCACAGCAGCTCCGCGAGGTCTGGCCGGAGAGCCTCGGCCAGTTCCGGCCGGCCGACCTCCTCGATGTCGAGCTGGGCCTCTACCTCCTGCAGAGCGCGACCCCCAGCCGTACCGCCCTCGATGTCTGGCCGCTGCTCGGGGGCTATCCCTACAGCGACGTGTTCGGCGACGTGCACACAGAATCCCAACGGCTGCGCCTCCTGCGTGCCCGCCACCGGCTGTGGGACCTGCGCCGGCGGACCAGCTGGCTGGAGGCTCTCACGTCCTACCTGGAGGTGCCCCAGCAGCTCCGCGGCTACGACCTGGACGCACCGGACTCGGTGCCGCGTCGCCGGGAGCCGACACGCTCGAGCCAGCGGTTCGAGGTGTTCGAGGAAGTCCTCAGCCAAGCGCCCGACTTCTCCACCCGATCGACCCCGATCGCCGAACCCGGCGAGTACACATTCCGGGTGGACGACCGAATGCACTCAGTGGTTCTCACCGACGATCTGCTCACCGGCGTCCGGCCGCTCGCGCATGACCTCGACGCGCTCCCCGGCGGGCGTGGCGCGCCGATCGAAGTCAGCTGGACCGACCTGGCCAAGGCTGCCGACGCGATGGACGCCGCCGAGGTCACCACGGCCCACGGCGCCCCGAACAGGTGGCGTGACCGACTCGAACGCGTCCGGCTGCTCGTCCGGGACGACGAGCTCGGGCGGTTCACCGAACAAGGGCAGCTGCGGATCGACCGGCTGCTCCACCTGGTGGGGATGGTCGGCGCCGGCAAGTCCACTGTCCGCGACATCCTGACCTACCACGTGGTCACTAGAGAACCGGCCCGCCGGGTCACCATCGTGGTCAGCGACGTCGCCGAAACCCTTGCGGTGGTTGCACAGTTCGAGCGGCTCGGCGTGCGGGCCGCACCGGTCCTCGGCCAGTCGACCCGTGAGCGCAACATCAGCCGGCTGCACCGCCGTACCGCGACCGCGGGCGCCGAGACCATGCTCGGGCATGACCATCCGGGCTTCGCTTACCTCAGCAGTGCCTGTCCGGTGGATGTCCTGCGAGGCCTCGAGGCACGCCGACCGCTCGGCATCCGCCAGGCCCCCTGCACTGCGTTGTTCACCGTGGTCGACACACCGGTGGGCGACCCGTGGCTCGACGCGGAGGACCCGGCCGCGCGCCCTGCCAAGCGGCCGAAGCCACAGCGGCGACTCTGCCCCCTCTGGGACCGCTGCCCTCGTCACCGCGGCGCCCGCGAATTGGTCGAGGCCCAGGTCTGGGTCTCCACCCCGGCGGGCCTGGTACACAGTTCGGTTCCGCAGCATCAGCACGACGAGCAGCTGCGTTACCTCGAACTCGCCTGCAGGTTGAGCGACCTCGTCATTGTGGACGAGGCCGACCGGGTCCAGATGCAGCTCGACACTGCGTTCGCGCCGGCCAGCACCCTGGTCGGTCGCTCCCCCAACTCGTGGTTCGACGAGGTCGCCGTCCACAAGTTCCAGCAGATGGCCCGGGACGGGCGACTGCAGCTCTCGGCACGCGATGTCGACGACTGGAGCAACGCGGTCAACACGGTCAGTGCCGCCACTGACCGGCTCTACGCGCTCCTCGTCAAGGACGAGCGCCTGCGGAACTGGATCAGCGTCGACTACTTCAGTGCCTTCACCCTGCACAACCTGCTGCTCGACAGCTGGCTTCCCGGGCGGGAGAAGGGACAGCAACCACTTCCGGAGGCCCAGGTCCTGGACCGCGCACTGCATGAGTTCCGGGACGACCCACTGCACGAGCACCCGGCCGACAGCGACGACGAGGTCACACCGATCGTCAACACTCTGGTGCACCTCACTCTGGAACTGCTGCACGCACCGCACGGTGCCCGAACCCGCGACCGGCTGCGCGACACCCTGGAGAACCTCGTCGAACGCGGATCGGGAGTACTCGACCGCATCGATGTCCAGGCCCGGCGCTTCGAGTTCACGCTGATTCTCGCGGCCCTGCACAGTCGGCTCGACTTCATGACCACGCTCTGGCCGCGCGTCGAGGCCGCGCTGCACCTGGAGAACGCCTCCAACGTGCTCTCCCGCAGGCCGCCCAAGGACTACGAGGCGGTCATTCCCGAATCTCCGATGGGCAACGTCCTCGGCTTCCAGTTCCGCCTTGACGACCGGGAGCGCGACGGCGACCGAAGCGGCGAGCTCCGCTTCTTCCACTGCAACGGGGTTGGCCGGGAACTGCTGGTACGTCTGGGTGACTTGTGCGCCGTGGACGGCCGGCCCGGCCCCAACGTCCTGCTGATGTCCGCGACCAGCTGGGCCGGTACCTCCAGCCGCTACCACCTGCACACCGAGGTCGGCGCAGTCCTTCGGCCCCGGGACGAGGAGGTCGCAGCCGTGCTGGGCACCGAGTTCCGCAAGGAGTTCCTCTACTGGCCTGGCGGAGAACGCCCCAGGCCCCTGCGCCTGTCCGGATGTGACCCCGAGGAGCGTCCGCAGGCTCTGCTCGAGATGCTCCGACAGCTCGCCGTCCCCGACCGCAGTCTGCCGGGTTCGCTCAGCATGCTGGACACCGAGCTGGCCGAGATCGAGGACCCTGAGCGACGTCGGATCCTGCTTCTGGTCGGCAGTTACGACGAGGCGCGCCGCGCCGCGGAGTTCCTCAACCAGATCCCGGAGTGGAACGGCCGCGTCACCCAGCTCGTCTCCGACGACACCGATGTCGACCACGCCTGGACCAGGCTTCCGCAGGACACCACAGTCCGCGCTCTCCCCCGGGGCGACGTCCGGACCTTCCCCCGGTTCGGTGGAGACCTCCTGGTCGCACCACTGCTCGCGGTGGAGCGCGGCCACAACATCGTGCTCGGCTCGGGCAAGGCCGCGATCGGCAGCGTGTACTTCCTCGCTCGGCCGCACCCGCGACCGGACGACATCTCGCTCGCCGTCCAATCCATCAACGACTGGGCCACGCGCCAACTCCGAGACAGTGACGGCACCTTCCGGCAGGCCGCGCTGGCCGCGGCCAGCCCCGACCGGGCTGCCGTCGCGTTCCGCAGCACCGCCTTCCGCCAGTGGACCCGCTACCTGACCCGACGGATGGCCTGGTCCAGCCTTCGTGAGGACGAGAAGACCGCCTTCACCTGGGACCAACTCGTGGTGATGTGGCAGGTCATCGGCCGACTGGTACGCGGCGGAGTGCCCGCCCGGGTCGTCTTCGTCGATGCCGCCTTCTCCCCTCGGGAAGCAGGTTTCCAGGCGGCGGACACCCCGGACACCAGCCTGTTGGCCAGCATGCGCGCCGTCCTCGCTCCCTACTTCGGCGAGGCCGGGGACGAGGACACCGTCGAACCCGCGGAGCTCGACCAGTCCCTCGTCCAGGAGTTGTACGAACCGCTGTACCGCGCCCTCACCGGCATGGTCTGACCAGGCCTTCACACCTTCAACCCGCCCGCCGTCACCGTGGAGGACACCATGGAGTACCAGCGCATCAGGGCCGCCGCCTATCGACCCGTTCCCGGCCGGGACCACTTCACCGTGCCCATGCACTGCCTCACCCTGCCCGCCGCGTGGGAAGAACCACTGCTCGCACTCCGAGCCGGCGGGCGACCCGAGCGGCGCGGCCCGCATCCCCGCCGGGTACCGACCAAGGAGATCAACCAACTCCTGCGAGCAACCGCGCCCGACATCGTGACGGTCGACGCTACTGCCACGTTCGGTGCCGAACGCCCATGGCTCTACTGCACGCAGGCCTATCCCCAGCCCGTCACCAACATGTTCGTCGCCGCTTGGCTGCGGAACCTCCAGCGCAACCCGGAGGACCCCGAGAGCGCCTCGCGACTGCTGGCCTGCTTCCGCGACCTCGACACCGATTCCCTTCACTGGCAGGCACGGACCGTCGACCTGCTCGAGCAGCAACCGTCCATGAACGGCACCGCCAATCCCGCACCGCACGTCTACCGACTGCTGGCGGACCATCTCGCCGCCCGCATCGCAGCCCAGCCCCCGTACGAGCACGGCGGAAAACAGCTGGCGTTCCACCAGGTCGCCGGTCTCGGCGGAGCCCGGGGCGCCGGCAGCGGTGGCGCGGAGCTGATGTCGTGGCCGCCGATCAAATACCGGACCAAACGCGGCACCGGTACCCCCGCGTACTACTCGGCCACCCTCCGAGTCACCGTCCGCACCGTCCCGTTCTCCCCCGTCCCACGTGTCCACCTCAGTGCAGGGGTCCGCCGCTTCGTCAGCGGCCAAGTATGGCTTCCCTACCGCAAGGGAGCCTCGGTGTACCTGCTGCCGGACTCCTCCTTGGTGCCGAACGGGCCCTCATCCACCCGCTTCTCCGTCGCCACGCTCCAGTGGCGCAATGGCACCACGGAATGGCGCCAAGGCGGCGCCGGCGGAATGCTGGCTGCCGTCACGGCACTCGACCACATTCCCTCCCCGGAGCGACTGGTGAAGGAGGCCGAGCACTGGATCGGCGGCCGTGACGGAATCCAGCTCGCAGTCGGTCATCAAACGGCCATGGGATCCCACTCGGTGCACTCCGGCCTCATGCCGAGCGAGCGCCGCCGAGTCGTCGAGTGGGCCGAACAGGCGCTCCTGCCCGACCTCATGCCTGCCCCGTACCTCGAGCGCAGCCGGCTCGCCCGGCCACCGAAGAAGCAACTCCGCAAACTGCCGGCCATCCCGAAGAAGGAGACCTTGCCGGAGAAGCTCGCCGCCATCCTGGACACCCATGGCCAGATCTCGGCAGCCAACGCCGCGACCCGCCGCCGGGCGATGGCCGAGGCACTGCCCGACACCGAACTCATCGGCGTACTGCTGTACCAGTCGGACGGTCAACGCGACCGGCTGGTCGCCGCTGCTGAGAAGGGACTCGGCCTGGTCGACGGGCGGGCCGAACACGGCCCGAGCAGCTGGACGTGGAAGACGCCTGAGCTCACGGTGCGGCTCCACGCACACCCGCTGGGCGCGCTCGGCGAACCGCTCGGCCGTGACCGCGTCCCGCGGATCGGCATCGAGCACGACGAGGCGATCGCGGACCGGCGGCGGCTGGTCTCCGCCGAGGTGGCAGCGCTGCGCGAGCGGGTACCCGGCGCCCAGCTCGCTCTCGTCGAGCTGGAGGGCCTCGATGTGTACCGCGGCCCCCGGCGGCGTGCCGACCCGAAGCACGCGATCCGGCTGGGCTGCGCGGACGGCGGGTTGGTCACCCAGTTCATCCGGCCGCTGGACACGGAGGGCGATCCGGAAAAGGCGGCTGAGGAAGCCGCTCTTCGGGCCGAGGCCGCGTGGGCGGACGCGCTCCGTCAGCTCGGTCTGCGGCTCGTTCCCCAGCACACCTTGGGCGAGCTGATCCCGGAGGGGCTGAACCAGGTCGCCTTCCATCTGGTCGAACGCCGGAGCGACGGGCCGACCGGCAAGCCGCAGTTCACCCCGATCGCGGTGCTACTCCGTCCCGGCGCCACCTGCGTCCTCGGCCGAAGCGCCGACATGCAGGAGTGGGTGCCCTACCCGGTGCTGCTGAAGTCGCTCACCGGGCGGGTGCGGGACGAGGAGCTGCGGAGCGAGCTGGCTCAGTCAGCCCTCACGGCAGCGTTCATCAAGAACACGCTGTCGCGGCTGCGCAGCACCCCCACCCTGGTCCTGGCCCACGCCCAGGACATCCGCAAGCGCTGGCCGTGGCTGCGGAACGACGGGCTGGAGCGAGACAGGCTCGGGCTCGACGGCGGTCCGACCCAGCGACTCGGCCTGTACGGCAAGGGGCTGCGGATCGTCCGGATCGCTGACGCCACCCGGGACGAAACGGCGCAGTGGTGGGCAGAACGGGAGGAGCTCACCGCGGACCTCGCCGGCCAGCAGCGCGGCGGCATCGCCAAGGGGCTCTGGGTGCCGACGGAGCCCGACGCATCGGGCCGCGTCTTCTACAGCACGGCCGACAAGTCGAGTACGCAGACCGGTCTGACCAACGACGACGCCAAGCTGACCCCGCACGTCAACCCGAGTGGGCGGGATGCATACCGCCCCACCGCGAACGCCTGGAACCCGAGCCTGCTGGAGGTCACCGTCGCCTGCCTTCAGCCGGGAGACGACGCCGAGGCATGGGCGGCCTTCGTCCACCAGCAGCGGTTCAGCGAGGAGTACCGCGACGCACTCGGGCTGCCGCTGGTCCTGCACCTGGCGAGGCTGGCCGACCAGTACGCGCTCCCCCACGAAGACGAAGACGACGTGGTAGACCCGACTGATGCCGCAGACCTGCTCCCCGAAGCGGCTGTGCCCACGGAACAGCTGTTCTTCGCCTTCGACACCGACGAGTAACCTAGGAACGCCCCAGGGCCGGAACCGCACTCGGCCGGACCGGCCTGCACACTATGCCCGAACACCGAAAACGGGTCGGGGTCGTCCTCCACCAGTAGCCGGCGTCCGGTCGGTGCGACGGGACGCCGGGGAGATCCCCCTTCACGAATTCTCCGCCCCGGCCGTGAATCGGCCGAGACGTTACATCCACTCACCTGGTGGCGGCCGGGACTGGGTACCGGCGCAAAGCCGTCACTCCTCTTGTGGCAGGACGAAGCGCAGCCGCATCGCGGTGCTGACGATCTGATAGACGGTCAGGCCGGACTCGCTGAAGGGGTTGGGCAGCGGCGTGATCCTCCGGCGCTCGTGGTCGTTGACGTGGGAGACGTAGACAATCCGGTACTCAACGTCGGGCTCCAGCTGGCTCGCCCGCGCGGCCCGCGTCTCGGTGTCCCCGAGGTGGATGTCGCCGTCCGCGCCGGTGGACGACTTGACCTCGAAGAGCAGCGTGCGCTCGCCGTCCCGGATCAGGAAGTCGTAGCCGAGGCTGTCGTTGCCCAGCCCGTCGGCGAGTACATGGCGGCGCATCTCCGACTTCCACGACTCCTCGGGCGGCACCCCGAAGTGCCGTTCCAGCCAGGCGCCGACCACCACCTCGCCAGCGAGGCCGACCGCGACGGGCTTCTCGCCATTGCCGGACTCCCGCATGCCGCCCGTGCCGTTCCCTGAGCCGCCGGATCCGCGCTGGCGCGGGATGGCGACAGCGGGGCCGGGAGCCTCGGGGGGCACCACGTTGACCGGCGTCGCCAGCTGCGCCTCGGTAAGGTCGCCTACCACTGTGCGCGCGAGTTCGCGCAGGTCGTCGCTCCCTATGGGCAGGAGCTCGCCGTTGAACTCCAGCGTCGGTGTCTGGGACCGCCCCGACGGTGCCGCTGCCCGGCGGTCGCGCGGCGACGACGGCCGACGGCCCGCCATGTCGCCCTCCAGCCCGAGATCGGCGAGGTTCGTCGTGGCTGGCATCCCGTCCGGCCAGTAACCACGCGAGCGCAGCCAGGCAATCAGTGCCTTGCGGGTGAGCGGAGCGAAGTCGAGGAGCCCCTCCGCCTCCATCTCCTGGGCGACTCGCGCCGCCCCAGGGCAGGTGAACTCCATGCCGGCCCCCTGCCGGGTGACCCAGCGCTCGATCAGGCTGCGTAGTTCCGGCAGTCGGGCGTGCACGAAGCCCACACACACGCCCCGGACCTCGCTCACCGGCGGCAGCGCCCCCGAGTCCTTGCCCGCCGGGGGCAGGTGCTCGGCCAGCCACCGGTCCGCATGGTCGGCCATCAGCTGGACGGGGAGCTCCCAAAGCGTCCGGTGCCACGCCGGGTCGGGGCCGAGCCCCGGCAATTCGCGAAGCCGCAGGTACTCCCCCAGCGCCCGCCCGGCGCGGTGGGAGGCCTCGAACGCGTCGCGCACCCGGTCCACCAGCCGCGAGCGGTTGCCCTGCAGCCATGCCTCGAATTGGCGGGTATGCAGGGCGGAGTTGTCGATCGTGGCAAGCCCGAGGACCTCCCACGCGCGGTTGGCCCGCTCCAGCGGCACGCCGAGCCGTAGCAGCAGCCGCTGCCAGTCGTCCTCCGGGAGTGAGAGCAGCAGCTCGGCGCGATCGTCGCCGATGTTCTCGGCCAACCAACCGCGCAGCTCCTCGCGACTGTTGAACGTCTCCTGGAGCTGTTGCAGCTGTTCCGCCAGCTCGACGTCCTCGCAGGCGAGCACGGGGACCATCCGGGCGCTGCCCGAGCGGGCGGAGGCACGGTCGGAGAGCACCGCCTCCAGCCGGTGGAGCGGCAGGCGGAGTGCTGCGGCCAGGTCAGCCTCCGTCACCTCGGCGGTTCCACGATTCCGCATTCGCTGCCC
This sequence comes from Kitasatospora sp. NPDC097643, assembly GCF_040302625.1. Classification (NCBI taxonomy): domain Bacteria; kingdom Bacillati; phylum Actinomycetota; class Actinomycetes; order Kitasatosporales; family Streptomycetaceae; genus Kitasatospora; species Kitasatospora sp. NPDC097643. The sequence continues at coordinate 53,362 of NZ_JBEOSA010000042.1, read as the reverse complement.
CAGTCTCACCAGGGCGATCTCCAGTGCGTCGGCTCGGTACGGCGCGCCGACCAGCTCGGCGATGCCCGGCGCGGCCGCCTCCAGGATCGGCCAGTCCGCTCGCGGCGGTGCCTGGACGACGACCAGGCAGGGGCGCTCGGGGTCGTCGTGCAACACCGCGCGGTCGGTGGCGGCCAGCACGTGTCCGGCGACATGGGTGACGGCCTTGGCAGCGAGCACCAGGGAGCAGGAGCGCAGCCTCCGGGTGAGCCGGGCGACCGTGACCGTCCCCGGACGCAGGGCGCGGTCCTCGTCGTACTCCACTACCGCGGCCACCAGGGTGCGCAGCCAGGGGCCGGCGAACTCCAGCAGGGGCGTGCTCGGCGCCTGCGGTGCGGGCAGCTGGTCCGCGACCACCTGGACCGCCGCCTCGCTGCACGGACGGGGCTCGAACCCGTCGTGGTCCGAGAGGTGCTTGTACACCCGGCCGCCCAGCGCCCGGTCGTCCAGCGGCAGCACCGGCACGGGGACCTGGTCGAGCAGATTGCGCTGCTGGCTGCTGCCCGGGTCCGGCAGGTAGACCGGCTCGGCGGCTTCACCGTCGGGGCCGACTTGAAGGACCTCCAGGGCGCCGGCCCGGGAGATCACGAGGGCTTCCGGCACGGTGGGCCGACCGCCGACCGGACGGACGTCCCGGCCTGGGTGGGGCGGCAGCAGGTCCGACCAGGCCCGCTCGTAGGCGCGACGGATCGCGTTGACGTGAACGCCGCGGCGCAACTGAGGTGCCTGGATGAGGAGTTGGGGCAGGTGACGAAGCCGGTCCAGGGCGGTGCGGGGGTCGGACCAGCGGCGCACGCCCAGCAGGTCGAGCCGGCCCAGCGCCGTGCCGGTGGCCAGCTGCCGCAGCCCCGCGGGCACGACGGAGAGGTAGGCGGGCGGCTGCTCGCTCTCGCTCCACCACCACGCGGTGGAGACCGGGGCGAAGGTGCTCCGGCCGCGGTGGTCCAGGGTCTGCGGTATCCACGGCGCGTGGCAGAGGAAGGCGGCGAGCGGAGTCGGCCAGAGGGCGCCGGAGCGGTCGCTGCCTCCGGTGAAGCGGACCTCCAGCGCGCTGTCCCGCCACCTGTCCAGGCCGTGGACGATCAGCTCGGCGTAGAGCCGACGGCCCTCCTCGGAGAACTCGGCGTAGACGTCCTGGCCCGGGAGCTTCGCCAGCACGCCGTTGTGGGGCCGGTAGGCCACAGTCGAGTAGAGGCTCCCGCGCCTGTTCCGCCAGTTCTGGGCCGTCTCCGTCCAGGCCCGGTGCGCCAGGAGGGTACTGCAGACGGACCCGTACGCGTCCAAGGACCTCGGGTAGTTGAGCTGGCTCCCCTTCACCGACCCCATGACAGCCCGGTACGTCGGGCGCAGGCCGTGGCTCACACCCTGGCGCTCCAGGAAGCGCTGGAGCGCGGCCGGATCGGTGCCGCTGCCCTCGCACACCTCGGCGGCCGGCCGGAGGAGCGCGTCGTGGGCCTTCCGGAGGGAGTCGTCCAGGGCCTGAGTCAGGTCCAGGAAGCTGACGAGCGTGTCGTCGACGGCCGAGGTCACGCCCAGCCAGCCCGGGCCGAACATCGCGTGCCGGGCGGACGACCACCCTCTCCTGGTGGGAACGAGCAGGCCCTCGATGCGACCGGCCCGCTGGCCCTGCGCGCTCCACAGGCGGCAGGCCAGGTGCAGGCACTCGCGCCGGGTCTCGTCGTCCTGCCCGTCCTGCCGCATCACAGCGGTCAGGACGGGCAGCAGCGCCACCGGGGTGTACGTCTGCACGAGCCCCTGCTGCTCGAGCCACCGGCGCCCGGCGACACGTCGGCTCCGGGCCCGGCCCCGGCCTCCCGACCACGGGATCGCGTCGTGGACGAAGGCGAGGTGCTCCCGCACGCGGACGGGCAGCGCGTCGGGTTGGAGCAGGACGTCGCCGGTGTCGGGGAAGAATACGTGCTCGCCACCGGCGGGGACGAGTCGGCCGCTCGTGTCGAGGACGATCCGCTTGCCCCGTAGCTCGGCGGCGTCGGGGAACGACAGCGCCAGGTCGTGGTAGAAGTCGGCCCAGCGCTCGTGATCCGCCTCCTCCGTGCCGGTGTCTGCGGCCAGCCCCTCGGCCACAGCCTCGGCCCACCGCGCGAGTTCGGCGGTCGGTGGCTCCAAACGCAGTCGGAGCAGACGGCCCATCGTCCGGAGCCGTTCGGCGCGCAGCGGGTCCAGGGCCGGGTCGATGATCTCGGCCCTACCGGTCGCGCCGATGGCCTGCGGGGTGAAGACCTCGACGCCCTCGGGCTGCTCGACGAGGTAGCCGTGGTCGAACGAGGTGCGGGAGCCCTCCGGGTGGACCCTCGACATGAAGGCCACCTCGTTGAGCTTGCGGTCCAGCTTCCGGAACGCTTCCCGCAGGCGCTCCAGTTCCGCGCCCTGTCGGCAGACCAGGTCGATCACGGCCTCGCCCGGCAGCGACACCCGCCCCTCGTCGACCAGTACGGCCGCGCGGGCGCAGGCCCTCGCCACCTCGTCCAGCAGAAGCTGGTTCCACGGCGTCTCGACGGCGAGTGAGCGGCGGCTGACATGGGCGAAGAACGGGGCGTTGACGTACCCGTCAACCGGGCACTCGGTCGTGGTGCTCATCGGCAGGAAGGTGTAGAGCCGGCCGCGCGTCAACGGCTTGCCCACCGGGACCGCCACCACCACCTCGGCCGACCCGCGCCACTTGTCCCATGCCGTGCCCATGTCGCCGCTGGCCGCGATGGCGGGGAGGACGCGCTCCTCCGGCACGCTGCTGCGGACCAGGACCAGCTTCAGGCGCCCCCGGCGCAGCGCCACCTCCTCGATCCTGAGGCCGCGGGCCTTGTACAGCGTCGTCACCCGCCGCCCGAAGACGGCGCGTGTCGGGGCGGCACCGGCCTCGGCGTGGGTCACCACGACCGTGGCCAGCCGGTCGAGGAAGAGTTCGAACGGCGCGCTGTCGTCGATGAGTTCGCGCAGCTGTCGGGCGGCCGAGGCGCGGGCGGCGGCGTCCTTGAGGGGCAGGCGGACGACGGTGACGATCCCGTGGCGACGGAGCTGCCGCACCGGCTCGGGGATCTCGTCCACCAGCACCGGGACGGTCAGCGCGGACAGGTTGGCGCGCAGCTTGTCCGCCGCGCCGGGGTCGTCCGGGGCCGCCTCCGCCGCGAGCCGGTCGAAGTCCGACGGCAGGGCGAACCGGAAGCAGTAGCCGTCGAATGCCTTCGCGGCCGGGCCCGAGACGCTGTACAACTCCGGAGCCTCGGTCAGCTCACGGACGCTCTTGAAGCCCACCCCCTTGTGCCCGATGCCCTCGTCCGGCCGCTTGCTGGACGACGCGACCCGGCACAGCGCGCCGAAGCGCTTCGGCGTCAGCTCACGGCCGCCGTTGGCCACGTAGAGGACCCCGTGCTCGCCCTCGGTCTCGTCGAGCAGGATCTCCACCCGCCCGCCGCCCGGTGTGGCCAGGTGCGCGTCGTGGGCGTTCTGCAGGAGCTCGACGATCACCCGCCCCTTGTACTCGGGTGCCAGTACCTCCTCGATCACGTCCTTCAGCTCGCGCGAGGTCGTGTCGCCCTCCGCCAGGCCCCTCAGGCAGATCCGCGCCTTCCTCACGGACTGCGCCCACACCTGCCGCCGACGGGAACCCGCCGCCCCGGAGCCCTTCAACCGCCGCCTCCCCGTGCCGTACGAAATCATCCGCGGCCACGCTACTAGCTGGCTGGTCAGGAGGCGGGGTGTCGGCAAGGGTCTGGCCGTCCTCACCGTCGCTCCTCAGCAGGGTCACCGAGCAAGCTGACCCTGCCTGCGCGGTTACCCACTATGAGCTGGTCATCTGCTGCATCGTGGGTGCCCGGCACGACGAACGGCAGATGCACCCCCGGCGCCACCGCCGGCTGGGGCGCGCCCGGGGACGGCGAGTGGGCACGTGGCACTACATCAGTGAGTGCTCGACTGGGCGCCCAGGCAGGCGTTGCCTCAGCGACACAGCTTGCTGCTCGACAGACCCATGCCCGATAAACAGTCCGCCGAGCCGGTCAGGTCCGGCCGGTCCATGCAGCAAGTGCCGGCCACGTGGGCGTGGGGAAGGTTCCGACACTACCCTCCTCGCCGACGTGTGCTCGAGCGAACTTGAGGGCTGCGCTGGGGCTCGGCGCGCTCTTGGATCGCTGGAGCCCATCAAATTGGAGAATGTGTATGGATCCCGATGATTCGGCGACGGTGGAGACCATCAGCGGAGTCAAAGAGATCGGTTCGGCGTCCTTGTGGAGAAGCAGGACGGAGCCGTTGACCGGCGGATTCTTGGCGGACACCGTATTTGGACTGGGCCTCCCGGTTCCGCGGAAGGTCAGGACGTCGACGGCGTAACTCTCCCCGTCATAGGTCATGGCCGTGGCGACGGCGATCTCGCCGACGCCGGACGAGACGGCCCGGTGCGCGAAGCGGCGCAGCAGCGTGTCGAGGCGGTCCAGGTCTGCTCGGCGTGCGGTCGTGCTGCCGTGGGCGAGTTGGTTCCGGATGGTGACGAATTCCTGGATGGCCTGCCGGGCTTGGGAGTCTGGTGCGAGGCAGGCGAAGAGACGCTGGAAGCTGCCGCTCGGGGCGGGGCTGTTGGCGAGTGCGGTGCACAGGGTCAGCCACGTTCCCATGCTCGGGGCGGCGAGGCGGTCGAGGGTGATCCCAGGTAGGGCGAACGGTGGTGTGCTGGCCAATCCGATCAATGCGGCGAGGCGGAGTACTGCCTCGAGGGTGTGGAGTCCTTCGGTCAGCTGCTTGTCGGGGTCGGTTGTCCGGAGGTAGCGGGCAAGGCGGGAAGCGACGGGGGTAGGGAGTTGCTCGCTGCCAGCGGACAGAGCCTGCTGATGGTGTTGGGCGAGGATGGTGATGGTTCGGTCGAGGAGTTCCTTATCTGTGTCGGCTTTGTCGATCCAGTCGGTGGCTCCTAGGCGCATGGCCTGGATGACCTGCTGCTTTGCTCCTTCACCGGAGAGGACGAGGGTTGGAGTTCGCGAGCCGCTGGTCTGGAGCTGCTGCAGGAGCCAGACGCCGCCCCATTCGTCGGGGGGCATCTTCATATCGAGGAGGACGAGGTCAAAGGAGTTGCTGGCGAGGGCCTGGAGCGCTGCTTGGCCGTCCGTGACGAAATGCAGGCGTGCTTTGGCCCGGCGGAGTGGACTGCACAGAGTTCTGGCGACGTCTTCTTGGTCGTCTGCTACGAGGATACGGACGTCGGCGAGGGGTTGGGTCACGATGTCTCCCGGGACGGCGCTGGTGCGACGGGAAGGGTAAGGAGCCAGGTGGTGCCGGACGCGGTGGGTGGCGCGGCCAGGTGTCCGCCGGCGCGGGTCAGGAGTGAGCGTGCCCCGAGCAGGCCGAGTCCGTTTCCGCCGGGTTTGGTGCTGCGGATCCGTTCGCCGGAGGTGAGGGCGTTGAGGATGTCGGGGGGTACGCCGGGGCCGGTGTCGGCGATCTCGACGACGGCCTCATAGTCGTCGGCGGTCCATTCAAGGGTGATCGCGCCTCCGTGGGGCATGGCTTCGATGGCATTGCCGACGAGATTGTCCAAGATGGCGCGGAGCGTTCGATCTCCGATCGCTATGTGGGCGGCGCGGCGGGCGTCCGGTATGGACAGGGAGATCGTTCCGGGGAGCCGGGTGAGGACGGTGGCGGCGTACGTGCGCAAGAACGGCCCGAGCTCGATGGCCTGTTCGCCGTCGTAGCTGAGCGTGGAAGTGGAGGCTTTCAGACGGATGGCCAGGGCCTGGGCCTGGTCGAGGTGCCGGCTGGCGGTCAGCTGGTGCTCGAGTCTGGCCGTTCGGCTGTTGGCCGGCGTCGAGGCCGCCGTTCGCGCGGCGGTGACCTGGTTCTTCAGGTCGTGGAGGAGGTCGGCGACGGAGGCGAGGTACGGCTCGGTGCCGGGTCTCAGCGCAGTGAGGGCGGCTCGGGTGATGGGGCCGCGGGTCGCTGGGGCGTGGGTGCCGGCGATGGTTGCCTCTATGCCCTGGTGTACGGGTGTGATGGTCACAGTCCGGGTTACGCCAGCCCAGAGCGTGCATGCCTGGTCGACGGCTTGCTGTTGGGTGGCGTCGAGGTCGGCGTTGAACCGCAGGCGCAGCGGCTGGCTGCCAAGTATCTCGACGGAGGCCGTGCGGGCGGTCTTGAGGAGGGTGCTGGCGAGGGCGTCGAGAACGGCCCGTTCGCGGCCTGTGAGTTCGGCGTCGGGCTTGTCCGGGCTGCCGGTGATGTCGAGGCGTCCGCGGTGTAGCAGGGTCCAGTCGTCGACGATGTCCGCGAGGGCGGTGTCGGGATCATCGGTGCCCATGCAGCGGTAGATGTCGCATAGCTGGACCAGCCGTTGGAGGTCATCGCCGGTCAGGGCTTCGGGGTCGTCCAGGCGCTCGATGCGGCCCAAGAGGTTGGAGAGCTCGAGGTCGATGCTGCGGGCCTGGTCATCAGCCCGCTCGGCGTCGCGGGCGGCTCGGAAGGCCTTCTGGAACGAGCTGATTCCGTCCGCGAAGCTCATTGCGCGCGTCATGAGCTGGTCTGCTTCGGTGGCCCACTCGAGGAGGGCTTCGGATGAGGCTGCCCAGTGGAGGCCGAACAGCTGCCCGCTGATCCAGCGGGGCAGAGGGATCGTGCTCCGTGTCAGAGCGGCGGCTTGGTGGGCGAGGATGAAGCGGGCGACCGATCGGTCGCGTTCAGGCGCGGCGGCGAGCGCCTTGGCGGGCCTGCGGCTGGCCAAGGCGTCGAGGATGTCCAGCACGACCTGGGCCGCGGCCTGCCGTGCGGCCTTCTTCGCGGAGATCGGCTCACCCTCGCGGGCGCTGACACTGGTCTGCAGTAGGGGGCTGGTCAGTACGGCAGTGGCGCGGCGCTGCTTGTCGTGGTCCGGGCCGTACTCGCGGTACGTGTACTCGACCTGCAGTTGCATGCCGCTGGCGATCTTCTCAAGCGCCGTTGTGGTGTCGAATGCGGCTTCGGGCATGAGCCCGGGCCATACAGCCTTCCACTCCAGCGGCCAATCCTCCGCGAGGGAGGGCGGGAAGTTCTTGGCGACGAACACGGCGGCGATCACCGCTTGGAAGGCGTTGGAACCCAGTTCGATGGGAATGCCCTGACCTTCTTGGCCGACCCCGAGTAGCAGTGCTGATTCAAGGCCTGCCAGGCGGAGAGCGGAGTCGTAGACGGCGTTGGGCACGGATGTGCTGAGAAACGCGTCTGGGGGTGAGAGAACCGCGCGGCGGGCTTGGGCGAGAACGTACTCGAAGCTGAGGACGTGCGACCCGATGAACCCGAGTGGCTGGTTGTCGTGCTGGTGCATCGCTTCGAGGAGCGGGCGCTGTTCATATGCCCAGGACGCATGGACCAGCGCCTGTCCCAGCAGCGGGCGGGCGCTGGGAGGCAACGAGAACAGATCCTGGATTCGCCGGACGGCAGCCACGTGTGCTGCGTGACCCGGTATCTCACCTGGCGGCACTCGTCGGACTTCGAGGCGCTCGACGGCCTGGAGGGCATGGGGCAGGTGGCGGGCGATGAAGTCCAGCGCCGCGTTGCGGGAGGCTGCCTTCTTGCTGCTGCCCCTCCCAATTCCCTGCCGGCCCGTGCTGTCGGCCGCTATAGCCGTGAACACCGCCTCGTGGTCAGGGCCTTCACGGTTGAACTCGTAGGTCGGCGCGTCCTTGCCGAGAAGAACCTGGAGTCTCGTCTTGGGATCGGCGACTGCCTCGGATCGGGTCACGTCGGCGACCAGGCTCTCGGTGAGCCTCTCGGCCACATCCTGCCGGTCCAGCACGCACAGCACTCCAACTAGCTGGAGGAGCACGGTGGCAGCCACTCGAGGCGGCAGTGGCTTCCCTTCCAGTCCCGTACTCAACCGGCACGAGCGCAAAAGCCAGGGCTGCTGCATGGCCCAGTCGGGGACCTGGCGGGAGACCGTGCTGGCATGCTTGCTCAGCGCGCCCGCCGTGAGCGGGGACTGTAGCTGCTGGTATCCCCGGATCCCGGCATGCCGCCAGATGTAGGTGTTCCCGAGTCCGTACAGCGTATCCAGCAGACCTCTCGTCACACCGGGAAACAGATCAGGGTGTTCGTAGAGGAACGAGCAGTGGGCGAGTCCGACCGCCAGAGAACGCTTCACCGTCCAGGAAGGATCGCGCAGCCCGAGGTCGTGAAGGTGGTTCAGGACCGGGGTGAGGTCATACCCGGCGTCCAGTACGGCCTGCTCCAGCACGCCCAGCGACCCCGTGCGAACAGTTGCAGGCGTGCCTGCGGCCATCTATCCCCCCACACCTGATCAATGGTCGTAAGACTCCCTGACTCAAGGACCCTAGCCGCGACATGGATGACGCGTTGGGTGATCACCGAGATCCGTCCCGCGACCCGCGCCCGCGGCCTCTGCCGTCGGCAATCTCCTGTCACGGGCCAGCCGAGGGATCAGGACCCGCCGGAGCCGATGCCCGATGTGCCGAGGCTGCGTTCCGCCCAGCGCCCACCACCGTCCGGGCCCATGTCCGCGTGGACCCGGTCCATCCAGTCCGGTCTGTCGTCGAGACGTGGAGGTTGTTGTTCTGCGGTCGGTGAGGGCTGTGGTCTCGAGCGCGGTGTCGGAGCAGCGAGCGGCCGGCAACTCGATCGACGTCCCGCGTCATGCGCCTTGTTGCCGCACTCTCGCGTTGAGTTGGGCGGGCAGGTACCAACCCTCGACGGTCGGCGCCATGTAGAGGCGGGCCTTGAGGCCGATCAGCAGCTGGCGGCGGTGCTCCTGGCCAGCTTGGGTCCAGGCGTCGGCGAATGTCTGGCCGGTCTCCACGTCCACCCAGGCGGAGGGCCGTTGCGGGAGGGCGGCGAGGCGTCGGCGTTCGTCGACAAGGGTTTCGAGGGCTTCGGAGTACTCGTCGTCACCGCCCGGGTAGTCGAACAGGCCACGGCGCTTCTCCTCCCGGAGGTCCTTCATGGCCTGGGCAACGTGGTTCAGCTGCTCGGTGTGGTCTTCCCCGGGGATGAACTTGCGGACCGTCATCGCCATGCCGGCCAAGCGGTCGACCAGTGCGGCGACCGCCGCGGTCACCCGCTGCGCCTTCACGGACTGCCCCTTGCACGCCGGCTTCCCGGTCTTCCGCACGCACCGGTAGTACTCGTAGACCCGACCGTTGCGGGCGTGGTTCTCCTGCCGGTAGAGCCGGTCCCCGCACCGGTCGCAGTGCACCACCCCCAGCCACGGCGCCGCCCCGTTCGAGCGCTCTCTGGTCACCGACCGCTCGTCCATCGCCGCCTGGATCGCCGCCCATTCCTCGTCGGTGAAGAGCGGCTTGGCCATTCGGATCGGGAGGCCCTTCGCGTCACGGGCGAGCCTGCGGGCCTTCACGGAGCGGCCGATCAGCTTGAAGCCCATCGTCGCCGGAGAGCGGAGGATCTTGCCGACGCTGGAGGCGTTCCAGTGGTTCGACGGCGGCGTCTTGCGCTTGCTCGAGTACGTCTCGCCCTGGTGCTTGAACACGTGGGTGGCGGGGGTGTCGAAGCCGGCCGCTTCCAGGGCCGTGGCGATCATCCACTGGCTCTGCCCCTCCAAGAGCAGCTTGCCCATGTAGCGGACCGCCTCGGAGGTGACCGGGTCCGGCTCCAGCGTCCGCCCGCCGCCAGGCCGGTCGACAATCCGGTACCCGTACGGCGGCTGCCCGCCCGCCCACCGGTCCGTCTTCCGCAGATGCCGGTGCGCGCCGGCCACCCGGGCCTTGATCCGCTTGAGCTCCATCTCCGCGAAGATCGACGCCAGCATCAGGAACACCTTGGCCAGCTCGTTCCCGAACGACGACTCCCTCCCCTCCCGGTAGTCCAGGGTGATCCCGTCGTCGGTGAAGACCAGGACCTTGCAGTTCTCCTCCGCCCAGTGCGCCACGTCCGCGCAGTCCTTCGCCGACCGGAACGCCCGGTCCACCTTGGCCCACACCAACGCGTCCCACTCGCCCTGCCGGTCGGTGAGCCACGGCCCCAGGTCCGGGCGCTTCCACGGCGTGATCTCCGCGGAGACGTCCAGGTCCTCGAACGACCCGACGATCTCCCACTCCTTCGACAGCGCGTGCCGGGCAGCGGACTCCGCCTGCACCAGGTGTGAGACCTTCCCGTCCTGCCCGTGCGTGTCCGAGACACGCGAACCAACCACCGCCCGAACCGGCGCCAGGGTCGTCATACTGCCCACGGGTAGTCCCCTCCGCCCAGGCCAGCCGACGTATCCGAACCACCCGCACTCGAACGGGTGGACCTTTTAGAAAACGCGTCGTTCCGCTGGAGGATCGACCTAATCGTGTCCACCAAGAATCTCGCCGATAAGGCCATCGAGGCCTACGTCGAGCGGGCGGCCACCCATGCCGACCGTTGGTCCGACCACGCACCGGTCACCGCCGTGTTTGATCTCGGCTAACTGGCGGACAGCCAACGATAGTTCAGCAGCACTGAGAGGCAGCCAGAGCCGCGAGGACCCGGACGGGCTTATCTGGGCGGACCGGCTCGACCAGGCCGCAGAGCGGGCACACGACGATCCCGACATCGACAGCCGCCGAACCACACTCGTCCTGCTAGCCCAACTCCAGCTCAACCGCGGACAACCAGAGATCGCCCTACACTTGGCCGACGAGGCGGTCCTGCTCGACAGCGACGACGAGAATGCCTGGGTCACCACGGGCTACGCCGAGCTGGTGGGTGGTGACGTCACTTCCGCAAGGGAGAGTCTGCGGCAGGCGCTGCGCGTCAACTGCGCCTCTAGCGGCGCCACTGCGCTGCAGGCCACCATTGAGCACTTGAGTGGCGACGAGAACGCACCGTTCACGCTAGCCCGAGCAGTCACCCTCGGCGTCATCTTTCGGCCGCCCGGCTGAGCAGGTTCGTGCGCGTCACCGCCACGGATGCTGATGGCCAACTGCACAAAAACTGCTTGGACAGGCACGGCGATGAGAGGTTTTTCGGCGACCGCGCCATGGCACGAACCCGTGACTACCCGGTGGAGGAAGTCAACAGTGGCGCGGTCCGCGCCTGGAGGATCGAACGGATAAATGACCGGGACCGAGCCGGTCGACGGCGGCGTCCTGGTGGTCAACTACCAGACCAAGATCCCGCCGGCGCGGCGGGACGCCAAGGTCTACACCGACCGGGCGTTCGCCGAGGCGTTGGCCGTGCCGGTGATCGGCAGCACCCACCCGTTCGACTGGTGGCGCAGCGAGGACTGGGAGGCCGTTCGACGTGCCGTCTTCGTCGGCACCAATGAGGTGTAGCCCGTCGAGACCTCCGTGCCGGACGTGGTGCCGAAGCCGTCCGGGCTGTCCGGATTGTTCGCGCGCTTCCGCCGGTAGTCGGCGGCCGTCGGAGCGCGGCGGGCCGTTAGTCCTGCTCGGCCTTGAGGATGTCCGGCGGCAGGTGGACCATCCACGGCAGCACCACGCCGAGGAGCAGGAGGCAGGACGACTCACCCAGGGCCGGCCACCAACCCCATCCGAACACCGGCCCCTGCTGCTGGTGCCACGCTTGGTGGACCAACACCATCAGCAGCGCACCGAGGGGCACCAGCAGCAGCCGCTGACGCAGCGCGAACGCCGCGAACAGCGGCAGCACCGCGGGCGCGGCCCAGGCTTCTACGGGCCCGAACCCGGCCTCGCGCAGGGACGGTCCGAGGTCGGTGAGCAGCAGGCCCCAAGTCGCGAGCGCGACGCCTCCGGCAGCGCCGGTCGCCAGGAGAGACGGGAGGCTGCGCCCACGGGTGAGCGGCAGGGAGTGCAGGATGGTCACGGCCGGACCGTACCGCCGTACTCCCGTTGGCCAGACTGCGGCGCGCGCTCAGGTCGCCCGGTCGAGCTACGCGGCCTGCACACTTCCGAGCAGGCCAAGGCGCGGCGCCGCGAGGTGCGAAAGCGGTGGCGCGATACGGGCGGCCGCGGCTGGATCGCCCTGCTGTGCCGCAACCACCGCCCAGCGCGGTGAGTCTCACGAGCAAAGGACCAGGACGGTGTCCGCGCCCCATTGCGCCGGCGTGTCCGCCGTCAGTTCCGCTCGCCGGGACCCGCAGCGAGGCGGCCGAGCATCCCGAGTACGGTGATCCGCGCCGCCTTGTCGTTCGTCACCGTACAGTGGGCATCGACGCCGCGCGCGTCCGGTGCCTGATCCGGATCAGCGAGGCCCACCCAACAGATCAGGTCGACGGTGTACTCGTGGAACCGGGAGTAGTGCGCCGCTGCGCTCACTGCTTCGACGTGGTCGATGCCGCCGGGGTCCGCACCGCGCAGCAGCGCCAGAGTGGGCAGTGGGCCCAGCACCTCCCCGACCCACCCCGAGACGGCCTCCCGGGAACAGCCCCGTTCCAGCTTCGAGGCGGTTGCGGCGGCGAGCACCAGGTGGATGAGAAGCGACCCAAACCAGGTGGCAGCTTCGGCCGGAGGTGTGGCGGTGCCGGCTGGCGGCATGACGGCCCGGTACAGCTCTGCAGAGTCGTCGGCGTGCGCGGCGGCAACGACCGCCTTCACGGCGCCATTGAGGGTGGCCCGATCGATGGTCATGTCAGCGGTTCTCCCACGGTCCACGGCAGACCGTCAACTTACCGCTCCCGGCACGCGGGTCGGGAACGACTTGCAACTACAGGGCACGACCAGCGGTGCAGCGCGGACGGTTCGGGGCGCGCCCCTCGCGTGACTGAGACCGTTCTGAGATCTGCCGTTTCCCTTGGCGGGCGGGCTCCGCCGTCGGCTGGCTGCTAGACGGCGAGAAAGCACGTGCGCTCGCTCTGATCGGCGTGCCGCGGACGCGGGACTGCTGTACGTCGGCTCGGTCAGCACCGGGCTCTCGACAGCCGCGCGGCGGGCCATGGCCGCGGCGCTGCGCCGCAAAGGGGGACACACTCAGAGCGCTAGCGGAGCCCGTTCGCCGGCGACTGGGTGAGGACGCAGGTGAACCCGATGCCCCACTCGTCGCGGTCGTCGCAGCGCAACTCCCGGTCGCCGAACGCGTCCAGCAGGTCTTCCAGCGGGACGACGGTGCCCTCGGCGGTGGGCTCAGCGACGTGCAGCACCTCGATCGCTCCCTCGCGGACGAACCGGACCACCGGGGCAAGCTCCGCCGCCACGTACGCCCGCAGCTCCTCGCCCTCCAGCTCGGACGGCAGATCGGCGAGGATCCCGAACGGTCCGGTCAGCCAGCCGCTCGCTTCCATGGCACAGACCCGGACCCGGTCCTCGTCCTCCGTCAGGTCCAGCTGGTGGATGGTGGGCGGGGCGTCTGGAGCATACGCCCGGGCCTCCCAGCGGCGGCGCCCCTCGTGGGTGGCCCGCAGGGAGAGCTCCGGCGCCCCGGACCGGTCGTCGCACGACCACACCCACGTCCCCGGATCGGAAACCAGCAGCTCCAGCTCCATGCCCGTCACCTCCGGGCTGTCCTCCTGGACGAACGCGGTGCCGAACGCCCGACGCAACGTCAACCACCTGTCCGCGACCAGCCCGAGCGTCGCCACCGCCAGCTCCGGCCCCCGCGCCGACTGCTCCTCGGGCGATGTGGTGCGCCGCCTCGGTACCTCTGGCGAGCCCGCCCAGCGCAGCACGGCCGTGACGTGCTGCGCGCTTCCACGCGGGGTGGCGCCGTTGACAGCGCGGCGGACCAGCACCTGCTCGGTGACAGTCAGTTCGTCCCAAGTCTTCACAGCAGGCGATCCTGACACACTCAGCCGCTCTGACGTGGTGGCTTTTCGCCCGCGGCCCCGGACCCTGATGGGGCCCTACCGACAGTTGCGCAGACCACCCGGACACGGGCAGTCGGACCGTCCCACATCCAAGCCCCGGCTGGCACCCAATGCCGGGACCATCCGCTACCGCTGACCACCCGCCAGGCGCACATCGCGAGAAGTAGCCCGTCTGCCCCACGTCCGTCCTGTGCCGGCAGCCACCCGAGGAAGGCATCCAGCGGGAACGGTCACACGGTCACGGAGTAGGCCAGTGCAGTCCGTCGCGCCACTGCGGAGCAGTCAGAAGGAGCCGTTTGCCGACTGTCTCCTGGGCGAGCCGGCACCCGCGGGTGAGGAGCGCAGCGGATTGGCTCGCATGCGGCTCGCCGAGCCAGCTGGTCAGTTCCGCGGCCTTGTCCTGGGAGAGCCGTGGTTGTCCGGGTTGCGGCACACCTGCCTGGAGGAGTAGCTGATACAACCCTGTTGCTGGCCGGACTGGGGGCAGTTCATCTCGCGCGGCGGTCGCGCTCGCGCTGGTAGGGATGCGTAGTCCGTCCGCGTCGATGTCACCGAAGTAGGCGACGTGCCGCACCTCGGTCAGGTCGGCGATCGAGGCCACCGAGGCCTCGAAGGCCGCACCTGCCCCCCACGCGATCCAGCCCACCTCGCAAGGTGCGTCAGTCAGTACCCGGCTCAGCGTGTCGAAGGTGTCCGCGTTCTCCACAACGAGCATGACCGGGCCGTCACCAACGCGGCGGGTCGACAGCGGTGGACGGGACCGGAATGTGCGTAGCAGAGTCAGACTGAGTCGATCTGGGGCGAACAGCGACGTACCTAGCAGCGTGTCAAGGCGCTTCTCGTATCCGAACACTTCGAGGGAGCGTTCCCGCAGCGGCGCGTTGTCGTCGTCGCGGCCGCGGTCGCGTAGCCAGACGTTTACCGCTCGCAGCACCTCGACTTGTCCGAGTGTCAGCCTTGCTGAGGTAGCCCATGCGAGTTCCGGCCGCCAGGCGATGGTGCGTGCCAGTGCTGCGGCCGTCGGCGACGGTTGCGCGCTCGGCAGGGTGAGCCTGGTCGGCAGCGCTGGTGTCGCTGAGGTGTCGCGGGTTCGCGAGCAAGTGATCAAACGGGCCGCGATGAGCGCCTCGAGAGTGGTGGCGAGTTCGGCACGCCGGGTTGGGCGCATGGCTGAAGCGGGGTCGGCTGTCGCGTACACATCCCACACCTCGGAGAGGGTGATGGTGCGTCGTGGCCACTCCTCCAGCGCAGCTGCGAGCCGAACTGCTCTGGCTGGTAGTGGGTCTGAATGGTTGGTGTAGGCGATCACGCTGCTCATTCTGTGGTCACCCTCCGGCGGTAGACCCGGGCGGCTGTGATGGCTCCTGGTGCCGATGTCGGGCTGTCGGCGTCGGGGGCGTCAAAGGGGTCCGGCAGTTGAGCACGGACGATCTCAGCGACGCGGATGTACTTCAGTCCGGCGCGCAGGTCAGCGTCATTGCGCATGCGGATCCACAAGGGGAAAGCCGCAAGGGCCCTGTCGTCGGACAGTCCAGTCGTGTAGATGAGTTGGACGCCCAGCGCGGCGGCCACGCCTTGCTGCAAGTCCAGGAGGTAGGTGGCGCTCGCCTTGCCGATTGGGTTGTCGAGGAACAGAACACCAGAATGGCGGGTCCGCATCTGGCCTCGCTCGTTGGCTCGAAGTGCCGCCATGGTGCAGTAGAGAATGATGGCGGCGGTGAGCTCTTGCCCCCCGGAGAACACGTCATTCATTTGCTCGACCGCCACCCGTTCGTCCCGCAGTACGGCGTCCGGCTTGAGTACGTCGACGGTGAATCCCTTGGGCACGGCTGCCTCGGCCGATCGCAACAGCAGAGTCATGCCGTCACGCTTCGAGGCGCTGCCGCGGTTGCCGAGCTTCCGGTTCGCCGTGGCGGCGGCGAGTTCGTCGACGAGCTCACCGATGCGCGCAACGAGCAGGCTTGGATCGGGGTCCGCGAAGCGGATGCGGAGGAACTCCTTCCCCTCCCATTCGCCCATGCCGGAGGGCAGGCGGGACAGTCGTGATGCTGTGCGCAGCGTCTTCAGCGCGCCTTCGGTCAGTGCGGCGAGCCGGTCAACGATGAGCTTGCGGTGCTTGCTTGCACTGTCGAGGTCCGTGTCCAGGGTGGCGAGGCGTTGCGCGAGCTGGTCGGCGAATTCAGCGACACGGACGCCCAGGTGTTCCCGCCCGAGGCTGATGATTGCCCGTCGGGCCACGTTCGTCATTGCTTCGAAGCGCGGCTCGCTGGCGTAACGGACCACCGCGTCAATGAGGCTGTGGAGCTTTCGTGTGGCAGCTGCCTCTGTGGCACGTGCATCGCGTAGGGAGCTCCTGAGGTGCTGGGCTTGCTCTCGTGCGGTCTCAACAGACTTGTCGTAGGACGCGACCGTGTCGGTGGCCGTCCCTGCCGTAGCGGTCTGGCGTGTCGGGTGGGCTGCGCTGTCGTCGAGGCCGGCCTCGAGGGCGACGAGCGCTTCCCGGAAGTCTCGGGCAGCCTCTCCGGCGTTCTGCGCCTTGTCGTGCAGGTCAGCGGCGTGCCGCACTGCATTGTCGAGGGCCTCCTGCGCGTCACGTTGCTGGGCCTGTGCGTCCTCCAGTAGCTGATAGCCGTGTTGCACCGTGGTGGGCCGGCGCTCGTCTGGTAGGACGATCCATACGTTGCGGTCGCGGTCAGCGGGGCTCGCTTGGCGTAGCTCACTGGTCAGTTGTCCGACTCGTTCGGCTGCGGTGCTGAGTACTGTGCGGAGTCGCTCCTTCTCCCGGTTGGCCCTTGCGATGGCTGCTTCCCGACCGGCGCGGTCGGCGCCGGCCGCAGTGGCGAGCAGCTGTTCGGCTTCGGTCAGCAGGTCGGGCGGAAGGCGCTCGGCTTCGCCGCGACGGCGGGCGGCCTCGATGGCAGCCCGTTCGGCCTCTGCACGGAGATCGTGGCCGACCTCGACCTTGCGGTAGGCATCACTGGCTGCGGCGTAGACCTGTCGTAGCGTCAGCAGGCTCTCACTCGGCACTGTCGAGCTCACTTCGCCACTGGAGGTGACGACTTCTTCCGCCGCGGCCAGGTGCCGCGAGGCGCGGTCGCGGGAGTTTTCCGCGGCCCGAGCCGCCTCTTCCGCTTTCTCCAACGCGCGTTCCCACACCGCTTTCGCGTCAATGGCCTTGCGGTGGGCCGCCTCTGCGGTCTGCTGGTGCTCGATGGCGCGGCGTTGCGCGACGGTGGCGCGCTCTACCCGAGCGGCGAGCTGTTCCAGAGCGTTTGCCGTCTCGGCGGCTGCTCGCTCTGCGGCGCGCAGCTCGGTAGTGAGGGCCGTGCTCTCAGAGATGCGCTCCCGCAGGGTGCTGGCCTCGGTTTCCGCTGTCGTTTGCTGTTCTCTGGCAGTCTCGACGAGGGCTTCCAAGGTCCCAAGCTCCTCAGCCAGTTCGGCGAGCCTGCCTGCTGGGCAAGCTCGCCGCCAGGCGGCCAGCTCGGCCACCACGTCACGGGTACGGAGCAGCGCTGTCGACATCGGCGTGATCTGGTCACCGCGGCGAGCCATGCCGTCCCGCAACGCGAGTCGGCGCAGCTCCGCGGCGTCTTCGTCGAACATGGCTGGGTTCGGCTCGATGACATAGCGGCTGCTGACCTGCTCTGTTTCGATGAGCAACGTCGCGCCAGAGTCAACGGTGATAGCGGCCGCTGGGAGCAGTCGCGCAGTCTCCAGTACGACACGCGCCCTTGGCAACTGAGCGGAGTCGATGAGGACGATCCCGTCGGCGATCTCAGGGTGGGTTGCCACCAGGGTGGCGCGCTCGCCCGTGGGCGCGTTCTGTGCCAGGTAGCGCCAGCCCGGATGCGCAGCAATCCCAGCTGCGTCCAGGACCTCGATGGCCGCCTCCACTTCCGCTCGGGCCGGCAGCAATCCACCGTTGCCGAGGGCGTTGAGCACCCTCTGGTCCTCGCGTTGCTCAGCGCGAAGCGCGTCCAGACGCTCCTCACGTGTGGCGATGTCGTCGGCAAGCTGGCTTGCGAGTGCGTCCGCGGACGCGTCCAGTGTGTTTGCGTCAAGCGTGGCGACTGCGAGCGCGGCAAGGATGACATCGTCGGCGCCCAGGCGTACCGCTCGATCAGTGACATCCTGCAGCTGTTGGGCTTTCCCGTCCCGCTGCTGCTCGAGGCGCGCCACTTCGATGGTGGTCCGGCGGGCGAGAGCGTCTGCTGACTCGAGGCTGCTGGCGAGGGTGTTACTGTCCGTCTCCGCAGTCGTGAGTGCCGTGGCGAGCCTGGTGGCCTGTGCGCGCGCTGCGGCTGCTGCCGTGGGCACGTCCTCGCCAGCGGATAGGAGTCCGTCGACCGTGGCTCGCTCGACCTCCCGGCCGATCTCAGCAACCTCCTCCAGGGCGGACTTCCGCCCGCTGCGAGCCCGTTCTTCAGCCACCAAGGCGTCAGTGCGGTCCTGATCTGCCCGCTTGGCATCCTTCTTGAACTGCGCGGCGGCGCCGTCCTGCACTGTGGCGTCAGTTCGAGCCTTGTCCACCTCATCGTGCAGTTTCGCCAGAAGCCCCGCGGCGGCAGCATCACGCGCGGCAAGGGCCGGCCGTGCGCCCTCTTCTGCATCAGCCAAGCGCTGGGCCAGTGCTTGTGCGTCCGCGACTGCCTGATCTCGGACCTGGACTGCCTCGCATGCGGCCCAGGCGGCGAGCTCCCTGTCGATCGCAGCTTGCTCTCGCCCCGTGTTCTCGTGGTCCTTTTCGGCGAGAGCGAGCGCCAGGCTCAGTGTTTGCCTGCGGATCTCATTGACGGCGTCTCGTGCCCGGTCGCGATCGCTCTCGCGCGCGCTCGCCTCTGTGGCAGCCGATGAATGCGTACTTCGGAGCGCTTGGGCCTCGTCCTGCTCTGCGAGGTGCCGTGCGGTGACCGCGGCGACAAAGTCCCTTGCGGCGAGCTCTGTTTGCTCCAACTCCGCCCGTGCCGTGACCGTCCTGCCGTGTGCCTCACCGGCAGGCCGCAAGGCCGAAACGGCGCCCTCGGTGAACTCCCTCTCCAGCAGCATGGCTGCCCGGTCGCCGATGTTGACGGTGTAGCTGTCAAAGTTCTCGGCGACGCTGACCGCGTCCGCTGGGTCCAGCACAACCGTCAGCAGCCAGTCGACGAACTCCTTGCTGCTCTTGAACTGGAATGCGTTCGCGGCGTCGCCCTCGTCGGCGTTCATTCGTCGCTGGATGGAGAACAGGTCGGGCTCGATGCCAAGGCTGCGCAGGTGCTCGACCCACTCGCCCTGATTGCTGCCAAGCCAGGCCAGCTGCGTCGTCGGGTGTACGCGGTCGAGTTCCTCCAGTGCTTCTTTGAAGCCGTCCATTCGAAGCCGACGTCCATCGAGGGCAAATGGCAGCGTGTCCAACTCGACTTCAGTCCTAGGGCGCAGTGACCACCAGGCTTCACCCAACTTGCTGCCCTCGCGGTTACTCGTCCGCCGCCACTGGTACGTCTTTCCCGTGATCACCCGCTCGGCTGACTTCACGTGCATCCACTCCAGGACGACGTGCCCGGCCTCCTCCCCTACGACGAACTTCTCGAGCACGTCGGACGAACCCCCCAGCGTGTTGCGCTTGCCAGGCAGCATCACTGAGAACACCAGCTTCAGGAGAACGCTCTTGCCCCCGCCGTTCTCGAGCATCAGCAGGCTGTAGGGACTCGGCCGGCGCGGCGGTGCCTCGAACAGGCTTCCGCTGCCGATCGGCGCTCCCACTCCGGACAGGTCCAGCACGACGTCACCGAAGCGCGCTCCTCGCGGTCCCATGCCGAACAGTCGAACCCGGTTCAGCTCGTACACAGCGCCCTCTCACAGCCTCGTTACGTCTTCAGGAGCCCACTCGACAGCCAAGCTTCCTGTTCCGTCGGTGACTTCAGTGATGCCCAGTTCCAGCAACTCACCGAACATGAGCGCGCCGGCCTCCCGCACTTGTGCCCGATAGCGCGGCGTGGTCCGGTAGGTGCCTCCACGGTCATCTCCGGTGCGCACCAGAAGGCCCTGATCCGCCAGGAAGGTGAGCGCTTTTCCGACGATGCCGGTCGTCGAGCTGTACAGCTTGCGCTTGTCTCCGGTTGCCCCGGTGCGCGCCCTGCGCACGTAGACTCGCCACACCGCCTCCAGCCCTGGGCGGCCGCTGGAGGGGTCGGTGATCTCGCCCTCTTCAACTGCTTTCTCCGCGACCCGGTTCGCCGCCTCGCGCACGAACGCTTCGACGCCTTCGACCGTGACTCGTCCCAGGTATGAGTCGTCGGCAAGGTCAGCCGGGCGGGGGAAAGCCAGTGTGGCGGCGCCCAAGTGCGCCAGTGCGTGCAGGACTCGCTCATGTGCCTTGCCCTCGCCACCGGTTCGGCGCGCGTACTCGCCCATCCGGACAGCAAAGACGCTGTCGTCCAGCGACGCCGCCACGATCCCAGTGCGCTCGGTCACCTCAAGAATGACCAGACCCAGCCCGTTGGCGGCAGCAGCCGTCACGGCCGCGAACTCGTCGTCAGTACGGAATCGCTGCACGAGCCGCCGGTACTCTTCGTCCCGCGATGGAACCATCTTGGGCCGCAAGCCAAACGCTAAGAGACGGTTGGCGTCAGCGGTCGTCTCAGTGCCACTCATGCTGCACCCCTTTCACGCATCGAGGGGAGGGAGAGTCTCGGATCGTCTGCCCGGGCTCCGCCCATGTGAGAGTGCTCCTCCAGCTCCTGGGGCGGTACCAGGACGGCTCGAGCGACGAGCAGGTCAGTGCCTGCGAACTCGTCGTCCTCCAAGACCGTGCCGTCGTCGACGGCAATGAGGACCGATTCTGCGCCGTGCCGCCTCGCTGGGCCGATCTCCTGCGCCGCGAGCGCCAGCACCCGAACCACCAGGAGGAGCGGCAGTTCTGGGTGCAGTTCTCGGGCCTCCTCCAGCAGGCCGGACAGACGCCGCGGCGCCTCCGGATCCAGGTCCAGGAGTCCATCCAGATAGTCATAGCACTCATCTGGAAAGGCCGGAGGCTCCGGCTCGTCGGACAGTTCCGGCTCCTCGATCTCCCCTCCCAGCAGTTCCCGCTCGATCGGCGGTGTCACCAAGGCGGTGAAGAGGTCAACCAGGCGTAGCGCCAGCGGTATCGTCAGGCCGGCCTCGCGGGTGAAGAACGTGCTCAACACGCCGTCGGCATCGTGTACCGGCAGTGCCAGGACGGGCTGGAGCAACTGGGCGTGCAGATCGATGTCGGCCCGCGCAGGCTGCGGTGCGAACGTCTGGCGGTCCTGCTCTGCTCGGAACCGCCGCCCAGCGTTCTGCAGTCCGGCCTGGAGCTGCTCATGGCGTCGGAGGCAGTCACGCACAATCTCTACCAGCGCTGCGGCCTGCTGCTTGCGCAGGGGAGTGTCAGCGGTGTCGCGCACATCTGTGATGTTCACCAGGATGGCGTTCTCGGCCTTGTACCGCGCCTCGATGTGTTCCAGTGCCTCTGCGATGAAGTCCGGCATGCTGGTCAGCCAGTCAACAGAGCGGACGTCGCGGCTGGTCGCCTCGAGCCGCTGGCGCAGCATCTCACCGTACTGGATCGTGCGGTAGCGAGCGGCCTGCGCAGCAGCCTGCGCGTCGGACAGCCGACCGCGGCGAATCAACGTCTCCAGGCGTATGTCCGCCGCAATCTGCGCGGACTCGATGTCGATCTCGAGCGCGCCGACGAGGACGTTGACCGCCTCGTTCGAGGCCCGCAAGTAGATGTCACCGTCGGCCCCCGGGACCTCCTCCAACAGCTTGAAGTCGAAGTCTCGACGTTCGTAGTGGCCATCCGCCCCGGTCAGGCCATAGACGGCACGAAAGCCACGGTCGGCTGAGCCGACATTGATCAGGTTCTCAAGCACCCACCGAGCGACCCTCTCGTATTCGCCCGTCGGGCGCTCCGGGACCTGCCTGGCCGCGAAGGTCGACAAGTCTGCAACGACGCGCTCCGGGGAAGCGCCGGCATCGAAGTCCATCGCGAGGGTCACGAGATCAATCGCGTGCAGAGCCAGCTCGCTCATCTGATAGACCGTAAAGTCAGCAGCCTGAACTGCCGACTTCCGCCCATCGAGATCATGTAGAGGTGCGGTGCACGCCAACGCCTTCATGCGGTGCGCGAACCCGGTATCCAAGAGCGCCTGTCCAGCAGCCACGCTCAGACGGTAGCCCCTGGCACCGACAAGCCGACGGCTGTTCGGCGAATCCCGGACCTGAAACAGGCATCCCGTGGCTAGAAAAGGGCGCCTGACATGGCCAACGATGCGCTCGGTTAGGTGCTCGACGATCAGGCTGGCCGCTTCCTCGGAGTCCAGGCCCCTGAGAACGGCTCTGGCCGGAGTCCGTGAAGGCCGAGGTCAGCCCCGTGAGGGCGATGGCTGGCGAACCCGGTCTCAGAAGGAGCGTGGCTGCATTAGAGCGCGACAGCCGGCAGGTCGGTAGCGACTTCGAGCAGACGCTGCTGTCCTACGGCGACAACGCCCAGCCGCGTTCAAGCAGCTTCGGGAAGACCCGTCCGGCCTCTGCCCGTTCCTGAGGCCGGCGGCACCGATCGCCAGACAGGCTGCGCTGACTGGCGCCTGTCGAACGTGCGACCGGTCGACAGTTCACACGGTGGCGTGCTACATCCAGGCTGTGTCCACATCCAGGAGTGCCCTCAACGAGAAGCAGATCAGCGTGCTGCGCTGGATTGCCGATGGCTGCCCAGAGGGAAGGTGGGAGGACACTGCCTACAAGAACAGCGCCCGCGCGCTCCAGGATCGCCATCTGGCATCCGTCAGCAAGCGCGGCGGCACCTGGAGTGCCGAACTCACCGATGCCGGACGGCATTATCTCGAACACGGCACCTACCCACCTCCGCGACCCACAGCCCACAGCAGCCGCCCCACCACCCGGCCGGCTCGCCAGACAAAACCCGCTACTGCCCGAGAGGCCGATACCCCTGCAACGCGCGCCGAGCCCGAGCGCCACGATTCACCGCAGCACCCAACTGCAACGGCAACACGCCCGACGCCGAAGCCGGAGCGGCGGACCCTGGGCGAGCAACTCATCGACGACCTCATCGCGGCCGGCGGCCGCCTGGTGGTGCAGCATGACGGCGGCCCCGGAACACCCAACTGGCCGGCCCGGGTCAACTCCGCCAAACGCTCGGGCAAACTGCCTGCAGGCAAGGACATCAAGAGCGGGTGGGCCAAAGGCGGCTACGAGATCCGGCTCGAGGACATCCCGGCATGGCGACTCGCCGTCCCGGACCCGGTCCCGATCCCGGAACGCCTGACCAAACCCCACAGCGTCGTCGCCGCGCTGCGCGACGGCAAGCGAACACTCAACCTCACCAAACCCGTACTCCCTCGCGCGCTGCGCCTGATCCAAGCCATCGTGGCGGAGGCTGAACACCGCGGGCACACCGTCCGCGTCATCAAGCAGCGAACCGACCGGCACGGCTATGAGCACGCCGAGTCCGAGGACCACTTCATCGTCACCGCGCAGGGACACCCCTGCGGCGTGCGCATCACACAACTGAAGGAACGTACCGAGCACATCGCCTCCGCGAAGGAGCTCGCCGATGCCGCGCGCAACTCCTGGGTGAAGATCCCCCGCTTCGACTACTTTCCCGGCAACCGTCTGGGGATCGCCGTAAGCGGCGGCTTCGTCCACCGACAGTCGCAGTGGTCGGACACCGATTCCGAGCCACTCGAAGACGAGCTTCCGCAGATCCTGCAGGAGATCGACCTGCGCGGAGCCGCAGCGGAGGCCAAACGCCACGCGGACCAGGAAGCCGCCCGCGAGCGTCGTCGGCAATGGGAAGCCGCCGTACACCGAGCCCGCCAGGACTACGCCGAGGCATACCGGATCCGTGCCCTTGAACAGCAGGAACTCTCCTGGCGCCGCGCCGCACAGCTCTCCGAGTACCTAGACGCAGCCCAAAAGCGAATCGAGAGCATCCACTCCGCCGCCGAACGCGAAGCAGCTCAGTCGTGGCTCCGCTGGATCCAGGGATACCTGGAGCGCCTGGACCCGCTCAACGGCGAACTGCGCGCTCCCGCTATCCCAGATCCCAGGCCTTCGGACCTCGAACCCTTCCTCAAGGGGTGGAGCCCCTACGGCCCCTGAGAGAGGACCGGCCGCCGAGCAGCGGCAACAGGCTGACCTCGCCGGCCACCCGCCAGCACACTCGCGGGTGAATCCGGGCTGCCCTCATTGCGCGCCGCCATCCGCAGCGAGCACCATATCTGCAGTGGAACTGGGGCTGGCCGCACTGAATCCGCTACTGCCGTGAAGCGCCAAACTGTCGCAGCCGCCGACTAGGCTACCGCGAGCTGTCGGATCAACCGTAGCCTCCAGCCACCGGAACGCGTCGAACGTCAAGTCGAGACGCCGATCGTCCACACACTCTGAGCCAGGAGCGGCGACTTGTCCGCCGCAATGCCCACGCGATGGAGCTAGACCCGATGCTCTTACGCCAACCAGACTCAGCGGTCCTCGACGATGAAACACGCCCGCTGGTAGAGCTCGTCGAACGTGATGATCTCGACGTCCTGGATCGACGTCCGGTACAGCTCGAAGGAGCTGAGCTTCTCCGGGTTCACGGCGCCGTTCTGGATGAACTCCTGCAGGCTCCCGATCACCACGACCTGCCGCGGGCGGGTGGTAGACAGCCCGACATCGATCGGGGTGCCGTCGTCCTCGTAGATGCGATCGAGGAACTGGCGGGAGATGAGCTGCTGGGCCTTGTTGACGGTCTTCTGCACCTGAGCCACGCCCCCGCCCAGCTCCTTCGATGCCTGGTAGACGCCCGAGCGGTACGGGATTCTGGCGAGTAGCTCAGTCTCGTGGGTCTTGATCTCGCAGAAGAGCATGCTGCTGATCAGGCCCTTGGAACGCATAATGGCGTCGATGCGCTTCCCGGCGCCGCCGAAGATGTTGGCGCCTGTGGTGATGCGTTCCAGCTTGCCGTCGTCGATGGATTGGCAGGCGATGAGGTTGAGGCCGTAACCGAAGATCCACTGGTTCTCCTCGAAGAAGGCCTGCCAGACCGCCTCCGCCCCGCGTGTCGTGGCCAGGCTCTCCGCCTGCTGGAAGTACTCCGGATCGGTAAGCAGTCGCTCGAACCTCTGGAGCTGTTCCTTGCGGTTGCTGATCAGCCGGATGTCCGCTTCCGTGAGTCCGCCGCCGATCGCGGACCTGACCGCACCGAGAACCATCGTCCGGTCCTGACCGGTCAGTAGCTGGGCCAGCTGCGCTTCGTCCCCGGTCACCAGCTGGTGGAGGTCACCGGGGGTGCTCAGGCCGGCGCAGGCCTGGAGGAAGTTGATGACCTTCCAGAAGTTCTCGTGAACGTCGCCGGTATCGACGAGCGCCTTGACCGCCCGGGTGGCGCCGGTGTCAGGCATCATCTGGGAGATGGGGGTGTCCCCCGCCTTCTTCTTGTCCTTCTTCCAGAGCTTGATCCTCGGCGTATAGCTGTCGCCCTTCTTGATGACGGTGACGTTCAGCAGGGTCGCTACCTGCGGCCGATCGTCGAGGACGAAGTCGGTGATCATTCGGCGTGCGCGTGTGTCGTAGAGGTGCTGGAGCCCATCGCCATCTTGGGAACCGCGGATCTCCAGGCTGGCGAAGTCCCCTCGGGTGACGTCGAACTCGGTGGTGGTGAAGGGGAGACGGAAGCCCCGAACGATGGGGGTGGCAGGGGCAGCGGCCCAGGTCCGCCAGTCAGGCGCGACCCGCTTCGGCCCCCGACCCGACCAGATGACCGACTACTGGACCCCCAACTCCCGGATGTACGTGCCAGAAGGACGCCGGCCTCATCAGCCACGTCCGAGAAAACCGACGCACCATCAGTTGACTTCAGGGAAAGCAATCTCAGCGGCCGTCCTGTTGTCGCTACCAGGGTCCGACGGGACTTTCGAAGTTGCCAGTAGATCGCTACCCGGAGTGGCACGCTGGATGCGGAACCCTCTCGGTGGCGGGCGGGTGCTGGCGAATGGAGGATGCTGGGTGGACGGGGGGCGTGTCGCCGCACGCGGCTACCAGTATCAGTACCTGCGCACGTTGGAACAGCTGATCGCGGTGATCGACGATGAGAAGGTGGCGTGTGTTCGTGTGGAGGGGCCCTCTGCCAGTGAGGGAGCCGAAGATCAGGTGGACTTAGATGTCGTCGAGCTCGACGGCTCCCTGCGATCGGTCGTCCAGGTCAAGAGCAAGGTTGCGGGCGGCACGATCAGCGGGGCAACGGCTCTGGGCATCCTCCTGGACATGGTGGGCGGTACCCAAGAGGCTCGCCAGTACTGGCTGTTGACCAATGGCCGACGCGGTGCCCTCAGCGACCAGCTCAATGACATCCTCTCCTCACAACCGGAGCCCTCGCAGCTGCGCGACCACCTGCTCAAGCTGTTCCGCGCCGCGCCGCAGCGGCACAGGCAGCTGGAAAGCCTCAACGAGGAGCAACTCGCCCGACTGACGCGCTGCCGGGTGGCCTACGACCAGCGTGACGACGAGGAGATCCGCGAAAACCTACGCGAGGCACTGCGAGCGTTGCGCAACCGAGCACGATATGGGCTCGGGGAACAGTCCGCTGGTCTGCTGACCGGATACTTGATCTCCGAGATCCTAGGCCGAGCCGCTGACGTCACCGGCAACCGGGCGAGCTTTCCGGTAGAGGAGTTGCGCAGGCTCGTGCTGGTCGATGGCGAGACCTTGGCCTACTCGATCGGGTTCCGGGACTGGGGCACACTGGTCGGGTCGATCCCCACAATCCCCGATGTTGAACGACCCACGCTGCTCGTACCGCTGGAGAGAGCGTTCGAGGTAGTTGCCCGGCAGACCGTGCGCCGTGCGACGCTGGTCGGTCCCTCAGGCATCGGGAAGTCGAGTGCCGCTGCGCTGTTCATCGCGGCCCATGCTGATGAGTACGACCTCATTGGGTGGATCGACTGTGAGACGGAGTCCTCGATCCGGACGTCTTTCGATCGCGTCGTCGCCGCAGTTGATCCAGCTTCCGCGAACACCCTGCGCGGGGGTCCGATCTGGGCACTCCAGCAGGCGGTGCAGGATGTTCTCGGCCGACTGGCGGGGCGCTGGCTGCTGGTCCTCGACAATGTGAACTCGGCTCGGGAGGTTGAGAGGTGGGTGCCGAAGGTGGGTCGTGGTGATGTGATCGTCACCACCCTCAACGGGGCATCCCACCCTGGAGGTGGTGCAGTCATCGCGGTGCCGGTGATGGAGCGTGGCGAGTCCGTTGAGCTGTTGAGCCGGCGCCTTCGCCTCAACGATGATGAGCGTGCCCTCTGGGAAGCGGTTCTCGGTCGCCTGGCTCAGGCCTTGGGCGACTGGCCGCTGGCCTTGGAACTGGGGGCCGGCTACCTCGACGGCTGTCATCACGGGCCCGAGTACGTCGACAGCTACCTGGAAGAGCTGGCGGTCCGCTCGCTCAGTGACGAGGACTCCGTTCCTCCCGGATATCCCGATACGCTGGCGGCAGCACTCAATCTCTGTATCGACCGCCTTGAAGCCCGTACTCGGCCCGGCGTCGCTGACCTGCCGACGCTGGCCCTGAACATGCTCTACGCATCTGCATATCTGGCGTCACACCGTATCCCGGGACACCTGCTCCTGGCAGCCGCACTCACCGACATCGACTCGCAAGAGAGCGAGCACCGCGGGTACTTCCTCGTCTCGCCCGAACTCGCCAATCTCGGTGAGACGCTTAGGGAACTCAACCGCTTCTCGCTGATCAAGAACGACCTCCCGTTGCCATCCACCCTCGGAAGATCCCTGCCGGACGCGGACCGAACTTTCGCCGTCAACACTGTCAGCCAGGCCCTGCTCCGAGCACGGCTGCGGGCGCACTACGAACTGCCCGCCGCCCTGGACCGGCTCCTCGGACACCTTGAGCGCTGGCTCTACTGGCCGTTGCAGCTCGGAGAACTTGAACGGGTACAGGCGATCACCCCCCATGCCGAGACCTTGCTGTTCCGC
Source organism: Kitasatospora sp. NPDC097643 (assembly GCF_040302625.1). Lineage (NCBI taxonomy): Bacteria > Bacillati > Actinomycetota > Actinomycetes > Kitasatosporales > Streptomycetaceae > Kitasatospora > Kitasatospora sp. NPDC097643. The sequence continues at coordinate 25,650 of NZ_JBEOSA010000042.1, read as the reverse complement.
ATCGAGCAGATGCGGTTCTCCAGCACACGCGTTGCCCACCTGTACGGCAATCTCGCCGGCTCCCATCACACTCAGGGGGATGTACTCCGCGCAGAGGCGCTATTCAACCTCGAACTCCAGCACCTGGGGCGCCTTGACCCCACGAATGATGTGCTGCTTGTACAGACTCGACAGTCCCTAGCCCTGATCTATATCCAGGCCCAAGAGATAGGCGGTGACCTGAAGACCAACCTCACGACCACCTTCCAGGAGGCGGTAGAGCACCTGGAGTTCATACTCCAGCAAGCCAGAGCCTGGGCGTTCGACGCCCCGAAGGCCGCCCTCAAGCTGGCCATCGACTCGCGGATAGCAATCCAGTACGCGCATCTGCCGCAGGCCGAGGCAGCACGGCTTGCACCGCTGGCGCTCGCCTTCGCCGACCTGGAGGGGAGGATCGAACCGTCCGACTACTCCACCAGCCAGACGACTATCGAACAGGCGAATGAGCTGATCCATCAGGGCCGGCATGCCGAAGCAGAGCAGTGCTGCCGGAAGCTGCTGGAAGACGGGCTGGTCGGCCCGACCGCGGGGGAAGCCCGACGCTTCATGATCGAGGCGCTCGCCCGGCAGGCGAAGTGGCGCGAAGCCATCGAGGAGGTTCGCTTCTGGAAGCTATCAGCCGAGGGTCCCCGCCTGTTTCGGCACTCCGTCATCGACCTCCTCCGCAACGCCGGCCACGCCTGCGCCGAGGCGTTGAAAGTTGGTGACATGCGCTCCATAGCGCTGCTGAGCGAACTCATCGACTGGCCGGACCTTGACGACTTTCTCGCCGTGGGAAATGACGACGATCGATTCGTGATCCACACAATGCGCTCCCTGCACCAGAGGTTTCAAGGGAACTGACATCGGGCTACCGACATGGGACCCAGCCGGTCTGCGCGAGTCCTAGCTGAGTGGGTGGCCAGACGACTGGGACTAGGACAACTCGAACATCACCCAAGGTCGTCACTCAGGGCAACCAAGGGCCGTCCTGTAAGTGATCTCGCTCTGCGATGATCTTGACGTGTCAGGTGTGATCACGGCCTCCGAGCCGTCCTGGATAGCCCCGTTTGAACTCGCCGGGGCCGTGGGGCACGTTCTCCGTGATGTCGCCCGGCACCAATCCACCATCACCTGGTCGAGAATCAGCCGTCGGTTGAATCGCGACCTGCCCTGGCTTCAGGGCTCGGAGCAGCGTGAGTTGCTCGCCCGGGTCGACGGTGACACGCCAGCTGGCGAGCCGTTGCTGTCGGCTCTTGTCGTCACGGGTGACCACGCCCGACGGAGGTCTACCGCGAGGTCGCATCAGCGCTCGGCAGGGAGCTGCCACACCCGCAGAACGGCCTCCAACAGCACTGGCAGATGGACGTCCTGCGGCTGCACTCGCTGTGGCGGCACCGTTGAGTCGACAGCAACGCCTGCACCTCAGGAAAGCCCGCCCGCAGGTACCTCATCTCGGCCACTGCCCCACGCCCTATCCGGACCACCCGAGTTATGCCGAGCGCCCGGCGCACGCCAGATTCGGTACGCGCGCTTCGAGTTCGGCGGGTAGGTACCAGCCCTCAATGTCGGGTGTCATGTAGAGGCGGGCCTTGAGGCCGAGGAGGAGCTGGCGGCGGTGTTCCTGGTCGGCCTGGGTCCAGGCGTCGGCGAACGTCTGGCCGGTCTCGACCTCGACCCAGGCGGAGGGGCGTTGTGGGAGGGCGGCGAGGCGGCGGCGTTCATCGACGAGGACTTCGAGGGCTTCGGCGTACTCGTCGTCGCCGCCGGGGTAGTCGAACAGGTTGCGGCATTTCTCCTCGCGCAGGTCGCGCATGGCCTGGGTGACGTGGTTGAGCTGTTCGGTGTGGTCCTCGCCGGGGATGAACCTGCGCACCGTCATGGCCAGCCCGGCCAGGTGATCCACTGTCGACGGTCAGCCAATTCCCCACGTCAAACGCCAGACAATTCCCCGCCCTCTCGCGTCCGGTCGCTGACCTGAAACACCTTACGGAGAGCCCGGGTGCGGCGGAGCTGCCCGATCGAGGAGGCAACCACCTGCTCAGCCTGAGCTCTGCCGGGGGCATCGACGGCACACCACGCCACAATCCTCGTATGAGCGATGTGCCGAACCACCTCGAATCATCCCTGCCACACAACGCGCAGATTCTGATGGCTAGCACCGATTGGGCTGCGCTGGATCACGCCTGTCCGGATGAGCAGGAGGCAGATCGTACGGAGGAGATCCTGGTGCAGCTGCTGGCCAGTGACTTCGACGCTCGGCGCCGGGCGGTGCGCGATCTAGCCTCACTGGTGCTTCACCAGAACACGGTCTACGGATCGACGGCCGCAGCCTCGCTGGTCGTGGCGGCCATCCTCGGGGACGTGCGGACGGAGGATTGCGGCGTTTTCTACGACGAGGAGCGGTGTTTGCGGGCAGAGTTGCTGGACTGGCTGGGCAGCGTCGCGGACGCGGTGGCATGGGACTCCGGTAGCGAAACAGACCTGGCAGCCGTGCGGGCGGTCCTGCCGGCACTCCTGAATGACGTGAACCGCTTCTTGGACGACCCTGACCCGACGGTCGGTGAGGCTTCACTGGCTGCTGCCGCCACGATTCTCCTAGATCCCGGACTTGCCGAACAGCGCTCGCTGATCGCCGACAGGGTCAGGAGTGGACTCGCGGTCAGCTCTCGAAGGTGCTACCGCGGCGACGCACTCAGAGCCTTGGAGGCATGGGGCGAGGACGTCACTGAGCTACGCGAGCGCCACGACGCCGCATGGCAGGCCGAACGCGCAGCAATGTTTGATGGCAGCGTGCTGTGGGCCAGCGGCTGGAACGAGGAAGCACCCTTCTGAGCATGCCGACGTGGGGCTGGTGACCGTGCCCCAATCGTGTCCCATACGGTAGTCACAGGCGGTGAATCAGGTTCAATGGCGAAACGTTCTGAGCCGTCCTGGCGGCGCTCAGTCGTCCTCAGGGCCTGCACTGGCTCTCCAGGCGGCAGTGACACATCCTTCTTCCCAGTGCCACCAACCTTTCGCGGCGCCGTGTTGCAAGAGCTTTCGGATCCGCTGGATGTCCGCTTCCGGCGGGATGTCCAGCGCGACCATCCGGAACTGCTCGATGCCCTCGCCGGTGGTGCCGAGTCGGTGGAAGGTCTCCAGTACGGTCTGTCAAACCACAGCCGAGCCTCCGTCCTTCAGCACGATCAACCGGATGGTGCAGTTCTCCGAGGGATGAATGGTCTCGCTGGCCCAGCGCAGGCCGTCGTTATCGATGTCCACGCGGATGACATCGCCGCTGGCGACCCCGCGGACGAACCATGGAGTGTTGTCGAGACGCACCGTTCCGTCGCCGAGGTCCACTGCCCACAGGCTTTCGACGCTCGCGGGCGGCCAGCCGTCCTCGTCCACCTCCATCCGGAAGTGGACCTTCACGTGGGCGTCGCTGATGTTCGTCACTGGGCCATCATCCACGTGGACCAGCGGGACGGAACCGCGGCTGCGGCCAGCGATTACTTCAGCATCCCGTGGCGTCGGTCAGGTGGTCGGAGGTTTCTCGGTGGGGTTCCGGGGGCGCTTGTTCGGCCGGTAGCTGGGGCCGTTCATGATGACCTGGTGGCTGGTGTTGATCAGCCGGTCCAGGAGCGACTCGGCGACGACCGGGTTCGGGAACAGCGGATACCAGTCGCTGGGAGCCCGGTTGCTGGTGACGATCAGGGACCGGCCCTGCCGCTCGCTGACCAGCTCATAGAGGTCGTCGGCCTGGGCCGCGGTGAGCTGGCGCATCGCGAAGTCGTCGAGGATGAGCACGTCGGGGCGGACCAGCTCGCGCATCCGCTTCTCCCAGGTGCGGTCGGCATGGCCACCGGCCAACTCGGCAAGGACACGGCTGGTCTTCGTGAAGCGGACGTTCGCACCCTGGCGGATCGCGAGGTGCCCGAGGGCCTGGGCGACGTGTGTCTTGCCCACCCCAACCGGACCGAACAGAATTACGGACTCGCCGGCGTGGAGCCAGCGCAGGGCGGCCAGGTCGCGGATCTGGGCCGCGGGAAGCTTCGGGGAGGCAACGAAGTCGAACTCCTCCAGGGTGACCTGCTGCTCGAACTTCGCTTTCTGCAAGCGCCGTTGGAAGGCAACGGTCTCGCGTCGGGTGATCTCGTCCTGGCAGAGGACCTGGAGGAAGTCCAGGTGCCCGAGTTCGCCGCCGTGGGCCTGGGCCAGGCGGGCGTCGAGGGTCTCCAGCATGCCGGACAGGCGAAGCGCTTTGAGCGACTCGCGCAGGGCGGTGTCCATCACGCTCATCGCACGCTCTCCTCGGCGTCGGCGCGGCCCTGGTCGCCGTGGAGTTCGTCCGCGGTCTGCATGGGGATCGCGGCGGCGAACAGGCCCTGGGGCCCGTGCAGGAAGGCCGCCGCCCCGGCGTCGCCGGTTTCCGGCTCGGGGTCGGTCTCGGTGCCGGCGATCAGGATGCCCTTGATCGTGCGGTAGGACGGGTCGCCGACCGTGATGGCCTTGGCGCAGGCGGCCTCCAGACGCTGGTCGCCGTACTTCTTCCGCAACCCGAGGATCCCCTGGGCGGCGCGGAGCCGGTAGAGCGCGCTGACTTCCAGCAGCTGGTCGATCACCTCGCGGCAGGCGTCCCCGACCTCGGATGCCTGAGTGCGGCACCAGATCGGCGTCTTCATCTGGAAGGCGATCTTCTCCGGCGGGTAGTCGCCTCTGTCGGTGCGCTTGCCCTGCTCCAGGGCGGCGTGGGTCTTGACCAGCACGCCCTCGTGGAAGACCTGGACCATCGTGGCGGTGGAGCGGACGTCGACTTTGCGGCCGATGAGCTTCCAGGGGACCGAGTAGAGGGTGCGCCCCACCTTGATGTGGATGTCCGGTCCGACCGTGGCGGTGGACCAGCGGGCCAGCACGAACGGCTTGTCCGGCAGCGGCAGCAGGGCCTGGGCCTCCACGGCCTCGAACACCGCCGCTGGCGCGGCTCCCTGCAGGGGTCGGCACTGCCGGCGACCGGCGACGTTCCTCGTCCAGGTGAGGGCCTCAGCCTGCATGTGTTCGAGGGAGGTGAACTGGCGCCCGCTCCAGAACGAGTCCCGGACGTAGGGCATCGGCCGCTCGACCCGCGGCTTGTCCTTCGGATGTGACGCTCTCGCCGGATCGACCAACGTCCCGTAGTAGGTGGCGAGTTCGGCATACGACTTGTTGATCTTCGGGTCGTACAGGTCGGGCTTGTCGACGCCCGTTCGCAGGTTGTCGGGCACCAACCGGCGCGGGACGCCGCCGAAGAACCGGAACGCTTCCGCGTGGGCCTCGGTCCAGGCGTTCTGGTCCATGTGGACCACCGGGCGGACGAACATGTGCCGCGAGCAGGGCAGGACCATCACGAACGCCCAGATCCGGTGACGCTTTCCGGTGGCGGGGTTGATCCACTGCCCCAGGAAGCCGTAGTCGATCTGGGCTTCCGAGCCGGGCTCGACGTCGTCCCGCAGCACGGTGACCTTCGACCTGGCCGTCATCTCCGGCAGGTTCTCGTGCACCCAGCGTCTGAACGACGACAGTGACGCCTTCAACTTCCCCTCGTCACACAGTCGTTGGTGGATCGTGGTGACGGTCGTCGTCTCCAGCAGGCTCTTGACGTAGTCGCGGTGCTGTTCGATCTCACCCCAGGTGACCTGGTTCAGCCGACGACTGACGAGTTCCGGGAACCAGCTCTTGATCAGCTTCGCCCAGTCCGCCTCGCTCATCGGCGGCCCGCCCGGGGTGATCCCGGCTGCCTCCGCCGGCCTCAGGTACTTCCTGACCGTCTTGCGGTCCACCCCGAGCGAGGCGGCGAGCTGCATCTTCGAGCGGCCCGCGTACCAGTAAATGTAGATCTCGACGATGTCGACCACGGTGAACGTTCTCCTAGCCATCCGGTGTGTCCGTCGACCTCTCGGCCCGTAGGTCGAGGGACGGCCATGCCTCGGAGATGGTCAGGCCCCTCAACCCGGCTCCGGCATGCCCATGGGGAACCAGGAGGAATCGATTGGCATGGCAACTCAACGCTCAAACCACCCGAAACAGGGAAAGTTCGATCCCAGCCTCGGCGTGTCACGACCCCAATCGACGACCACCGTCCCCCTGGGGAACCGTGACTGTGGGGGTGGGGAATTGTTTGACGCGAAAGTGGTCAAACGTGGGGAATTGGATGACCGCTGACATCCATCAACGCGGTGATCGCGGCGGTGACGCGCTCGCCCTTGACGGACTGGCCCTTGCAGGCCGGCTTCCCCGCGGTCTTCGCGCACCGGTAGTACTCGTAGACCTTCCCGTTCTTCGCGAGGTTCACCTGCCGGTAGAACCGGTCACCGCAGCGGTCGTAGTGCGACACACCCAGCCATGGCGAGGCGCCGTTCGAGCGCTCCTTCGTGATCGACCGCTCGTCCATCGCCGCCTGGATCGCAGCCCACTCCTCCTCCGAGAACAGCGGCTTGGCCATCTGGATCGGCAGGCCCTTGGCGTCGCGGGCGATCTTGCGCGCCTCCACGGAGCGGCCGGTCAGTTTCAGGCCCATCATCGCCGGCGAGCGCAGGATCTTCCCCACGCTGGTCGGGTTCCAGTGGTTCGACGGCGCGGTCTTGCGCTTGCTGGTGTAGCTGTCGCCCTGGTTCTTGTACGCGTGGGTCGACGGGGTGTCGAAGCCGGCGGCTTCCAGGGCCGTGGCGATCATCCACTGGCTCTGCCCCTCCAGCAGGAGCTTGCCCATGTAGCGGACGGCTTCGGAGGTGACCGGGTCCGGCTCCAGGGTGCGGCCACCGCCAGGTCGGTCGACGATCCGGTACCCGTACGGCGGCTGGCCACCCGCCCAGCGGTCCGTCTTGCGCAGGTGCTTGTGTGCGGCACTGACGCGGGCCTTGATCCGCTTGAGTTCCATCTCCGCGAAGATCGACGCCAGCATCAGGAAGACCTTGGCCAGCTCGTTCCCGAACGACGATTCGCGGCCCTCGCGGTAGTCCAGGGTGATCCCGTCGTCGGTGAAGACCAGGACCTTGTGGTTCTCCTCCGCCCAGTGGGCGAGGTCCGCGCAGTCCTTGGCCGAGCGGAACGCCCGGTCGACCTTGGCCCACACCAACGCGTCCCACTCGCTGTGGCGATCGGTGAGCCACGGGCCCAAATCCGGACGCTTCCACGGAGTGATCTCTGCGGAGACGTCCAGGTCCTCGAACGACCCGACGATCTCCCACTCCTTCGAGACCGCGTGCCGGGTCGCCGACTCCGCCTGCACCAGGTGCGAGACCTTGCCCTCGTCCCCGTGCGTGTCCGAGACACGCGAACCCACCACCGCCCGAACCGGCGCCAAAGCCGTCACAATGCCCATGGGCCTCCCCCTACCGCCCAGGCCAGCCGGCACCCTCGAACAAGCCATGCTCGAACGGGTGGACCTTTTTCGAAAAGGCGTCTATCCGCTGGCGAATCGACCTCATCGTCACCACCCCCGGCCTGGCCGCCAAGGCCATCGAGTCCCACGTCGAGCGCGCCGACACCCATGCCGAGCGCTGGAGCGACCACGCGCCCGTCACCGCAGTGTTCGACCACCAGTTCTGACAGCGATCGTGGAGACGGTCTCCTTGCTGGTCGTCATGTCGTAGACCTCGGCCACGTGGGCGACGATCTCGCCGCTGGTCAGGCCTTTCGCGGTCAGCGAGACCACGAGGTTGTCCAGGCCCTCGGTGCGGCGTGCGTGCCGGGGGCACGACCTTGGGGGCGAACGTGCCGGCCCGGTCCCTGGGCACCTCGAGTGTGACCGGTCCGGCTTCGGTCATCACGGTCTTCATCCGGTGGCCGTTGCGCGCGTTGCCGCCGTTGCGCACCGAGCGGCCCGGCTCCGCGGTCGAGGCCAGGTGCTCGTCCATCTCGACCTCCAGGGCTTCCTGAAGCAGGCGCCGAGTCAGCTGCTGCAGCAGCCCGCCATCACCGAGCAGCTGCATCCCGCCGGCCCTGGCCTGCTCGGTCGCCAGCTCGGCGACCGAGGCCACCACATTCGACGCACCCGTACTCTTCCTCGGACCCATGCCCAAGGCATCGGCAGCTTCCGGCTCCGACGAAACCGACCCGTCAGGAACCGACCCGATCTGCTGATCCGTCAGCGAGCTCATCAGTGTCTCCCTTGAACAGGGTGTCCACCTGATTCATGACACTCGCTTTGCGGTGGCTCCCGGCCCTGTCAGGCAGGCCGGTTGTTCGCCGGAGTGGTTTGCGGACTGCCCGGATCAGGGTCGGGCAGTGGCCAGTTGGGGTGGGTGAGGTGGTGGCGCAGGGCGTCAAGCCGGGCGAGGTGGTGGTCCAGGGCGGCGTTGACGGTGCTCGCGGTGGCGGCCAGTCGGGCTTCGAGGTCGTGGATCCGGTCCAGGAGGTCCTGCCAGCGCCTTTCGGCGGCGGCGAAGGGGTCAGGCGCGGCGTCGGTCGCTGTCATCGCGGAGCCGGGTGGCGTGGTGGGTGAGGGCGTCGAGGCGGGTGGCGAGGTCGCCCTGGCCGGTGCCGAGGTGGGGGCGGATGGCGGCGAGAGGCTCCATGAGGTCGGCGGGGTCGGTGGCGCCGAGGGCGGCGGTCAGGGCGGCCTGGGCGGGACGGGCGCCGGGAGCGAGTGCGGCCGTGGTGATCTGGGCGGCGAGGACCCGCAGCTCGGCGGCGTTGTCGCGGGCCCATGCGGTGACCGATCGGTTGGCGGCCCGCCGGTCGCGGACGGCCTTGACCCGTTCCGCGCCGGTTCCGGACCGCGAAGCGTCGCCGGCGGAGGGCTTGAGGCGCAGGTAGCGGTTCTCGGCGGCCTGGCGGCTGGCGACGCCCATCGGGTGGGCGAGGTCGGCCCAGGTGGCGCCGGCCTCCCGGGCGCTCTCCACCAGGCCGGCTTCCCAGCCGGCGAGCTGGCCGCGCAGCTCGCGCAGGAGGACGAGTGCGGCCAGGGCCTGCTCAGGGCCACCGTGCTCGTCAGGGGTGGTCGGGGGCTGGGACGCGGGGTTCTGGGCAGTGCGGACGGCGTCGTCGATGGCGGCCAGCGCCGCCGCGGCCGCCAGGAACGAGACGGGCTCGAACGGCGGGGCGGCGTCGGGGGCGGCTCTGCGGGACTTCTCGCTCATGCAGTCACTCTATAGGCGACACAGCAACTTGTCATCGGATGGATGACGCGCTAGAAAGGAGTCAGGTGAAGCGCACTGGCACCCATTCGATCCGTGGAGGTGTTTCGCAATGCTGCTGCGCACTGACCCGTTCCGCGAGCTGGACCGGCTGACCCAGCAGTTCCTCAACACGACCGGCACCTGGTCGCGTCCGACGCCGATGCCGCTGGACGCCTACCGGGCCGGCGACGAGTACGTGATCTGCTTCGACCTGCCGGGGGTTGACCCGGAGGCGATCGACATCGACGTCGAGCGGAACATGGTGACCGTCAAGGCCGAGCGCCGCCCGCGCCAGGAAGGCGAGGGCATCAAGTGGGAGCTGTCCGAGCGCCCGCTCGGCGTGTTCTCCCGCCAGGTCATGCTCTCCGACACCCTCGACCCCGCCGGGATCACCGCCGACTACGACGCCGGCGTGCTGACCCTGAAGATCCCGGTCGCCGAGAAGGCCAAGCCCCGCAAGATCGAGATCAGCCACAGCGGAAGCCGCAAGCAGATCCAGGCCTGACCGGCCTCCGATGCCGTTCCGGTCGCCCCTGATCTCTCCCCCCTCGATCGAAAGGGGCGGCCGGAACACCCCTCGACCGCCGGGCCGGCCTCGCCAGGACCGGCCTACCCGCAGCGACGCGGAAACGCCATGAACGGCCAGAGCAACCAGCCCTTCATCGTGCGAGTCCACGGCGAGATCGACCTCGACGCCGCACCCTCGCTGCGCCGTGCTCTGGCCACCGCGCTCGAGTCACACCGGGAGGTGGTGCTGGATCTGTCAGAGGTGACGTTCATGGACTGCGCGGGCCTGGGCGCCCTGGTCCGGGCCCGCAACCAGGCCGACCGGTGCGATGCCCGCCTGGTCCTGCGCGGGGCCGGTCGCTGCGTGGTGCGGCTGCTCAAGCTGACCGGTCTGCACCGGCGCCTGGCCGTCGAGCCTTGAGGTCGCCCGGGCGCGCCGGGCCTTGGGACGGAGGAAGAACCGAGATGACGCTTCGATGGGTGGCGTTCCTGGAAGAGGTCCGGGAGCGCGGTGAGTACGACAGCCCGCAGGAGGCCGAGCGGGCCGCCCGGGTGGTCCTGGCCCTGCTCGGCGCCCACCTGGTCGGCGACGTGCGGGCGGAACTGGCCGCCCGACTGCCAGAGACCATGGCCCTGATCCTGCTCAACCCGCTGCAGGCCGCCGAGCCCCTCAGCGCCGAGCGGTTCGTGCGCGCGACCGCGGCCTGGATCGAGGGCGCTACCGAGGCCACGGCCCTATGGGACATCGGCGCCGTCCTGTCCACGGTGGCCGACGCCACCGACGACGACCTCATGGACCAGGTCCTGCTCCAACTGCCGCCCGGCTACGACCTGCTGTTCGGCCGCCCGACCGCAGGGACACGACCCTGACCCTGACCACCCCTCACGCGCCGCCGGCCCGCCCAGCGGCCAGCCCCTGGAAGGCCCCACGGTCATGACCCGCTACCGCCACCTCCTCCAGCAGGTCCGCAACCTCGGCCGCTACACCACCGACGAGGAAGCCGAACGGGTCCTCGACGCCGTCCTGGCCCTCCTCGGCTCCCAGCTCACCGGCGACGAACGCTGCGACCTCGCCGCAGCCCTGCCCGAACGGGCCCGCGCCGTCCTCGCCGCCCAGATCCCCCTGCCCCATCCCGTCACCGCCCCCGCCTTCGTCGAAAGCCTCGCCCGCACCCTGGGCACCAGCCTCACCGCCGCCCGCTGGGACGCCTCCTCCGTCCTGGCCGCCCTCACCACCCTCACCGACGACAACCTCACCGACCGCCTCCTCGCCCACCTACCCCGCGGCTACGCCCTGCTATTCGGCCGCGCGGACCTGGCCGCCGTCGCCTGAAACAGCGGGCCCGACCCGCCAGCGCAGAGTGCTCCGCGCCGCCCTGGCAAGCACCCAACCGCACACCGGATGAGGCGAGGCGACCCATGGACAGACCCCAGCGCTACGCGGTCACCCTGCCCGGCCCGCCCGGCCGGCACGGGCCGCCCGAGATCGTCGTCGTCCACCTCACCGGCGCGCACACCGCTGCCGGGGAACCGGTGTACGCGGATGAGACGGGCGCATTCCGGGTGGCGATCGAAGGAGAGGTGGCCCGGCCGCTTACCGCGTTGCCGGGGCCGGGCCGCCATGCCTGCCTTCACGCCGTGCCACTGCCCTGACCGGAGCTCGCGGCCCTCGATTCCGGGGCGCCGTGCCGCACTCCCGAGCCGGTGGGCAGCCGTTTACAGGCCGAGTTCCCGTCACCGCCGTGACATCGCCGGTTGCACATGCACCCTCACGCCTGTGCACGCAGAGTAGTAGGACGGGCGGAAGTCGCTACTTCACTGAACGCGACCTCACCAGACAACGTGCTCGGCCGCTACAGCGTCACCGCCTCCACCCCGGCCGCTGGCGCCCTGCGCCCGCTGCGTGACCCGGGCGCGGCCGGGCTCGGCCTGGATGAGAACGACCAGGTGTAGGGCGCGTGGGCCAACTGGTGATGGCCGGTCCGGGCTGGTTCTAATTCTGCTGGGATTGGGCGACGGGGAACATCACGCCGGTGAGGTCTTCGGAGACGGCCCACAGCCGTTGCTGGACGGCCGTCTCGTACGACTGTGCGCTGGAGGTGGCCAGCTGAGGGTGACCCTTGATCTCAAGGCGTCCGCCGGGGCCGTAGTACTGGCCGCCCAGCACGGCGGGGTCGGCGGCGGCGCGTAGGGTCGGCAGCGCGCCCATCGCCGGGGTTTGGGTGACCAGCGGCGCGAGCCAAGTGAGCGGAAGCCGGATGGCCGCAGGGCTGTTACGGACCAGCTCGGTGCTGGACAGGCCGGGATGTGCGGCCACCGCGACGGTGGTGCCGTGCGAGGCGAGCCGGCGCTGCAGCTCGTAGGTGAACATCAGGTTGGCCAGCTTGGACTGGCCGTAGGCGCCGGCCCGGCTGTACGACCGCTCCCATTGCAGGTCGTCGAAGTGGATCGCGGCCCGGATGCGGTGGCCGGTGCTGCTGACCGTCACCACGCGCGAGCCGGGCACCGGCAGCATCAGGTCCAGCAGAAGGCCGGTGAGTGCGAAGTGGCCCAGATGGTTGGTCCCGAACTGCATCTCGAAACCGTCGGTGGTCGTCTGCTTCGGGGTGTACATGACGCCGGCGTTGTTGATCAGCAGGTCGAGCCGGCCGTACCGGGATCGCAGGGCCTGGGCTGCGGCCCGGACGGAGTCGAGCGAGGTCAGGTCCAGCGCCTGCACGGTCACCTCGCCGCCGATGCGGGCCGCCGCCTTCTCGCCCTTCTCGACGTTGCGCACGGCGAGCACCACGGAGGCGCCGCGTTCGGCGAGCGCCCTGGCGGTCTCGAATCCCAGGCCGGTGTTGGCGCCGGTCACGACGGCCACCCGCCCGTGCTGGTCAGGGATGCGTGCGGTCGTCCACTTGTCGCTCATGCCAGACTCCCAGCCTCTGAAAGTACCGAAGGTATCTTGCGCCTAGACGTTAAGGTACCGTCGGTACGATGTCAACGTACCGACGGTACGCAATCTAGACTGGGGAACGTGACTTTCCAGCGCGCGCGAACAGAGGAACAACGGGAGATCCGCCGGCAGGCGATCCTCGACGTGGCGTCGGCCATGCTCGACGAGATGCCGGTGGCCGCGGTCACCCTCAACGAGCTCAGCCGCCGGGTAGGGCTGGCGAAGCCGAATGTGCTGCGCTACTTCGAGTCCCGGGAGGCGGTGCTCTTGGAACTGCTCGACCGCTTCTTGCAGGAGTGGCTGGCAGAACTGACAGAGGAGATGGCCGCCGCTCTCGACAACGATCTCTCCATGCCCGAGCGAGCCGCAGCGGTGGCCGAGGTCCTCAGTCGCTCGCTGTCCGGCCGGGTGGTGCTGTGCGAGCTCTTCGGTGCACAGGGCAGCGTTCTCGAACACAATGTCTCCGTCGAGGTCGCAGCCCGCTACAAGCGCGCCTCCCTGGCCCGCCTGACGACCATGACCGACCTGCTCCGGACGTACCTACCGGAACTGGGTGAGAACGCCACCCTGTTCAGTCTGCAAACCATGGTCATGGCCGGGGCGCTGTCGGCGTACAGCACCCCCCCACCCAGTCTGCAGGCGGCCTACCAGGCCGAGCCCGACCTGGCCCGCTTCCACCTGGACCTGGAGGACTACTTGAAGCGGGCCTTGACTGCAACTCTTCTGGGTGTACTACCCCGCCGCTGAAAACAACGCGTTGCCGTCCTCGCCGTCGCCGGCCAGATCGACCAAGTGCGAGACCTTGCCCTCATCCCCATGCGTGTCCGACACACGCGAACCAACCACCGTCCGAATCGGCGCCAACGCTGTCATGATGCTCACAGGAGGCCCCCTACCGCCCAGGCCAGCAGACACCCTCGAACAACCTGCGCTCGAACGGGTGGACCTCTTTCGAAAAGGTGTCGTTCCGCTGGCGGATCGACCTCCAGGTCGCCACCCCCGGCCTCGCCGCCAAGGCCATCGAGGCCTACGTCGAGCGGCCTGCCTCCCATGCCGAGCGGTGGAGCGACCACGCGCCGGTCACCGCAGAGTTCGACTTCGGCAATAACTAACCTATGGACATCCGCAGTTGATCAGATCCCAAATACCGCCCCGGCTGGCGCTGCGCTTCCAGCCCAGAGCCGCTCGCATCGGCTAACAAGGCCCGCAATCTCGCCCGACCGGCTTGACAAGTCGATTCGTTTCACCGATTCCCGCCACGGGCGTCGCGACCACTGACTGGCGATAGGACTTTGTGATACCAACATAAGATCGGCCAGGGCGGCTATCCGTAGCCTCCGCTGGCGTCCTCTCCACGGTGAGAGTACGCCAGCGGGGAGTGCGCCGGTTTCAAGTCACCACATCGATGCGGAACTCCTCATCGGCGCCTGGGAGTCGCCCCCGCGCATGGGGCCGACCTCGCGACATCTACCGCCCAGCCCGGCGCCAGGCCTCTGTGCACGGGGCCTGATCCCAGGTGCGTTGCCAGTACATCCTCGTCGGAGAAGTCCCCGCGCACGCGGAGGTGGACCCTCGGCAGAACGATCACCTGGACGCAGAAAGGCTCCGACGTAACGGAGTTCCTGATCGATCAGTTCGATGCAGCGGCGGTCCCCGGAAACCGCGGCCACAGCCGAATCGCTCGCCGTACCCTCCGCTAAGGAACCCCTAAGCCTCCGCTAAACTCACCCGAATCCCGCCCGCAGCACCCTGCTGACCAGCGGAAATCCACGACAACCGGGGTCGCAGCCGGCCTACCGGCCCGGTGTGCCCGCCCTTGCCCGCTCGCCGGTTCGAAGACACTGTCAACCGGATCGGCCGGTCGGCTACGGTGTGCGCCATGACATCCGTCCTCGTGGTGGAAGACGACCCCGCCATCCGCGCCTCGCTGATAGAACTGCTGGCCAGCCATCAGATGGTGGTGCGCAGTTCCCCCGACGGGTTCGGCGCACTGCGCGAGGTCGCCCAGTGGCAGCCGGACGCCGTGGTGCTGGACCTGGGCCTGCCGGATCTCGACGGCGCCGACGCGCTGAAGATGATCCGCGGCCTGTCCCAGGTCCCCGTGGTGGTGGCGACCGCGCGGGACGACGACGCCGAGATCATCAAGCTGCTCAACGCGGGTGCGGACGACTACCTGGTCAAGCCGTTCTCCGGCGGGCAGTTGCTCGCCCGACTGGACGCCGTCCTGCGTCGCTGCACCGGCCCCGCCCGCACGTTCGCCCCCGGAGACGGCGTCCCCGGGACGAACCACGGGCCGCTGGTTCTGGGCGAGCTGCGGATCGACCCGCTCGCCCGGACGGTCCATCTCGCCGGCCGCGAGATCGGCCTGACCCGGCGCGAGTTCGACCTGCTGTCGTTCCTGGCGCTGAACGCCGACCGGGTGGTCTCCAAACGCCAGCTGCTCGCCGAGGTGTGGCGGCAGACGTACGTGGACGAGCAGACCGTGGACGTGCACCTGTCGTGCCTGCGCCGGAAGTTGGGCGAGCGCGCCGCCCGGCCGCGCTTCCTGCACACCGTCCGGGGCGTGGGGGTGAAGCTGGTGTCGCCCCTGTGAGATCCGCCCTTGCCACGGTCGCACTCGCGGTGACGGTCATGGTCACCGTGTCGTTCCTCGTCCCGCTGGCCCTGCTCCTGCGCACCCACGTCCAGACCCAGGCGATGCTCGCCGCCGAGCAACGCGTGAACACCGCGATGCCGCTGCTGACCCTGGGCACGGATCAGGCCGATCTCGCCGAGGCGGTGGCCCGCACGGACACCACGGGCCAGCTCTGCATCCATCTTCCCGATGGCAGCCGGCTGGGCACCACGCACGCCGAAACCCCGTTCCTGAACCGGGCGACGCAGGGCAGGACCGCTCTGACCGGCGACGTTCCCGGAGGCCGGGACTACCTCCAGCCCGTCCTGCTCGGCCACGACCAGGTCGCCGTGATCGAGGAGTTCGTGCCCGATTCGGAGCTGAACCGCGGACTCGCCCGGGCCTGGACCATCATGGCCCTGCTCGCCACAGGCCTGGTCATTGGCTCGGTGCTGGTCGCCGACCGCCTCGGCGCCCGCGTGGTACGCGCCTCACGCAAGCTCTCCCACGCCGCGGCGGCCCTCGGTGTGGGTGATCTCGGAACCCGCGTCGAACTCACCGGTCCGCCCGAGCTCCGGGCGGTCGGCGACGCCTTCAACACCATGGCCGAGCGGGTCAGGCAGCTGCTGGCGACCGAGCGGGAGCTGGTCGCCGACCTGTCGCACCGGCTGCGCACCCCGATGACCGCACTGCGCCTCGCAGCCGAACGGATCGGCCCCTCACCGGCCTCACCCCAGCTGGCGAAGGCGATCGAACAACTCGAGGACGAACTGGACGCGATCATCGTCGCCGCCCGCACGCCCCTGTCCACTAGGCCCACCGGGGCGCAGGCTGGCATCGCGCCCGGCGACACGGGCATCGGACGGCTCGACCCGGCCCCAGGTGAGTCATGCCAGGTGTCCGAGGTCGCCGCCCACCGCGTCGGCTTCTGGGCCGTCCTCGCCGAGCAACAGGGCCGGGGCTGCACGTTCGAGGCGACGGACGAGCCAACGCCGGTTCAGCTGGCAGCCGATCACGTCGCGGCCGTGGTCGACGCCCTGGTGGGCAACGTGTTCCGGCACACCCCGGACGGCACCCACTTCGCCGTGAGGGTACGGCGGACCGCCCAGAGCGTCGTCCTGGTGGTCGAGGACGACGGGCTCGGCATCGCGGACCCGCTCGTCGCACTCTCCCGAGGAGCCAGCGGTGCCGGATCGACCGGCCTCGGTCTGGACATCGCGCGCAACGCGGCCGAGTCCACCCGAGGCCGCCTCCGCATCGGGGCCGGCCCGCTGGGTGGAGCACGGGTGGAGGTGGACCTCGCACTGGCGACCCAGGACCGCCTGACCCTCGGCCGCCGTTGGCGCAACCGCCGCCGGGGAGCGCAGAAGCCGCGCGGCCGACACGGCTGAAGGACCGATGCGCAGCAAGCATCGACCCGCTTCCGAACGCGGTCCGAACACAACCGAAATAATTCTTTACTGACGGAACGTCTCAGAAACTCATTCGCGCGCTGACGATTCATCACCTTTCGCCAACAGCTACCAGCTGGTAAATTCCGCCTCCGCCAAGGTCCCGTCACCAGTAGGCCTTGGCGGCGCCGGGTCCATGGATCCCCCCAGGGAAAGCCCGCCATGGATTCCACTGATCACGGCGCCGGGCGAGGTGCCTCACCCACGGCATCCTCCGACCTGCCCGCGGCGCCCGGCCCCACCCTCGCACCCAGGGCCGGACAGTGACTGTTCGACCACGTTCCTTCCCACCGGCATGGCCAGGAGTGAAGATGCCATATTCGGGGACCGCAACGATCCCGGAAGCCGATTCAGCCCACCGGCTCCCGGGCACCCGACAGCCGGACGAACCCACTGCCGCCCAGCCGACGCACCGCCACCACGAGGCCGTTTCGGCGTACGCCAGTACGTGCAGCGCCGACAGCCGCGCGGCGCAGGAGCTCGCGAACGAGGCGTGGCAGCGGGCAGGGGAAGCCGACGGCCCCGGCGGCGCCCCGGCCCCGAGCCGTCTGCACCTGCTGGCTGCGGCGACCAGGACGGCGGCCGAGTGGGCCGACACGGGACGTGGATCGGTTCTGAGCCCGGCCTTCACCGCCTGGCTCGCCGACCTTCCCCGGCCCGGCGACGGAGCTGCGTCGGCACGCGCGGCGCTCACCGCAGCCGAAGCGGGCTCGCTCCTCCTCGGCGCGTTCGAGAGTCTGCCCGCGGCGCTGCAGGAGGATCTGTGGCAGCGCCTCGACGACGCGGCCGGATCGCCCACCCGTACGCAGCAGGCCGACAGCCCTGCCGGGCGTCGCCTTCAGGACGCCTGTCTCCAGGCGTACGCCTCGCGCGCGCCCCAGCGCTCCTGCCGGCACCTGGCCGCACGGCTCGGCGACCACGTCCGACATGCCACCAGCGGCGAACCCGACGACCTCGAACGCCACCTCGCCAGGTGCGAGAGCTGTCGAAGCGTCCGGGCGGACCTGGATGCCATCCGCACCTGGCGGCGGCCCGCTCTGCTCAAGGCCCTGGTGCTGTGCGACGCGGGCCCGTCGCCATCGGCCGTGGCCCTCGCACCCGAGCAGGAGCCTCAGGACCCCGTGCCCGGCGATCCCGACCCCGCTGCCCACCAAAAGAGTCGGCGCCTGCCCCGACCGGCCAGCACCGACGGTCGAACCGGCCGGCGCCTGCTCATACCTCTCGCCGCGGCAGGCGCCGGGGCTCTGGCCGCACTCGCCATCGCCGGCCTGCTCCTCACCGCCGTGGAGAGGGCCGGAGAACATCCGCAGCCGGCCGACGCTCCGACCCTGCCCGCTCCCGGCAGACCGCTGCCGGCCAACAGCTTCGACAGTGCGTCCCCGGAGATCGGCTCGGCCGCGATGTCCTCCCTCCCGCCCACATCCGCCACCCCGGCCGCCGCACCCACCCCGGCCGCCGCACCCACCCTGACCGCCGCACCCACCGACACCCCCGCATCGCCCTCGCAACCGGCGACCGTCACGCCCACCAACACCACCCCTTCACCCACGCAACCGGCCGCCGCAGGGCTTCCGCTCGTCAACCACGTCTCGGAGCTCTGCGTCGGCACCGCGACCGCCGCACAGACCGCCGCACAGGCCGCCGGACCATTGCAGCTCCAGCAGTGCAACGGCCAGGCCACCCAGCGCTGGCAGCGGCTACCGGCCGGACAGGAGACGTACCAGCTGCGCAACACCGGTACCGGGACATGTCTCGACGGCACCACGGCGGGCGGAAACAGCGTCACCGTCACCCTCCAGGCCTGCCGATCCGATGCAGGGCGAACCGAGCAGCTCTGGCGATTCGCTCCGGACCCCCAGGCAGCCGCATTCCGCCTCCTGTTCGTCCCACCGGTTTCCTCCAGCGACTACCCCGCCCACCTCCTGGGCCCCCAGGACTGGCCGAAGGCGGATCCACCGCACCCGGGATCACTCCTGGTGCACCTGCCGAACTACTACAACTCGGACAGCTTCCTCTTCACCCTGGGCTGACGGGGACCCGGACACCGGCACCCGAGCTTGGGGTCCGGTGCCCAACCTCGATCAACCCTGCGACAACACCGCGTAGTTGGGTGGCGGTCAGGTGTGTGGCGTCGTGCGCGGGGCCGAGGCGTACAACGTCCCGCAGTGCGATCCCGGAGGCACGTCCCGTCTCCAGAACAGCGACGGAGGGGTACGGTCGGCCGAGGCCTGCCGGTCGCGGCTGCGGTCGCCGCGCCCATGGACGGGAGTGCGTGCGCAAGGGCGTGGAGGCAGTCGTAGAACTCGACCCGAACCGGGACGCGATGTCCGATGCTCCGCCCCGTGGGCGTGTCGACTGGGACGCTCACGGGCAGCGGCCGTTCTCTCACGCTTCGCAACTGGGTCTCAAAGCGTGGAGCACGGCCGCGCCGCATGCCCCGGTTCCGGGGGATCTCAGCAGGTCGAGTGACCGGCAAGGTTGGACCGGCAGGCTCAGAAGTGGGTGCCGAAGGCCGACGGAGTCTGGCTGGGCATGGCGGTCAGCCTTCCGTCAGCCGCGGGGCTGGGCATGCCGGTCGGCGTTCCGTCGGCCGTCAGGCTGGGGGCCGACGGGAGGACCTTGCGGCAGCCGAGGCCGGTGAAGGAGTCGGCCAACCGCTGGGCCAGGAAGTCGAACAGCGTGTGTCCGGGCTGCGGCGAGGCGGCCTTGGCGGTGAACTCCTTGTCCCGTAGGAGCCGATGGGTGTCCACGGTGGCGAGGGCCTGACAGTAGGTGCAGAGATCAGCGGTTGTGGCGTGATCGGCCCGCGGCGGATTGTTGTCAGCGGGGAACTGCCGGGTCCGGTCCTTGCCTGCCACGGGGGGCGGGCCGGTGGGGCTTCCGGTGAGCGGGGTCAGGCCCACGGGGGATGCCTTGAAGTTGGCCACCTGGAGCTCGTTCAGGGCGAGCAAGGTGACCCTACCGCGCTCGCCGGCCGGTCATCCAGCAGTGGCCGGCCGGTACGCGTTCTCACCGTCGGTCGGCGTCGGCACGGCCGGCTGCCCGATCGAGCGCGGGATCGCCACAACGGCCGCAGACCGGGCCGGGATGCCGCTCTCCGGAGAGGCCAGCACTGCTGGCCCGCCCGCCACCGCCGGTTCCCCGAAGGGCGGTTCGACGACCATGCTGGGCAACGGCGACGCCGCCATGCCGTCACGGGCGCCGGCCACTGTGCCAGGAGTGTCGTGGGTCGGAGCCACCGGGCGGCTCCGGGACCCCGACCGTCGGCCCACCTTCGTCGGTGGCGACCCGCTGCAGCGCTTCGGCGGCCGATACCGCCGCGGGGGCACCGACTTCGGCGACGTGCTCCCAGAGCGGGCGGACCGTGCGACTCGGCTCGGCGGCTCGTTTCAGGGCGGCTGCCTCGGTGGGGTCGGTCATGTCGTTCATGGTCTGATCCTCACTGTGCGGGTCGGGGACGCGAGGAGCCGCAGTGGAACGCAGGAAGTCGGGGGCCGACCGATTGCCAACGACGTTGTGCTGTAACGGCGTTGTCAGGCGGGGCCGGCCGGGCCGAGGCAGGTCCACAGTTGGAGCGGGGTACCGTTGGCCCGGTATCCATCAAGTACGTCCAGGCACAGCCCGGATCTGGCGTTGGCCAGATTGCCGTCCGGGCGCACGGTCCACTTCTGGCTGTCCGATCCGGTGCAGAGGGTTGCCACGACCCGGGTGCCGTCCTGCCCGAAGTCCTGTGCGGGAGCAAGGCAGAGCGCGCTGTTGGCTGTGCGCAGTTCGTCGGCGGCGGTACGGGTCCACTGCTGCGTCGCGCGCCCGTCGCAGGTCCAGATCTGCAGGATGCCGTCCGGGCCCGCCGCCAGGCAGTTGCCGGACGCGGCGTCCACCAGCGCCTGGGCGGCAGGGGCTTCGGGCGGGGCCGAGCGAATGGTGCCCGCCGGCGCCGGTACGGCGGGGCTCGGCGTGGTGCCCGCCGGCGCCGGCGCGACGGAGCCCGGTGCGCTACCGACCGGCTGCGGGGACGGCGCCCCGCTCGGGGAGGGCGACCCGACCGGCGAGAGCGAGAAATCGCTCTGCCCGACCGGGCCGCCGGGGATGGCCACCGCCCTCCCGTCCCCGGAGCCGGCCGGCGCGGTCAGTCCCGATATCCGCGTGTACAGGACCACCCCCACCGTCAAGGCCAGCGCGACGACCAGCACCGTTCTACGGGTGAGCCGGCGGTCGGTAGCCCCGGATGACTGTGGATCTCGACGTCTTTCGGGACCGGGATCACCGGCGCGGTGCTCGGCGGACGGATCCGGTTCGTCGATGACCGGGAACGCGACCGTCTCCGCCTCGGTTCCCGGCTCCGGCACATCGAGGTCCTGGACGTACGGCGGGATGCGTAGCTCGAAGCGGGAGTCCGGCGGGAACGGGGCGTCGGATCGTGGATTGCAGATGTGGCCGGTGCCGGGCCCGTCGAAAGGGCAGCGCTGACATCGCGGTCTGGAGTGCATTGGCACGACTCTCTTTGCTGTTATGCCGCTGGCAGGTGCGGCGCTGGTGGCGGTCGCGCACCGGCCACGCCCGGCGCCGACGCGATCACCCGGGCTGCTCGTCACTCCGGTAGCTCGTCCGGGGTGGCGAGCAGGGGTGCCGCCGGGCGGAGGGAGTGGCGCGGCGGCACCGGTCCTACTGCCCTGCGTTGGAGCAGGGCGGGAACTGGCTGATGGGTGTGGGGGTGGGTGTGGCACTCGTGTTCGGCGGGACCATGGGTTTGGTGGAGTTTCATGTCGGTACTCCTGGAGGAGGCACCGGCGCGGCGGATGCCTCGTCGGGAGAGGAAGCACAGGGCGATTGCTGACAGGGAGATCGCAATCGCGGTCGTTCTCGGGCGATGGCCGGCCAGGACGGTTACGGGCTGACGGACCGGCAGTTCGGTCGCTGATGACATGGATGCTAGGAGATCCACGCACTCGATGCTCCGTTCAGCGCCATTTCTAAACGACACATAAGGTTTTGCTCATTCAGGAGAGTGCTCACCCGATCCGATGGGCACGGCCGACATTTCCGATACTCGGTGATCCACTTCATGGCGACAGGGGCGTCGCAGCCACTGCCACATCGACCCTGACCTGCAGTGTCCTGACCCAGCGAGCGCCTTTGCGGGCTACGGACGAGACTGAGCGGATCCTTAGCAACCACTTAAGGCATATGCCGCCATAGGACCTCGACGTCGTTATGCCTATACGCTCAGCGGCGGACCGAGGGCTCGTCGATCGGACCGTACTCGATCATCCTGCCGGGGGCCACCCTCGGGCCGGGCTCGTCGGTCGGCGCGGCCTCGCTGGTGATGCGCGGCCAGGAGGTTCCGCCGGCCACCCGCTGGCTCGGCAGCCCGGTAGCCGCCTGGTCGCAGACGCTCCCCGAAACCCCCTTGCACCGCAGCCACGGAAGACACCGCGCGCCCAAGGCCGGACGGACAGCCCCGACGATGCCTCACCCGCCAGAGGCAATGAACTCGGGACCGAGTACCCCGCAACGCTGAACGGCGATCCGGCCCACGTCAGCAAGCCGAGCTGGAGCGCGGTCTCACCCAGTCATGAGCCCCGGGTCGGCAGCGGGTCGACCCCCTCCCCACCACGCCCAACTCCCTTCCATTGACTTCCGGTTGGAGACGATGATGGACACAACCAGCCACCCCGACAGCCGCCGCCCCGTCGCGGGCCCGGCCACGTCTGCCGTGCCCGATCTGCTGAGGGCCGTACACCTGGTCGATGTCGCCGCTCCCGGCATGGAGGGCCTGGCCCGGTGGCTGGCCGGCAGCGGCGCCGACGTCACCGGCAGCGTCCCCGAGGCCGACCGGGACAGCCCGGCGGTGGCCGCGCTGAGAGCTGTCGGCGTCCAGGTGCGGGTGGGCTTCAAGCCTGAGCACGTGCGCACCGACCGGACGGCCGTGGTGTGGTCGGGTGTCTTCGCCGGAGCACATCCCGAGCTCGACCACGCCCAGGTGCTGCGGTTGCCGATTCTCGGCCGGGCCGTCGCGCTCATGACCATCTGTGCCCAGGCGGGGTCCGAGGCGGTGGCGGTGGCGGGCAGTCACAGCACCGCGAGCGCGGCAGCCGCCCTGGCCGCCGTGCTGGATGACGGCCGGACGAGCTGGGTCCTGAACGCCCCGGCCAGCGGGGGCAGCGCCGGCCACGCCGGGGACGGCCGTATCGTCGCGGACTTCTGCCCGGACACCGCCACCCACGAAGCCGCTCCGCCCGGCGCCTGGCAGCACCGCCCCGCACCGCACTTCCTCCACCACGAGCCCCACTTCGCCGCCGCGCTCATCCTGTCCACCGGCGCGAACGCCCCGCACTACGACGACAACATCGCCGGCCTCGACGCCGCCGAGCGCCTCGCCCGCCGTGCCGGCACCGTCGTCCTGCCCACCTGGGACAACGGCGTGAAGATCCTGCGCGAGCGCCTGGGCGACCGGCCCGGACCGCACGTGGTCACCGTCGGCACCGACCCGGCCGACACCGTGTGGATCATGAGGCCCCGCTGGACCGGCGAGGACTTCCGCGTCACCCTGCGACACGAGGAGACGGACCACTCCTTCGTCCTCCCGGTCACCGGCCGCCACCACGCCCTGGCGGTGTGCGCCGCCATCGCCACCGCCCTGATCGTGGGCGAGGACCCGCAGGCCCTCGCCGAGCGAGCCGCCGCCTTCCGCGGCGTCGAGCGCTCGCTGGCCACGGTTGGCACACAGTCCGGCATCACCGTGGTGGACTCCCGTGCCCGGCACCCGCGCGAGATCGCCCAGGACGTCATGGCCGCCCGGATGCTCACCGAGGGCTCGCTGGTCGTGGTCCTGGAGCCGGACGGCATCGCCCGCACCAGCGCACACGCCGCCGAACTCGGTGCCGCTCTCGGCGATGCCGACCACGCGGTGCTGCTGCCGGTCAGCACCCCGCTTGCCGCCCAGCTCGCACCTGATCCGCTGGACGCTGTAGAGCAGGCCGCCCGCCAGGCGCTCGGAGCGGGAGCCGTCCACCGCGTCCGCTCCGGACCGTACGAACCCGGCCCGGAGCAGCGGATCTTCGAGACAACCGCCGAGGGCGACCTCGTGCTGCTCATCGGGACCGACCAGGCGGAACGGCTCGGACCGAGGCTCCTGTTCCACCTCGCCGCCCCCGACGCACCGATCCCGCAGCAGCTGCGACCCGCCCGAACCACCCCGCCGGAGAAGACGCCGTGATCTTCGGCAGTCTGCCCGACCTCACCGGCGCCGAGCGCAGCCCGATCGTCCTGGTGGCTGCCGGCGCCAACCACTGAGTTTTGCCCGGAGCCGCTGCTCGGCGACCTCGGCGTAGTGGGGCGACAGCTCGACGCCAACGCACGTCCTGCCCTCGCGGAGAGTGGCGACGCCGGTCGAGCTGCCGGTCTGTGACTTCGGTCTGGTGGGCCAGGACCAGAGCGACAACGTCACCGCCGAGTACCTGGCCACCCCGGACGGCCGGACCGCGCAGGAGTCCGCTGCCAACTCCGCGAAGCTCAAGGGCGGCACCACGCTCCTGAACGGCAGCGACAACCTGCTGCTGACCGAGTTCGAGGACCCGGCGCTCGGCTGCACCCCCTGGACCGCACCCGACCTCGCTGACCCCGGCCACCAGGCCACCTCGCTCGCCCTCAACGAGCTCCAGGCCAATCAGATTCCGAACGTCCAGAGCGGATTCGATCCCCCGCTCGCCTTCGTCCCCCTCAACGACCCCATGGTCCTCGACAACGGCCGGCAGAGCCCCACGCGAACCAACCTCTACCGAGCTGGGGTGGACCAGCCCCCGCTCGAGCCCACCGCGAACGGCGCTCCGAAGGAATACTGCACGAATCTCTCGGCCTTCGGCACCAAACGGATCAACGACGACAACCTCGAACAAGTTGGTGTCGGACTCAAGGAAGCGTGCGAGAACCTGGGTGTGCGCATAGGGCGCGGCCGCGGATCGCGGCGCGTTTGATGATCTCTGCGGCCGGCGGGGCCTGCTGCGGATCGGCGTGCCCCGCGCGCAGGACGGAGCTTGCCAAGCTACCGGCTCGTGCCCGTACCATCCAGCGCAATATGCGTCGCCGGTGCGCCAGTGTGATGTCACGATCCACCGCTGAGTCCCCGTACGAGCCGATGAAGGCACCGGGCTACCGGTGGCTGAAGAAGAACGTGACGGAGAAGACGGAGGCGACCTCCCACCGTCCCGGCCCCGTCGAAGCGGTGCCCCTGCCGGGAGATGGGGCCGGCAGCGGTCAAGGCCCGGCCGGGCACCCGCCTGCCGGTGAGCATGAGGGCACCATCCGGCCTGCCCCGCATGGCGCTCCTCCCCGAACCAGCGCACCGCGGGGCGGCGTGGGACGCCGGTGCGTCCGGCATCCCACGCCCCACCGCCCTGGCCGGGTCGTCCGGCGGCCGGAAGCCCGCTGGCTCCATACCGCCTGGTTGTGTCATCGCCAACGGCGTCCTTCCGCTGGTGACGGAAGGTCACGACAGGGAACGCCTGGTCCGGTCGGTCGGGGCTTGCTTATCGGGGTCGTCCTCTGTGTCAGGCACACCCACCGTCCAGGCCGCCGGCTTCTGCCGTGACCTGGGCACATCGCTGCAAGGAGTGACAATTGCCGAACGTCACCACCGGAAGTGGGCAGAGCCAGCGCTTGAGACCCAGCCGGCCCGCTACCGGCTGCGCCTGCTCAACGCGTCGAACGCCCGCCTCGGCAGCGGCACCACTGCCGAGGCGATGCGGTTCGCACCTGCGGCACTGGCAGTGGTCTCTGGTACGGCGGGGCGGCGACACCCGGCTCGCCAGCAGTCGGCCCAGCTGCCCCGCTCCCAGCAGCTTGGCGCCGAGCGGCACACCCTCCCCGGCCGCTCCCAACGCCGCGACTCCGACTCCCAGGAAACGCCGAGGATGCACAGGCCGTCCGCCCCCCCCACCCCCCCCCGCGCACCCCCAGATCGAAAATCTTGGTTTTGGCCGG
>NZ_JBEOSA010000041.1:0-76525 GCF_040302625.1 Kitasatospora sp. NPDC097643 | reverse complement strand
CAGAGCCGGGTCGCCGCCGGGGTGCTGACGGCCGGGCACGCCCGCGCCCTGCTGGGCGCGCCGGACGCCGAGCGGCAGGAGCAGCTGGCCAAGCGCACCGTGGGGGTGGGCCGGCCGCCGCGTCAGTGCGCCGGGCGAGTGGGCGCGCCGGCGGAACCGTGGACCAGGTCGGTCGGGTTCTCGACGTCGGGGAGCGGCGTCGCCGCGGGCGAAGGAGTGACGGCCGCTGGGGGCGGTGTGGCGGCGCGGGTCGCGGGCGGTGGCGTGGCGGCCGGGGCCGTTCGGGGTGGTGCCAGGGTGGCCGTGCCCGGGGCCGCCGGGGCGGTCGGCGAAGCGGCCGCCGTGGTGGGGCCCGGGGCCGTCGGAGCAACGGTCGGGGCCGCCGTGGAAGGCGGTGCCGTGGCGGCGGTGGGGGCCACGGGCGGAATGGGCGGCTGGTTGTCGCCGCCCTTGTCCGCATCGCAGGCCGAGGCGGCTCCGAGCGTGGTGAGGACGAGCACGGCCATCCCCACGACTCTGTGTAGGTGCATGGGGTGGGATCTCCCGGTTCTGGCGGACGGTGTGGCCGTGAGACGACCTCCCTGCGCATTCGGTTCCGTCGGTGCCGCTCCCACCTTCCTGGCTGAAATTCCGTTGCCCTGAACTGATTTCACAGAATTGGCTTTAACCATTCGTTACGCCGATTCCCTTCCCAGCGTCCCATGGCACCGGCCAGGCTTCCCTCTGCTCACGTCGGGGAGCGCGACCGCGCCCCCCGGATGTCCAGGGAGGACGCACCTTGCCGAACAGGCAACGACGGCTGCTCATGAGCGCCGTCACGCTCACCGCACTCGGCCTGACCACCACTCAGGCCCTCGCCGCACCCGGCCCGCAGACCGCGCCCCAGCCGCACCCGGTGCAGCACCTGACCGAGATCGGCCAGAAGCACGCACAGAAGGTCAAGGGCCGGGCCGCGGCCGGTCAGGCCTCCTCCGCCAAGGCCTTCTCCGCGAACGCCTCCGCTTCCCTCGCCGAGTCCGGTGCGGACGAGAGCGACGAGGCCGAGAACTCCGCCGAGGGCACCGCGCAGTACACCGAGGCCCGCACCGCTCCCGGCGTGGTCGCCCCCGGCGCGTACGGTGCGGCGTGGGCGCAGCTCCAGTCGCTGCCGCACACGCCCGGCGCCTGGGACCACGTGACGAACAAGCCGTACAACGGCGACGACCCGCGCTACCGCGACGTCAACTCCAACTCCAGCGGCGGCGCCGGCTTCGTCACCGGCCGGATCACCGGCCTCGCGGCCGACAACGACGGCTACGTGTACGCGGGCGGCGCGAACGGCGGTGTGTTCCGCTCCCGCACCGGCGGCGGCCACTGGGAGGCGATCGCCGACAAGCTGCCGACGTTGTCCACCGGCACCCTGAACCTCGACGGCGGCGGGCGGCTCTGGTACGCCACCGGCGAGTCCAACACCGGCGCGACCTCGTACGTGGGGACGGGCGTCTACGTGCTCGCGGACCCGAAGCACGGCGAGTTCCAGCCCGGGAACCGGGTCGGCGGCGCCGAGCTGGAGTCCACCACCATCCACTCCCTGCGGTTCGCCGGCGACAAGGTGTGGGCGGCGACCAGCCGGGGTGTGTGGAGCCACTCCGCCACCACCCTGTCCGGACCGTGGACGCTGGAGTTCGCGCCCAACCCGGACTACCTGCCCGGTGGTTCGAAGGCCGCCGACCCCGCCGCGCCGTACAAGAACATCGCCAACGACGTCGCGATCGACCCCAAGGACCCGGGCAAGGTGGTCCTGGCGGTCGGCTGGCGCGGCGGCGACACCTACAACGGCTTCTACAGCAAGGCCGCGGACGGCACTTGGCAGCGGGTGGCCTCGCTGGGCGAGCTGCCGACCGACGCCGCCAACGTCGGCAACGTGACCTTCGCCCGCTCGGCCGACGGCTCGCGCTACTACGCCATCGACCAGTCCCCGGACGTCATGGCGCACAACCCGGACACCGGCCTCAAGGGCGTCTACGTCTCCAAGTCCGGCTCCCCGCTGGGTCCGTGGACCCTCGTCGCGGACAAGGACAAGCTCAAGGGCTCCGGCTCGGCGCTCCAGGACGACGGCTACCAGCCCGGTATCCAGTCCTGGTACAACCAGTTCCTCCAGGTCGACCCGGCCAACCCGGACCACGTCTGGGCGGGCCTGGAGGAGGTCTTCGAGACCACCGACGGCGGTGCCAACTGGGCCACCATCGCCCCGTACTGGAACAACGGCTTCCCCTGCTGGAGCATCGACCCGGCCAAGCAGACCGGCGACTGCTCCCCCACCACCCACTCCGACCAGCACGCCGTCGCCGTCGGCGGCTCCCACGGCAAGGCCTCCGTCTACGTCGGCAACGACGGCGGCGTCTACACCCGGCCGGTCAACGGCCAGTTGGACACCTGGGGCCACGGCAAGGACTGGAAGTCCCTCAACGACGGCACGATCGACACCCTGCAGTACTACTCGGTGGGCGTCGGCAAGGACCCGGCGGACCGCTCCGGCCGGGGCGTCATCGTCAGCGGCGGCCTCCAGGACAACGGCGAGTCGATCCTGCGCGCCCACGACAAGGTGATGGGCTCCAACTTCGGCGGTGACGGCGCAGACACCATCGTCGACCCGGCCAACGGCTGCAACATCGCCGAGGAGTACGTCTACCTCGACATGTGGGTCACTCAGAACTGCGCCGTCAACGACGGAAGCTGGACGAAGGACCCGAGCAAGGCCACCTCCTACGAGGTCGCCCCGCCGGACAAGGACCTCGGCGGCGCCGGTGCGCGCTTCATCGCCCCGATCACCAGCGACCCGAAGGACATCAACACCTGGATCGCCGGCGGCCGGCACGTCTGGGTCCAGCACAAGGGCTTCGCGATCCGCAGCGGCAGCGAGTGGACCGCCGCGTACGACCTCGGCGCGGGCCACGTCGCCACCGCCGTCGCCACCGTCAACGGCACCGTGTACGCGGGCTGGTGCGGGCCCTGCAACAACGTCGGCTTCAGCCGCGGCATCGCCGTCGGCAAGACCGACGGCACCGGCTGGCACCAGTTGAACCTGCCGGTGGACGGCACCCTGCCCAACCGGTACGTCTCCTCGTTCGCCGTCGACGAGAACGACGCGCAGCACGTCCTCGTCTCCTTCTCCGGCTTCTCGCGGGCGTGGACCGAGGGCCCCGGCGCCGGCATCGGACACCTCTTCGAGACCCGCGACGGCGGCGCCAGCTGGACCGACGTCTCGGCCAACCTGCCGGACGTCCCCGCCACCTCGGTGAAGATCCTGCCCAACGGCGGCCTGGCCCTGGGTACCGACCTGGCCGCCTTCTACCGCGCGCCCGGCACCACCGACTGGCGCGTCCTCGGCCGCAACCTGCCCACCACCTCGGTCCAGCAGCTCAAGCTCGGCCCCGACGGCAAGCTCTACGCCGCCACCTTCGGCCGCGGCATCTGGTCCTTCGACCTGCGCCGCCTCGGCCACGGCCGGTACGACGAGACCGACGACTGATCCCCCGACCGGTCGATCCGACCGGTCGATCCGACCGGTCGAATCGCCAGGTCGTCACCGCGGCGGCGTCAGTTCCTCCCCTGCTCCTGGAGGATCTGCGCCGCCGCGCGGACCCGGTCCGTGATCCGGCGGCGGTAGTCGCCCAGGGCCTGGGCGTGGCTCTCGATGTACCGGGTGTCGTAGGCGCACTGCACGGCCAGCGCGATGCCGACGAGGTTGGTCGACAGCTTGCACGCGACGTCGTCCGCGGCCTGCTTCAGCTCCTCCGGCGCGTGCTCCACGGTGACCGTGCCGTTGCGCTCGGTCGCCTTCGGCAGCGGGCCGGTGTCGGCCAGGACGTCCAGCGGGGTGGCGTAGGTGTAGCCCCTGGCCTTCATGCAGCCGCTCCAGGCGGCGTAGGCGGCACGCACGCGCGGGTCGTCGGTGGGCGTGCCGGGGCCGTGGTCCGGCAGGGCCTTCGGGTCCGGGACGGGCAGCGCGCCCCCGGTGGCGCGCACGCTCTCGCCCTTGCAGCCCCCGGCGGGGACCGGCTTTCCGGCGTAGGCGGAGACCGCGTTCCCCACCTGGTCCGTCCCGTGCTCCACCGTCATCGCCTCCGGTGACGGCGGGGCGCCCGACGGCGCGGCCGGCCCGGACGCCGGGGGGAGCCGGTCGTAGCCGGTCACCGCGGCCCGTGCCGGGTCGAAGAACCCGTACAGCGGCGCGTGCGTGCGGTCGTACCGCAGGGCCTGCTCGTCGAACCCGATGAGGTCGGTGGCCACCGGCGGCAGTCCGAACTCCCGCATGCACGTCGCGTTCAGGGCGTTCGCGGCGGACTGGAGGGTGGCGACCTCCTCCGGCGTCACCAGGTACTGGTCGATGGGCCGGGCGATCTGCTCGACCGTCGTGACGGTCGGCACCGGCCCGACGGCGGGCGCCGCCCCGGCGGAGGTCGAGGCCGGCCCGCAGCCGGCCACGGCCGCCGCCGACACCGCGGCCGACACCGCCAGAGCGAGCAGCCCGACCGCCCGTCGTGTCCTACCGTTCATGGCGAACCGTCCTTCGAAGCGGCGGCGGGCGCCAGGACCGCGCCTGGCGCCCGTCGCGGTGGAGGCGAGGACTAGGACCAGATGTTGACCGAGTAGGTGGTCGAGTTCATGTCCACGTACGGCGTGATGTTCCACGGGTTGAACCGTGCGCCGGTGTCGCGGCCACCGCTGGTGTAGTAGTTGGTGTAGCCGGTGTTGACGCCCGAGCCCACGGCGGAGGTGCCGGTCATCCAGACGCTGAGCGTCGTCGACCCGCTGCCCGTGAAGCCGAAACACCGCACGGCGTGGTAGTTGCCGGGGCCGCCGGAGTAGACCGTCACCCCGCGGTACTGGGACGCGGCGCAGTCGATCGGCTTGACCTCGGCGCTGGCCGGCGAGGCCAGGGCAACGGTCCCGGCGAGGATGCCACCCACGAGAGCGGTGGCGGCGAGCTTGCGGCTGATCTTCACGGCGTTCTCCCCTTGTCTTGGCAGTCCGTGGCCGCGCTCCGGTCGTGCCCGGTGCTCTCCGGCCCGGCTTCAGGAAACCCCACCCTGGAACCCCTGGCCAGCGCCCTCCAGCGATCGTGAACGGCCGCTCCACGGTCCCTCGTGGCCCGCCTCGGCGGGCTGCCCGCGGCGGGCTGCCCGACCGGCGGGATGGGAGGAGCATCGCAAGTGGGGGGAGCCGCACGTGAGGAGGCGGACGCCATGATCGTCGACTGCGCACACTACCGGGACGGGCGTCGCCAGCACGAAGGCCCGATGCCCCTGGAAGAGGCGGCGGCACACTGCGCGCAGGGCGGGTTCGTCTGGCTGGGCGTGTTCGAGCCGGGCCCGGAGGAGCTGGCCCAGGTGCGCGAGTACTTCGGGCTGCACGAGCTCGCCATCGAGGACGCCCAGGCCTTCCACCTGCGGCCGAAGGCCGAGCAGTACGAGGACGGCACGGAGCTGATCATCCTGCGCACCGCGCGTTACGACGACGAGCGCGAGGAGGTCGACACCGGCGAGATCAGCATCTTCCTCTCCCAGCACTTCGTGATCACCGTCCGCCAGGGCATCGCCAGCGGGCTGGCCGGTGCCCGGCGCCGTCTCGAAGGCCGCCCCGAGCTGCTGCGGGCGGGCAGCGCCGCGACGCTCTGGGCGATCTTCGACCAGGTCGTCGACAGCTACGCGCCGGTCGTGGCGGAGCTCGAACGCGACATCGAGCAGATCGAGGCCACCGTGTTCTCCGGGGCGGTCGCCCCGACCGAACGGATCTACTTCCTGCGCCGCGAGGCCACCGACTTCTACCGCGCCGTGCACCCGCTGCTCGCGGTGCTCGCCCGACGGCTGCAGCCCGGCCGGGCGCCGGCCGAACTCCTGCCGTACTTCCGGGACGTCCACGACCACCTGCTGCTGGTCAACGAGGAGGTCGCCGCCCAACGCGACCTGCTGGCCACCGTCCTGGAGGCGAACATCGCGGTGATCTCGGTCGAACAGAACAAGATCACCCTCCGACAGAGCGCCACCATGGAACGCCTGACCATCCTGGCCACGGTGTTCCTGCCGCTGTCCTTCGTGGTCGGCTTCTTCGGCCAGAACTTCGGCTGGCTGGACGACCACCTCAGCGGCCTCCCGGCGTTCCTCGCCCTCAGCGGCGGCGGCCTGCTGCTGCCCTCCCTGCTGCTGTACCTCTGGCTGCACCGACGACCCACCGAGCCGACCCCACCGCTACCCGGGGTGGACACCCGGGCGGAGCCCGGACGCACGGCGTCCCCGCGTGCCCACGGCAAGCCGTGAGGCTCCCGATCTTGCCGGACACCCGCTCCCTCCCCGGCATCCCGGCTACGCTGGCCGTGATCAGGCGCAAGATCGAACGAGGGGGGTACACCCATGCCGTACGAGACCGGCGCGAGGGTGAGGCTGACCAGGGATGTGCAGCTCACCGCGGACGACGCAGCGGCCAGGACCGGCCTCCCCGGTCCGCTGTTCCTGGCCGAGGGCCTGTCGGGCGTCGTCACGGGCTCGGCCATGGAAGCCGGCGGCCCGGCCCAGGACGGGCTCGCGGCCTTCGACCAGCAGATCCGGGGCGGCCGGTACGACAGCTTCACGAACAGCCTGATCGACAACCTCCGTCAGCAGGTCGTCCGGCACAGCGCGTACGACGCCGGAGCCGGCGCTCGGATCAGGTACCGGGTGCGCTTCGAGAACGGGTTCGTGCTCGCCGGCCTCGAAGAGGACTGGCTGACCGGAGCCTGAGCACCTGCCCCGCGCCCCCGCTCCGGCGTACGGTCGTCAGAGCCGCTCGGGCTCCGGGACATCGCCCCGCGGAGCCGGTTCGCCGCGGCGGACGGCCCCGGGGGCCCGGCGGGCCGGGTGGTCGGCCCGGGGGGCGGAGGACAGCTGCCAGGGCACGCTGATCACCATCACGCCCGGGGTGAACAGCAGCCGGCTCTTCAGCCACAGGGCCGACTGGTTGTGCAGCAGGTGCTCCCACCAGTGGCCGACCACGTACTCCGGGATGAAGACGGCGACCACCTCGCGCGCATTGCTCCGCCGGTACTCCCGCACGTACTGCACCACCGGCTTGGTGATCTCCCGGTACGGCGACTCCAGCACCTTCAACGGCACCGCGACGTCGAACTCGTCCCACCGGATCGCCAGCTCCCGGGTGTCGTCCCGCTCCACCGAGACCGTGACGGCCTCCAGGGAGTCCGGCCGGAACGCCTGCGCGTAGCCCAGCGCCCGTAGCGTCGCCTTGTGCAGCTTGGACACCAGCACGATCCCGTGCACCTTCGACGGCCGCACCGCCTCCTCCTGCGGGTCGACGATCGCGAGCTCGTCCGAGACCGCGTCGTAGTGCCGCCGGATGCCCCGCATCATCAGCCAGAGCACGACGGCCGCCACCACGGCCAGCCAGGCTCCCTGGGTGAACTTGGTGATCAGCACGATGACCAGCACCAGCGCGGTGGTGACCGCCCCCAGCCCGTTGATCACCCGGGAGCGCTGGGCGGCGCCGCGCACGGCCGGGTCGGTCTCGGCGCGCAGCACGTCGTTCCAGTGCCGGACCATGCCGATCTGGGAGAGCGTGAAGGAGGTGAAGACGCCGAGGATGTACAGGTGGATCAGGCTGGTGACGTTCGCGTCGTAGCCCCAGAGCAGCGCGCCGGCCACCACCGCGAGCGCGATGATGCCGTTGGAGAAGGCCAGCCGGTCGCCGCGGGTGTGCATCTGCCGGGGCAGGTAGCGGTGCTCGGCCAGGATCGAGGCCAGCAGCGGGAAGCCGTTGAAGGCGGTGTTGGCCGCCAGGACCAGCACCAACGCGGTGACCGCCTGGATGAAGTAGAACGGCACGCTGTTGTCCCCGCCGAGGAAGGTCGACGCCAGCTGCGCGATGACGGTCTGCTGGGTGTAGCCGTGGCAGTCGCCGGGGATCCCGACGAGCCGGCAGGCGTCGTCCACGTAGTGCACGTGCGAGGTCATCGCGAGCGCGGTGACACCGGCGAACATCACGACCGCCGTCAGCCCCATCACGGACATCGTGGTGGCGGCGTTCCTCGACTTCGGCGCCCGGAAGGCCGGCACCCCGTTGGAGATCGCCTCCACCCCGGTCAGCGCCGTACAGCCGGACGCGAACGCCCGCAGGCCCAGCATCAGCAGCCCGAACCCGGCCAGGGTGTCCTTGGCGTCCTCCGGGCTGATGCCGAACGCCGCGCTCGGCGACTGCGGGTCGTCGCCGAACAGCACCCGGACCGCGCCGGTGGCCACCATCAGCAGGATGCCGCCGATGAACAGGTACGTCGGCGCGGCGAAGGCCTTGCCGGACTCGCGCACGCCGCGCAGGTTCATCGCCGTCAGCAGGACGACGAAGCCGATCGCCATCGGCACCCGGTAGTCGGCGAGGCCGTTGAACGCGGAGATGATGTTGTCCACGCCGGACGCCACCGACACCGCGACCGTCATCACGTAGTCGACCAGCAGCGAGGCCGCCACCACCAGGCCGGCGTTCGCCCCGAGGTTCTTCGACACCACCTCGTACGAGCCGCCACCGCTCGGGTAGGCGTGCACCACCTGCCGGTACGACAGGACCACCACGGCCATCAACGCGATGACGGCCGCCCCGATCCACGGGGTCAGGTAGAGGAAGGCGGTGCCGCCGAGGGTGAGCACCAGCAGGATCTCGCCGGTCGCGTAGGCGACCGAGGAGAGCGGGTCGGAGGCGAAGATCGGCAGCGCCAGCCGCTTGGGCAGCAGCGTCTCGCCCAACTCCTCGCTGCGCATCGCCCGACCGATCACGAGGCGTTTGAGCACCTGCGGCAGGTTGAACACACTTGCGAGCGTAGGCGGCCACGGGTCGGCCCGACGCCCACCGGGCGCAGGCGTAGGCCGTTCGAGCGCATGCGGTGGCCCCCGGGGTCCGTCGCCCGCCACAGTCAGATCTTCAGGACCCGCAACCGCACCCGTCGTCGCGGCCACGCGGCGGGCACGGAGGTGGCCAGCGCCGCAACGGTGAACAGGGCGAGATGACCGGCTTCCGCGCCCGACCAGCCGAGTTCGGCGTAGCGGTGTTCGGTGAAGCCGTTGAAGAAGAGCCAGGCGGAGAATGCCGTGAGCGGCGCGGCCTGCGGCCGGGAGAGGACCCCCGCCAGGGCGCAGAGCGCGGTGTACGCGCCCACCGCGAGCCATCCGACCCGCACCCCGACGCCCAGGGCGAGGCCGGCGGCGAGCACGGCCGCCGCGACCAGCACGACGGCGACGGACGCACCGAGCGACAGTCGCCGGAGCACCGGGTAGTAGGTGCGGCCGCCGGGCCGGGCGGAGTACATCTGCACGAACGGGAACTCCTCGGGCCACTCGTACCGGTTCGGCCGACGAACGCCGGCGGTGCGGTCCCCCAGCAAAGAACTCGAACAGGAGGGGAGGCCTGTCCTTGACGCGATCCTTACGCGCGTGGGCGGCATCCGAACGCAACCTTGACGGCGCGCCCCACCGCGCCGATCCACCGCCTCACCGGCCGGGTACCTCCGCAGCTCGGTGATCCACGCGCGGAGCGCTCGGGCAGGGCGTCAGCGGGACGAGCGGCGCGGGTCCGCCGGTCGGGCCTCCGCCGGCCCTGACGCCGTGTCGACTCCCCGGGCCCATCTCCTGACGATCCCCTGACGTCGAAGCCCCGGCCGGCTCCTGCTCCCCGTCCCCTCCGGTCAGGCGAACTCGCGCAGGCGCGGTCGTACTCCCAGTGCGGTCAGGGCGAGCGCCGCCGCCAGGGCGGCCGCGCCCAGGGCGGCGGTGGTGGTGTCGAGGTCGTCGTCGGTGGCGGCGACCGCGCTCTCGAAGGCGCGCTGGTTGATCGCCTGGGTGTCGTCGAGGGCGGCGCTGAGCACGCCGAAATCGGCGTTGGACTGGCCCGGGGTGAGGCCGGTGTTGAAGGTGACCGCCTCCTTGAGCCTGCCTTGGGCGTTCAGTTCACGGATCTTCCGGTCGTCCCGCTGGTACTGCTGGAAGGCGGTCAGCACCCGCTCCGCCGCGTCCTGTTCACCGGCGAAGGTGATGTTGCGCAGTTCGTCGCCGAGGTAGCCGCCGAAGCCCACCTGGCCGTGGTCGGCCCGGTGCCGGTCGACCTCCTCGGCGAGCCGGGCGTTGTAGGTGGCGAGGGTGGCACCGGCGACCCGGGCGAAGGCCTGGGTCTTGTCGAGGAAGCCCTGCTCGTAGGCGGCCGCCCGGGCCCGGTCGGTCAGATAGCGGCTCTCGTCGGCGTTGAGGTCGTACGCCACCGCGCGCGCCCTGCTCAGGGCGATCACCGAGTCGAAGGAGTTGTTCTTCGCCACCACCAGCTGGTGGTCCGCTCGGGAGGTCAGCGTCAGCACGGTGACCAGCCCGGCCAGGGCGAGCACGGTGGTGACGGCCAACGGCACGTTCACCAGCCGCTGGAAGCGCACCGTGAGCAGGCGTTGCAGCAGCCCGAGGGCGGCCAGGGCGAGCAGGCCGGTGACCAGGATGCCCCACCAGCCGCCGCCGAGGGCGTCGCGCTGGTCGCTGTAGTGGCGTTCGACGACGGCCGCGTTGGCCTTGGTCACCTCGTCGACGGCCGGCAGCAGGCGCTGCCGCAGCAGGTCGGTGGCCTGCCGGTAGGCCGCGAGGGCCTCGGCGGACGGGCGGCCGGCCGGGGCGTGGGCCTGTTCCTCCAGCAGCTGGGCACGGGCCACCAGGGCCTGGTAGTGGCCGAGTTCACCGATGACGGTCTGCACCGCCCGCTGCCCGGCCGCATCGCCGGCCACCGCCTCGGCGACGCGCTGGAGGTCGGTGTCGGCCTGGGCGCGGCGCTGCTCGTAGGTGTCCAGGGTGTCCTTGCGCAGCGCCGCGTAGTCCGGATCAGCTCCGAACAGCAGCAGGTTGGCGGCCTGCGCGTCCAGGTCGTTGAGCGCGAAGTAGAGGTCGGCCGAACGCACCACCTGCGGGGCGGCCCGGTGACCGATCACGTCCGTACCGTCCCGGGCGCCGGCCAGCACGGTGGCGCTCGCCGTCCCGGCGGCGAGCAGCGCCGCCAGGCAGAGCCCGGTGAGCCCGCGCACCAGGCGGGGGGTGGTCCACCACTGGCGGCTGCGCCAGGAGCGACCGGGCCAGTGGCGGGGGGCGCGCGACGCGGGGAGCGGTTCGGCCGTCTCCTGTCGCGCCGTCTCCGACGCGATCGTTTCCCCTATGACGGCCGTACCACCCGACGTACCCGTTGGCATCGCCGCGCGCCCCCTTACCCTGTGTTTCACTGGCCGCCGAACCTTCCCCCGGAGAAACCGCCGGGGCCGGGATTCGGCACACGGTCCGCCGCCAGACCCCACGCCCGGACGACGAACCGTTTCTTCGCAGATCACGCTAGGTGCGGTCGAACGTCCTTCCGCACGCCCTGACGCGTCCTTGACGTGCCCGGCAGCCGTCTTGACGAAGCCTTGGCGGTCTCAGCAGGTGATCGTCCACTGCTGTTCGGCGGACCCGTCAGAGGTCCACACGCCGAGCTTCTCGTCCCCGTGGCAGGTCGGACGGTCCTGGTCCCTCCACGCGGCGACAGCGTTCGAGCCCGGACATGCCACGGGTCCCCGAGGCCCGCCGTCCGCACAGCCGGACGACGGCCGCCGCACCCTCGGCCGCCGCGCGCCGACGCTCCCGTACAGCGGGAGCAGCGCGGTGTCGCACCGGCCGGGGTTGAGGCTCACCGCGGTGATGCCGGAGCCCTCGGGGGCCATGTCACGGGTGTCCATGGTGAGGGCGAGCTGGGACTGCGCGTAGGCGGCGACGCGCGAGTACTTCTTGACCCGGTGCGGGTCGGACCAAAATCCGGCCGTCGCCGACGGTGGCCCCGGCACGGGGAACGGAGTGGCCGGTGGCGCCGCGGCTCTCGTACTGGGGCTGATCGCCGTCCCCCTCGGCCGGCGTGCCCGGGCCCTGTCTGAACCGGCGGCTCGCCACGGGCGGTGATTGAAGTCGATCGGGTGCGAACGTACAGTGGCGGCGCCCTCTGGAACGTCGAATTCACCGAAGCCGAGGAGCCCGACCATGACCGACGCCACCGACTTCCTCGCCCTGTCCGAACTCCTCACCGGGGAGACGGACTTGGACGAGCAACTCGCCGAGGCCTACCGTGGCCGGCTCGCCGCCGGCTACGCCCAGGACCTCGCCGCCCTGCTCACCGCCTACCGCGCCGCCGCCTCCCAGGGCAACCCGCTCGGCGCGTTGACCACCGCCGTCAACGCCGACCCCAAACTCGCCCGGGTCACCCGGGAGACCGTCACCGTCTGGTACACCGGCCAGTTCACCAAGCCGGACGAGACGCCCGATGCGCCCGCGACCCCGCAGCAGTACCAGGCGGGCCTGATCTGGCAGGTCATCAAGGCCCACCCGCTCGCCACCGCCCCCGTGCCCCCGGCCGCCAGCGGCTACGGCTACTGGACCCAGCACCCCTGAGCCGAGGAGACCACCCCCATGAACGCCCCCGTGAACGCCCCGGCGGACCCGAACGCCCCCTTCGACGTGGTGATCGTCGGCGCCGGTGTGGCCGGCGCCCTCGCCGCCTGCCGGCTCGCGACCAGCCGGCCCGGCGCCCGCATCCTCATCCTGGAGGCGGGGAACAACCCCGCGAACGCCGCCGAGCGCGCCGCCTTCGTCGACACCTACCAGGTCTCCCCCACCAAGAGCGTCCCCTCCCCGTACGCCGAACTGCCCAACAACAAGCAGAAGTTCGCCCCCTCCTCCGACGGCGTCCCAGACTTCGCCGTCATGAACCAGTACTACGACGAGACCGGGCCGGACGTCTTCGCCAGCGGCTTCCAGCGGATGATCGGCGGCAGCACCTGGGCCTGGCGGGGCAACACCCCCCGCTTCGTCCCGAACGACTTCCAGCTGAAGACCAAGTACGGCGTCGGGGTCGACTGGCCGTTCGGCTACGACGAGTTGGAGCCCTACTACGCGCAGGCCGAGAACGAGCTCGGCATCTCCGGCAACGCCAACGAGTGGGTCGGCATCACCCCGCGCAGCGGCGACTACCCGATGCCCGGCATGGCCCCCAGCTACGGCGACGAGCTCGTCCGCACCGCGCTGTCGACGATCAAGCCGATCGACGGCATCCCGGTGAAGATCGTCACCACCCCGCAGGCCCGCAACTCCCAGCCCTACCGCGGCCGCAGCGCCTGTCAGGGCAACTCCAGCTGCATCCCGGTCTGCCCCGCCGGCGCCAAGTACGACGCCTCCGTCCACGTCAACAAGGCCCGCGACGAGCTCGGCGTCGAGCTGCGGACGGCCGGCGTGGCCACGAAGATCGTCCCGCCGGCCGGCGACGGCCAGCCGTACACCGTGGTGTACCGCGACTGGACCGTCGCCGACCCCGCGCAGCAGCAGAAGCAACTCACCGCCCGGCACGTGGTGCTGGCCCTCAACGCCATCGAGACGCCCAAGCTCTGGCTGCTCTCCGGCCTCGACAACAGCAGCGACCAGGTCGGGCGCAATCTGATGGACCATCACTCCGCCGAGATGGTCGGCCTGTT
Organism: Kitasatospora sp. NPDC097643; assembly: GCF_040302625.1. NCBI lineage: Bacteria > Bacillati > Actinomycetota > Actinomycetes > Kitasatosporales > Streptomycetaceae > Kitasatospora > Kitasatospora sp. NPDC097643. Next base: position 62,997 of record NZ_JBEOSA010000041.1, on the reverse strand, counting down.
CGGCCAGCCCGTCTACCCCTTCCGCGGACCGCAGTCCGCGCTCGGCGTCGACACCTTCCGCGACGGCGACTTCCGGAAGAACAACGGCGCCTTCCGGATGACCATCGGCAACGACGGCTGGGGGCGCAGCGGTTCGCCCGAGAAGACCCTGCAGAGCTTCCTGTGGGACGACACCAACAAGAAGATCAAGCTGATCGGCAAGCCCTTGCAACAGGCCGTCGCCGACAAGGTCACCCGGATGCTGCGGATCAGCATCTCCACCGAACAGCTCCCCAGCCCGGACAACCGCGTCACGCTCTCCGACAAGACCGACGCGCTCGGCGTCCCCCACCCGAAGATCGCCTACAAGCTGGACGACTACTCCAAGCGTGCCCTCGCCTACGGCCACAGCGTCAGCCGGCGGATGTGGCAGCACCTGGAGGACACCGCGGGCGCCACCCGGGTCGACCCCCTCCAGCCAACCCTCAAGTACAACGGCGCGGGTCACCTCATGGGCACCATGCGGATGGGCGACAAGGCCACGGCCGTCGTGGACGCCTGGGGCAACTCCCACGACCACCCGGGCATCTGGATCGTCGGCTCCGCCGTCTTCCCCACCGGCGGCACCGCCAACCCCACCCTCACCGTCGCCGCCCTCACCCTGCGCACCGCCGACGCCCTCGCCGCCGCGCTCTGACCCGCCCGAGTGACCACGGCGTGGCGTGCGGCCGGGTACGGCGGGCCACGCCGTGACGGACGGCCGGGTGCGGCGCGCCACGCCGTGACGGTCGCGGCCGGGTACGCCCACGGCTCAGGGCCGGGCGCCGTGCCGCCCCCGCCCCCGGGTGCTCAGGGCAGGGCCCGGTCGCGGCGCCGGAGCCACTGGCGCCCGAGGTACCCGGCGGCGAGGTGCGCGGCCAGGCCCGCCGCCGTCACGGCCAGGCCGAGCTTGGTGCCGAGCCACAGGTGGAGCGCGAGGCCGCCGACGGCGAGGGGCAGGGCGAGGATCCGCAGGGCGCGGAGGCCGCCCGGTGGCCGGTTCACGCCGGGTCCTGGCGGGCGGCGGGTCGGACGGCCGTGACGTGGCGCAGCCACGGTCGCAGGTCGCCGACGGCGAGGTCGGTGAATCCGGCGTCGCGGACCAGGGCCGTCAGTTGCCCGATCGGGTTGTGCTCCATGGCCGGCCCGGCGGCGGCGCCGACGAGGTGGCGGCCGATCCGGCTGCTGGGCGGGCGGAAGTCGGCGACCAGCAGCCGGCCGCCCGGGCGGCAGACCCGGTACATCTCCGCCAGCGCCTGCGACCTCGCCTCGGCGGGCAGGTGGTGGATCATCAGGCTGCTGACGACCACGTCGAAGGAGGCGTCCGGGGCCGCCAAGCCCTCCGCGATGCCGCGCTCGAAGGTGCAGCCGGCGAGGCCGGTGGCGAGGTGGCGGGCGTGGTCGACGACCTGGGTGGAGGGGTCGATGCCGAGGGCCGTGCCGTTCGGCGCGACGGCGGCGGCCATCCGCCGGGTCAGGTAGCCGGTGCCGCAGCCCACGTCGAGCACCCGGTCGCCGGGCCGGGCACCGCTGAGGGCGGCGAGCCGGGTGAAGGCCCGGTCCCGGCGGCCGCCGAAGGCGATGGTGGTGAACAGTTCGTAGCCGCGGCCGTGGCCGATGGCCGTGCCGTCGGTGTCGTACTGGGGGTCTCCGTGCAGCAGGCGTCCGAGCGCCATCTTCCGCTCCTTACTTAGTTCCGACTAAGTAATCCGGAGCTTAGTCGCGACTAAGTCATCCGGCAAGGGAGCCTCTAGGATGATCAGGTGACCGAGCTCAACCCCGCCGAGAGCAACCCCACCGCGAACGGCCCCGCCGCGAGCAACCCCACCGCGAGCCGCCCCGCCGGCCCGCGCCGGACCCGCCTGAGCGCGGACGAGCGCCGCGCCTCGATCCTGGCCGCCGCCGTCGAGGTCTTCGCCGAACACGGCTACCAGCGCGGCAAGGTCTCCGAAGTGGCCGCCCGCATCGGCGTCACCGAACCGGTGGTCTTCCAGAACTTCAAGTCCAAGGCCGGGCTCTTCACCGCCGTCGTGGCCCACGCCGCCGACCGCGTCTGCGCCGAACTGGACGAGGCCGCCGCCGGTGTCCCGGTGGTCGCCCTGCTCACCGAGCTCACCTCCCCCGCCCACCTCGACCGGCTGCACGCGCGGGGAGCGATCGGCGTGCTCTTCGCCGACTCGGTCGCCGCCACGGCGGACCCAGCCGTCGCCGAGGCCGGCCGGGCGGCCGTACGCCGGATCGCCGAGGGCCTCGCCGCCCTGCTCCGCCGGGGTCAGGCCACCGGAGAACTCCGCGCCGACACCGATCCCGACGCGGCGGCCTGGCTGCTGATCTCCCTGGTCTCCGCACGGCCGCTCCGGCTCGCCGCCCTGCCGGAGCTGTCGCGCGACCACATCGAACGCGAACTCGCCGCGATGACCGCACAGTTGATCGCACCGCCCGGCGACTGAGCAGCACCGAGCACCGCGGCCCCGGTCAGCCGCCCGGGCAGAGGCGGGCCAGCGCGGCGTGGTCCGGGCTGCCCGGAGGGGCCTGGTAGAGGGTGATGCGCTGGCCCTGGTCGCCGTGGCGGAGGATCTCGGAGGTCAGGGTGAGCACGCCCGCCGTCGGATGGTGGAAGGTCTTCGCCTCGCCCCGGCGCTCGCGGACCTCGTGGCGGGCCCAGAGCGCGCCGAACTCCGGGCAGCCGTCGGTCAGTTCGTCGACGAGGGCACGCAGCTGCGGGGACTGCGGGTCGTGGGCGGTCACGCTGTGCAGGTTGGCCACCGTGCCCGGCGCCAACTCCGCCCAGTCCGGGAAGAGTTCACGCGCCGCCGGGTGCCGGAAGAAGTACCGCACGGTGTTCCGGCGCTCCTCCGGCCAGTCGGCCAGCCCGACGAACAGGGCCAGCGCCTCCGGGTTGGCGGCCAGCACGTCGCTGTACCGGCTGAGCACGTACGCCGGGAACGGCCGTACCGTCTCCAGCAGTTGACGGATCCCCGGCCGGACGTCCCGCGGCCCGGCGGTCGGCCCGGCTTCCGTCGGCGCTCCCGTCGCAACCTCCGTCGGCACCCGGGTCGGCACCCGCTGCGCCGCGTGCTGGGCCAGCGCGAACAGGTGCGCGCACTCCTCCTCGTTCAGCCGCAGCACGGCCGCGAGCGCGTGCAGCACGCCCGCGCTCGGGTTGCGTTCGCGGCCCTGTTCCAGCCGGTTGTAGTAGTCCACGCTCACGCCCGCGAGCGCCGCCAGCTCCTCCCGCCGCAGCCCCGGCGCCCGGCGTCGGCCGCCGCTCGGCAGCCCGACGTCGGCCGGGGCGAGTCCGGCCCGCCTGGCCCGTAGGAAGTCCCCCATCCGTACCTGGTCGCTCACGCGCTCCTCCGTCCCCCGTGGGTGGCCCTGATACTGCCAGGTACCGCACGGCCTTCTCCGCCCGGGCCGGACGCAGCAGGCTGGACGACGAAAGGAAGCAGGAACAACGCCACGAAGGAGCAGCACGATGGGTTTCGACCGCACGTCCACCGCCGCCGAGGTGATCGCCGGACACGACCTCACCGGCACCGAGGCGATCGTCACCGGCGGCGCCGCCGGTCTCGGCGCGGAGACCGTACGGGCCCTGGCCACGGCGGGTGCCCGGGTGGTGATCGCCGCCCGCGACGCCGCGCGCGGCGAGGCCGCCGCCGAGCGGCTGCGTCCCCGCAGCGGCGGCGGAAAGGTCGAGTTCCGGCCGCTCGATCTGGCCTCGCTCGCCTCGGTCCGCGCCTTCGCCGCCGACTACCTGGCCACCGGCCGCCCGCTGCACCTGCTGGTGAACAACGCGGGCGTGATGGCCACGCCGCTGACCCGCACGGCGGACGGGTTCGAGTCCCAGTTCGGCGTCAACCACCTCGGCCACTTCGCCCTCACCACCGGTCTGTTGCCCGCGCTGCGGGCGGCCGACGGGGCCCGCGTGGTGGTGCTGTCCTCCCGGGCGCACCGGCGCGGGGACGTCGACTTCGCGGACCCCGACTACCGGCACCGCCCGTACGACCCGTGGGAGGCGTACGGCCGGTCGAAGACCGCCAACGGCCTGTTCGCGGTCGGCCTGACCAGCCGTCACCAGGCCGAGGGCATCACCGCCAACGCGGTCATGCCCGGCGCGATCATGACCGACCTGCAACGGCACGTGGCCGCGGACGAGCTGCGCGGCATGGGCTGGACCGACGAGCAGGGCGTACCGCGTACCGACCTGCCCGGCTGGAAGACGGTCGAACAGGGCGCCGCCACCTCGGTGTGGGCCGCCACCGCGCCCGAGTTGGCCGGGGTCGGCGGCCGGTACCTCGACAACTGCGGGATCGCCCGGCCGTGGACGGTCGACGAGGTGCCGCCGACCGGACACTACCTGCCCCGCCTCCTGGACCCGGAGCGCGCGGACCGGCTCTGGGAGCTGTCGCTGCGCCGCACCGGCGCGGCCTGAGCGTACCCAGGCCGCGGCGGTCCGAGCGGGTGCTACCGCTTCAGCGCCACGCCGGCGTAGAAGGAGACCTGCGCGTCGGTGACGGTGTCCGGGAGGAGGCCGGTGGAGTCGTCGGTGTCGTCGGGCTGCCAGCGGTGGGCGGGCACGATGCCGGGGTCGAGGAGGTCCAGGCCGTCGAAGAAGGTGGCGAACTCGGCCTTGGGGCGCAGCCGCAGGGACGTGCCGGCCTGGTTGTAGATCTCCTCGACCTTGGAGGCACCGGGCGGGTCGAGCTCGGCGGTGGCGTGCGAGAGGACCAGGGCGGAGCCCGCCGGCAGCGGGTCCAGGAGGTGCTTGACGATGGCGTGGGCGTCGGCCAGGTCGGGGACGAAGTGGAGCAGGGCCACCATCGAGAGGACCACGGGCTGGTCCAGGTCGAGGGTCCGGGCCACCTCGGGGGTGGCCAGGATCGCGGCCGGGTCGCGGACGTCGCCGTGGACGTAGGCGGTGCGGCCCTGGGGGGTGCTGGTCATCAGGGCGCGGGAGTGGGCCAGCACGACGGGGTCGTTGTCGGCGTAGACCACGCGGGCCCGGGGCTCCACGGACTGGGCGACCTCGTGCAGGTTGGGCGAGGTCGGGATGCCGGTGCCGATGTCCAGCCACTGGCGCAGGCCGCGCCGGGCCAGGGCTCTGGTGGCGCGGTGCATGAAGGTGCGGTTGGCCCGCACGGCGGTGCGCATGGTGGGGAAGGCGGTGAGCACGCGCTCGGCGGCTTCGCGGTCGACCGCGAAGTTGTCCTTGCCGCCGAGGAAGTAGTCGTACATCCGGGCGCTGTGCGGGATGTCCTGGCGGATGTGCGGGACGGTCGCTCCGCCGGACCCGGGCTCGGTGGCCGTCATCCAGGTCTCGTCCCTACTCATTCCCGCTCCCTCAACTGTGATCACGTCAGGTCCGCCGCAGTCTAACCAACTCGGTCGTATCCCATGGCAAGTCGGTCGGATCCAGCTGCATTTCGATCAGGAGCGTTGGCCCAGAACCGACCGGACCGACCGGACCGACCGGGCCCGCGGACATGGCCCGCCGGCCCGGCCGGTCCGCGGTCACTCGTTGCTGCCCTTCACCAGCGGCGAGAGGGCGACCGTGACACCGCTGGTGTAGCCCCGGTTCGCGCTGTCGCCGGCGCCGTCGAGGAGCGCCTGGAGGTCGGCCGGGCTGAGGTTGGCGGTGCGCCCGGCGTCCCGGACGGCCTGCTGAACACCGGTCACCACGTTGCTCTGGCCCTCGGCGACGTAGCCGCGGGCCTGCTGCCGGCCGTCCTCGGTGGTGTTGATCTCGTTGGCCTTGACCACGGCGTCGGTCATCGAGTCGACCAGGCCCGGCAGCTTGTCGCCGAACGGCACCTTGTCCGCGACCAGGCCGAGGGTCTTGCCGAACACCTCCTTGGCGTAGCCGCCGTTGCGCTCCACCGCGGCGTTGTACGCCTGGTCGGACGCGGCGTGCTGGTTGTGCACCTCGTCGATCCGCGCCTCGCCGAGGATGCCGCTGACCACCCCGCCGGCGTAGGCGGCGTGGGTGACGTGCTCGTTGGTCTTCCAGTCGACCGGCCCGCCGCCGACGATCTGGCCTTGCACGAGGGCGGAGGTGTAGGCCTGGCCGGCGTTGGCCACGATGCCGTAGGAGTCCGGGTCGCGCCCGAGCGCGTCCAGGAGCCCCAGCGTGTGCGCCTTGTCGAGGCCGGCCGCGGCACCGTTGACGGGCAGGCTGACGGTGTCGGACACCGACCGCTGCACGTCCCCCATGTAGTCGGCGCTCATCCGCGCCAGGCTCGACCGCAGCGGGGTGAGCTTGCCGTCGCCCTTGAGGTCGTCCAGCACGCCGCCGTCGCCGTGGGTGCCGAAGGTGTCCACCACCCGGCGCATCAGGTCGGCCTGGTCGTCGGTGTGCTTGGGCGGCGGGACGGGGCCCGGCTGGTCGTACGGGTGGCCGCTGGTGGCCGCCTCCAGGGCGTGGCCGAGGGCGGCCGGACCGGCCTTGGTGGTGTCGAGCCAGTGCTGCTTGTCGGTGGTGTCCGAAGCCCAGTACTTGTCGTGCGCGTAGTAGCCGAGGTAGTCCGCCGGTTTGACGGCGCCGCCGGGATTGACGGTGCCGTCGGCGTTGTAGGCGGTCGGCGGCTGGTGGAAGAACTGGGTGGCCGCCTCGGGGCTGTGCCCGAGGGCGGTCAGGATCGCGGTGGTCGGCTGGAACCCGACCCCGTCCTGCCGGTCGCCGAGCAGGTTGAAGCCGCGTCGCGCACCGTCCGGCGGGAACGGGCCCGGCCAGTGGCCGTTCTTCAGCGCGGCGTCCAGCTGGGTGACGTGCTCGGCGATCGGGTTGAGGAAGTGCGGGTCGTAGCTGCCGGTCGCCAGGATGCCGGAGAGCACCTGGTAGCCGTACGGGGCGAACTGCGGGCCGTGCGCGGGGCCCAGCTGCTGGCCGCCGGCCCGGCGCAGGGCGGCGGCCCAGTCGTCGGACAGGTGCGGCTGGTTGCTCTGGCGGGTGGCGGTGGCCAGGTTGAGCCCGAGGTTCTGTTGCAGCTCCCGGTACGCCGCCCAGCGGGCGTCGTTCGCGGTGGTGTAGTGCTTCGGGTCGCCGACCATGCTGTTCCAGGACTTGATCAGGCCGTCCGGGCCGAGGTCCTGGTAGAACCGGGTGGCGAACGCCGGGTCGTTCGCGTGCGCGGCCAACAGCGAGTTGAGCTCGGTGAGTTCGGGGTCGCTGATGTCCCCGCCCCGGGCAGCGAGCCGGGCGGCGCGCTTGCCGTCCGCGTCCGGGCCGCCGCCGATCGCCTGGCCGTTGAAGGCGTGGTCCTGGCCGGTGGAGGTGTCGGAGTTCAGGGCGTAGGCGATCCGCTCGTCGGCGGCGGTGGCCTCGGCGACGGCGGCGTCGATCGCCTGCCGGAAGACGGCGGCGGTGTCGCTCCACTCCTTCACGTAGTCCGCGTAGGCGCCCGGGTCGTGGTGGGTGGCCGCGTCCGCCCCCGGCCAGCTGATGGTGCCGGTGTCGGTGACGGTCAGCTTGGCGGCCCGGGCGTCGCCGACGGCCTTGTCCAGCTTGGCCCTGGCCGCCTTGAACTCGGTCGCGGCGTCCTGGAAGATCGAGGCGAGCGCGGTCGCCTCGGTCACCGCGTCGGTCAGCTGGTCGTTGGTGCGCTTGAGCCCGGCTCGCGCCAGGGCGGCCGCGGGACCGTTCCAGCAGGCGGAGTCGACCTTGCCGGTCACCGTGGTGTTCCAGTCCTGGTCCAGGGCCTTGAGTTTCTGCGCGACGGTGTTCCAGGCGGTGGCGGCGCTGTCCAGGGCGCCGAAGTCGGCGGTGCTCAGTTCGTGGAAGTCGACCATGTCCGTCCCTCCGCTCAGGCGCCCAGGTCGGACTTCACGGCCGACTCGTTCCGCTGGTAGTTGGCCGTGCTGGAGCGCAGCGCCTGGGTGGTCTGGCCGATCGTCTGGCCGAGCGCGTCGACGCACTGGTCCCAGGTGGCGGCGGCGGCCTTGGCTGCCTGGCCGGTGGCCCAGTGGGCGAGCGAGGTGGCGACCTTGGCGGTGGCCTCGTCGGCGGCGCGGCCGTCGCCGTTCAGCCGGCCGTGGATCTGGTCGGCGTTGTTGCCCGCGATGGTGAGCGTGTCCAGGTCGGCGGAGACGATGTCGCCGCCACCGCCGGGCGCCTGGGCCGAGTTGAGCCTGGTCCCGGCGGGCGCCCCGCCCCGGGCGGCCTCCTGGGCCCGGGCCTGCGCGGTGAGGTTGCCGTCGGCGTCGTAGGCCCACGGGTTCATCATCCGGTCGAACTCGGTTGCCCGATCCGACATGTCGATCGTTCCCCCTCAGTGCCGGGCTCGCCCGGCGTCCCCGTTGGTGAAGCACTCGGTGGTGGTCGTGGTGCGGGTTCATCTTGCTTGCCGCATATGGTGGTTGTGTTGCGGCCCGGTCCGCAACCCGCACCGACCGCGGGCCGGAAGACGGACGCGGATCAGGAGGCCCCGGCCCGCACCCGGTGAACCGCCTCGGTCAGCACCGCGCCCAGCGGCAGACCGACCCGGGCCTCGGCCAGCTCGTCGCCGCGGGTCGCACCCTGGTTGACGATCACGACCGGCGTGCCCGCGCGGGCGGCCCGGCGGACGAAGCGCAGGCCCGACATGACCGTGAGGGACGAGCCGAGGACCAGCAACGCCTGTGCGGCGTCGACGAGTTCACAGCAGCGCTGGACCCGGGGCTTGGGCACGCTCTCCCCGAAGAAGACCACGTCCGGCTTGAGCGCTCCCCCGCAGGCCCTACAGGGCGCGACCCGGAAGCCGTCCACCAGCCCCGGCGACAGCTCGGCGTCGCCGTCCGGGTTGACCCGGCCCGGCCCGTCCCGGAACCCGGCGTTCAGCGCCTCCAGCCGCAGGTCCAGCTCCTGGCGCGAGCTGAGGCGCCCGCACCCCAGGCACACCACCCGGTGCAGGCCGCCGTGCAGTTCCACGGCCGTCCGGGTACCGGCCGCACGGTGCAGACCGTCCACGTTCTGGGTGATCACCGCCGACACGTGGCCCGACCGCCGCAGCTGCTCCACCGCCCGGTGCCCCGCGTTCGGCTCGGCCCGCGCGATCGTGCGCCAGCCGACGTGACTGCGCGCCCAGTACCGGCGGCGGGCCGCCTCGCTGCCGGTGAACTCCTGGTACGTCATCGGCGAGCCGCGCCGCCGGCTGCCGGTCTCGCCCCGGTAGTCGGGGATGCCGGACTCGGTCGACAGCCCCGCACCGCTGAGCACGACCACCCCCCGCCCGGCCAGCAGCCGCACCAGCGCCGCCAGCCCGGCCGCATCGGCCGCGCCGGCCGCCGTACCGCCGAGACTCGTCGCGGGCACACCCATGCCGTCCAGGGTAGAACCGGCCTGCCGACTCCTCGACCGGGCTTTCCCCGAGGACTTCTCGTCGATCGTACGGTTCCTCCTTTCTCCGAGGAACAGCCGGAACAGATGCCGGGCCGATGCTAGGGTCATTTTGTGATAAACGACAATGGCAGCGCAGCGCATCGCACGGAGCTCCCCGATTTCGCCGAACTGATTGTCGTCGGGGGAGGAATGGCCGGCCTCGCGGTCGCCGACGAATGGGAACGGCGCGGTGGTTCCGGCGCACTGGTGCTGGAGGCCGGACCGGGCGATGATCTCACTCATTACCGGGCGTCCCATGACGAATCCGAGGCGCTCGAGATATGGCTGGATCCGGAGTCCGACCCGTCCTTCTGGCGGCCCTGGAGCACGTCCGGTTCGGCCTATTCCGGGATATCGGCCCTGCGTCGACGGCTGGGCGGCCGCTCCCTCTACTGGCACGGCGTCAGCCTGCCCATCGAGGACTGGGCCCTGCGGGACGGCAGCTGGCCGCCGGCCGTGGTCCGCGACCTCACCCGGTCATGGGACGGCGGTGACTCGCTGTACGACCGGGTGACCGCGGAGCTGACGCAGTGGGCCGCGGCGGGCGGGCGGCAGTCACTCGACGCGGGTCCCGGGCTACGGCTGGGGCCGTACGCGTTCACGCCGACCCCGCAGGCCGTCCGGAGTGAACCCGGACAGGAGACACGGTGGGCGGCCTACAGCCCGCTGGCCGGCTGGCGCGACCCGGCGGGCGGTCTGCTGCACCGACCCGGGGTGGAGCTGATCACCTCCTGCCTGGCCCTCGGCGTCCTGGTGGAGGACGACGCGGCGGTCGGTGTCCGGGTACGCCGTCACGGGGCCACCAAGGACATCCGGGCGCACCGGGTGGTGCTGGCCGCCGGGTCGGTCGAGAACGCCCGGCTGGCGATCCAGGCCCTGACGGAGGGCGGCCGGCTCGCCGAGCCGGAGCTGCCCGGGCTGCGGGACAAGATCGCTCACGGCTTCACCGTCTCGTTCGACCTCGGCGAGCTGCCGCCGGAGGTCGCGCAGGCGGCCCGGCGCGGCTCGTTCCTCTACTCGCCCGCACCGGAGCGGTTGCGTTCCAATCTCTTTCTCAGCCTTCGCCTCAACGCCTTCGGGTCGGCAGCGCTGGATGTCTGGATCATGGGCGAGCAGTCCGCGGACGCCTCCGGCCTCGTGCGCTGCACCCCCACCCCGCAGTGGCCCTGGCCGGTTGCGGTGGAGGCCACGCCGAGCCGGGAGGATCTGGCGCTGGCGACCGCGCAGCAAACGGAGTTGCAGACGGTGTGGGACTCGCTGTCCGGTCTCCTGGACAGGCCGGCCTCCGCCCTGAAGTTCGACCGGGAGTACGGCAGCCCCGACCTGCCGCGGCGGCTGCTCTCCGTCCAGAACGCCCGCGCCGCGAGCGGCCCGATCACCTACTCCTTCCCCCTGGGGTCGGAGCAGCACGACGCCGGCACCACACCGTTCGGGTCGCTCCTCGACGACGGCCACCAGTTCACGGCCGTCCCGGGCCTGTTCGCGGCGGGTCCGTCCAGCTTCGCGCGCACCGGCGCGGCCAACCCTTCGCTGACCACGCTGGCCCTGGCCAAGCGGCTCGGGGCGATCCTCGCCGCGTCCTCGCCCGCACCCGCGGCGGCCGCCTCGGCAGGCTAGACGGGCTGAGACGAACGCCGCTGCGGCCCGTTCCGGAGCGCTGCTCCGGGACGGGCCGGGGCGGCCGTGCGTCCCCCCGGCCGGAAGCGGACGGACGGGGGCGGCCGGGCGGGAGTGGCCGGACGGGAGTGGCCGGGCTCAGACGGTGGACCAGGGGATGTCCCGCCGGCCGTCGCGGTCGAACACCTCGCCGTCCTGGATCCAGCAGGTCGTGGGGAACGCGCTGTCCCAGTCCTCGATCGCGTCGATGCCGACCTGGCCGATCAGGTTGGTCCGGTAGTAGGGCTCGTCGGTGGCCACCACGCCGTGTTCCCGGTCACGAGCGAACCGGACCACACTCCCCGGTTCAAGGTCGAGGAGTTTCCCCTCGAAGACGAAGCCTTTCCCCTGGTGAATCCAGAGGTAGTTGAATCCCGCCCGGTCGACGTGCGGTTCGAGTTCCCCGAGACGGCGGAACGTGGCCTTCACGAATGCGGTGTCGGGCTCGAACCTGGAAAGCGTGAGAATGTCGTCCAGCCATTCCGCGTGGTGTTTCCGATCGTCGTACACACCGGTGGCGAAGAATCCGCACACCTGAAGGTCGTACGGGACCGGTAGGAAGGCACGCCAGGTCTCGCCCGGAATTCGGCCGAGGAGATCCACTCCGTCCACGATCGTTTCCATGCTGGTCCTCCTCAGTCGGGTGTTCCGAATCGGTTGGTGACACCGGGCAGTCCGGCCAGGAATTCGCCGGTCTCCTGCCGACCCCGGGCCGGGTCGAGCCGCCCGGTGACGATCCGCGCGACCAGGCGCGCCGCGGCTCGGGCGTCATCCTCGCGCGCACCGGCGCGGGTCAGTTCCTGAAGGCCCAGCCGTAGACCGGGCCGGCCGTGCGACGGCAGCGGAACAGTGGTGGAGCGCACTCCCGCGTCGAGCAGCCGGCGGCCCCACTCCGCATGCGGCAGGCCGGGTGGCGGCGCCACCCACACCTGGTGGGTCTCGGTGTAGCCGAACCCGGCACCCGCCACGTCGAGGCCCTCCTCCGCCAGGCTCTGCGCGAACGCCCGCGCGTTGGCGACGATCTGCCGACCGTAGGCCCCCCGCGCGTCCATGAGTTCCTCCAGTGTGACGGCCAGCGCCGCGACACTGCCGGTGTGCCCACTGGACACCCGGAACGGAAGGGTCTCGTCGAGTCGTTGGGCCAGGTCGTCCCGGTCGGTCAGCAGCACCGCCTTCTGCGGGCCCGGGAAGGTCTTGTGCGTACTGGCGGAACACAGGTCCACGTCGCGCCACAGCTCCGACCCGTAGGCGGAGGGCAACAGGCCGAGGATGTGCGAGGCGTCCAGGCAGAGCAACGCGTCGGGGCCGATGGCGGCCCGCAGTTCGGCCGGGCGGGGCAGGCGCAGGAGTGTGGACAGATCGAGGTAGACGAAGTTCGGCGGGTCGGCGGCGGCGGCTTCCGCCAGCCGGTCGGTGTCGATGCGCAGCGACGTCCGGTCCACCGGCACATGGCCTACCCGGTAGCCGAGATCGTGGCAGATCCTCGCGGTCGCATAGTGGCCACCGCCGTCGGGGTCCATCACCAGGACCCGGTCGCCGGCCTTGCAGAACGTCGTGAGCATGCTCTGCATGGCGTGCAGGCCGGACAGCAGGTTGACGAACGCGTGCCGGACCTCGAAGTACTCGCCCGTGAGGCCGGCGCAGAGTGCGTACAGATCGGCCAGCTGGTACGGGTCCCCGTAGTGGAAGACCTCCCCCTCGGACCCCGGGTACCGCGCCCCGAGCTCCGAGCCGAGGGCGCGCAGCGCGGCAGGTGAGAGCAGGTTCTCGGTCGGGAAGAGGTTGAGGGTCGGGGCTGCCGCCGCGAGTTCGGCTAGACGCTTTCCGACCTGCCCTGACACCTCGTCGGGTGGCGACGGGGCGGCCGGGCCCCGGGGCGGTGTCGGCCACACGCCCGTACTGGTACTCACACGTCTCCTCGTGCACCTGGGAGTTGGCACGTGGGGGCGCTTCGGTACGCGCGCTGGAACCACGGGTCACAGAGCCCGTGGTCGCCGGCAATCAACGTGATCAGCCGACGCCGTCGGCCAGTTCACGCCAGATCCCCCGATCTTGCCTGCGACCTACCTTGCGACATCGCCTGTCCGCCGTCAAGCGTTCACATGTTTCGCCATGTTGCGACCTCGTGGCGCGAGCTGAGTGACCGTCAGATCCTTGACGGTGATGGATCAATCATGTTCAGTGGACTGTCGTTGACCGAGTGGACCATCGTCCACGCACCGGGCGCCGCGCACCTCACACAGCGCGCGCCCCGTCCACGCATCCCGCTGCATCCCACCGCGCTGCCTTCGTCGAGGTCCGAACCTCGGCCCTTTGCCCACGCGCTGAACGTTTCGAGCGAGAAAGGGGCATTCCTCCATGAGAATCACCCTCCTCAACTTCGCACCGCCCGAACCCGACCCGCGCGGAGCGGGGATCCGGTGGTGGCACAAGTCCGGTGCCCGGTGGCCGGCCACGATCCCGGACCGGAAGAACGACGGCACCGAGTTCTTCCCCTACCCGTTTCTCCTCTCCTACCTGAAGTCGCTGCTGGAGCAGGACGCCCACCAGGTGGTGCTGCTGGACGGCTGCCTGGAGAAGTGGACGACCGACCAGGCGCTCGCCGCGGTCGCCGCGACCCGACCCGACTACGTGGTGTTCGAGACGTCCGAGCAGACCGAGCTCCCGGACAGGCTCACGGTCGGTCGGCTCGGCGCGCTCGCGCCGGTCGTCCTGATCGGTCCCAACGTCAGCGAGGACCGCGACGACCTGCTCGACTGGGAGGGGGTCCACGCCGCCGTCCCCGGCGAGTACCTGCTGAGCACCCGCGACTTCTTCCGCACCGGCGGCCCCGGGATGCAGCGGCGCCAGGAGATCATCGGCACGACCGCCATGGACGCGCTGCCCTTCGCCCACCGTGACCCGGTGACCTACCCCCGTTACAACGCCCGTTTCAAGACCACCCCGGCCGGGGTGCAGGGCGTGTTCGTCAGCATGTGGGGCTGCCAGTACCGCTGCAACTTCTGCATCTGGGTGCATTCCTGGTGGTCGAGGTCCAGCCAGTTCCAGAAGGCCTTCTCGATCGAGCGGCTGTCGGCCGAACTCGACCGGATGCAACACGACTTCCCCGGGATCACCAGCTTCTACGACGACTGCGACAACCACGACTACCGCAAGCCCGAGGCGGAACGCTTCGCGGAGATGATGGGGCGTCGTGGACTGCCGTGGGCGATCCTGACCAGGGCCGACACCTTCATGACGCGCGGCGGGGAGATCGACCGGGACATGTGGCGGGCCTACCGTGAGGCCGGTCTGTACGCGGTGAAGATCGGTGTCGAGGGCGGGCAGGCCGCCATGGACGCCACCAACAAGCGCCTCGACGAGAACGTGGTGCGCGAGTTCGTCCCCTTCATGCAGGATCTGGGCATCTCCGTCTACTCCTCCTTCATGCTCGGCATACCGAACACGGACGACGAGGCCGACCACGCCACGATGCGGCTCATCGCCGACCTCGCCGACCACCGCCCCGACCTGTTCGAGTACCTGATCTCGTACTGCGACGTCACCCGCGTGGTGCCGTTCACCGCCGACACCGAGAACCGCCGACGGCTGCACGACGGCCAGCTCGCCATCGAGGACCTGTACGCGGCACAGGGACTGCCCGGCTCGGTGTCCACCGTGGCGCCCAACAACTTCCCGCTCTGAGATGGCCGGCACCTTGCTGAACACCGCATCCGAGGCGTCCGTCACGGTGTCCGCCGACACCACGGCGCTGCGTGCGCTCGGCCCGGTCTGGACGCGGCTCGCCGAAACCGGAGCCGCGACACCGTTCCAGACCTACGCCTGGAACCTCGCCTGGTGGGAGCTGGTGGGAGAACGCTCCCCGCTGTTCCACCTGCACGTGGTCACCGTGACGGTCCGCGGACGGGTCGCACTGATCGCACCGCTCATGGTCGAGCACACCGACGCCGGCGCGCGGATCCTCAGGTTCCTCTCCGATCCGTGGGGCGACTACCAGGACGTGGTGACCAACCTCGACGGCGAGGACCTGCGGGTCGCGTTCACCACGCTGAACCGCCACCTGGAGGACGGGTTGGGCACCGGGTGGGACGAGATCCGATTCACCGAAGTCCGGGCGGGTTCCCGCTTCGCCGCACATCTGATCACCGCCCCGGGCACCGAGTGGTCGGCCACCGACTCCACCCTCTGCCCGACCAGGTGGCTCGGGGACGGCCCCGGCAGCGGCAGGAACTCCGCCGGGAAGCTCGCCCGCGCCCGACGTCTCGGGGAGGTCCGGCTGACGCTCTGGAACCACGCCCAGGACATCCGGGACCGCCTGCCGGACTACACCGCGATGCACGTCCGGCAGTGGTACGGCCGGCCGGACTGCGGGATCACCTTCACCGACCCCGAGGTCGCCAGGTTCTACCTGGAGTGCCCTCGCTACCTCGCGCCGGCCGGGCTGCTCGGACTGGCCGAGCTGACCATCGGCACCCGGCCCGCCGCGTTCTACTTCGGATTCCTGTACCGGGGCACCTTCTGGGGATACCGGCCGGCGTACGAAACCCAGCTGGCCCGACTGTCTCCCGGGCGGCTGCTGCACCAGCTGCTCTTCCAACAGCTGGCCGAAACCGGCTTCCACACCTTCGACATGATGCGTGGCGACTTCGCCTACAAGCAGACCCTCGCCACGGACAATCCGTTCAACCTCGCCCTGACCCACTCCGGCGAGGCCGGCGGCCGATGACCGAACGACCGCTCACAACCATGGGGGAAACCAATGTCCGGACCGGGCCACAGCCTGATCGGCGAAGCGGAGCGCGCGAACGTCCTGCGGGCCCTGGAGGGCACCCTGACCCGGTACCGCTACGGGCAACCGGGTGAGCCCAGCTTCGTCCACCGCTTCGAGCGCGCCGTGGAGGACACCTTCGACGCCCGCCACTGCATCGCCACCAACAGCGGCACGTCCGCGCTGCTCTCGGGCCTCGCCGCACTCGGCATCGGCCCCGGCGACGAAGTCCTGGTGCCCGGTTACACGTTCATCGCCTCGGTGGCGAGCATCGTGCACGCCGGGGCCACCCCGGTCCTCGTCGAGATCGACGACACCCTGAACATCGACCCGGTCGACGCCGCCTCCAAGATCACGCCTCGCACCCGGGCGATCCTGCCGGTGCACATGCTCGGCGCCGGCGCCGACATGGATGCCATCGGCGACCTGGCCGCACAGCACGGACTCGCCGTGCTGGAGGACGTCGCCCAGGCCTGCGGCGGCAGCCACCGCGGCCGTCGGCTCGGGACCATCGGCGACGTCGGCGCCTTCTCGCTCAACTACTTCAAGGTGATCACGGCCGGCGAGGGCGGCTTCCTGCTCACCGGCTCCCGGGAACTGTACGAACGGGCCTACTCCTTCCACGACCACGGGTTCAAACCGCTGCGGGACGGAGCGATCGACGCCGACTCGCTCTTCGGCCTGAACCTGCGGATGGGAGACCTGGCCGGGGCGGTGGCCTTCGCCCAGCTGGGACGGCTGGAGGACGTGCTGAACCGCACCAGGTCGCGGAAGGCGGCCCTGGTCTCCGCGATCGGGGACCTGCCGGGTGTCCGCCGGCGCCGGCTGGTCGATCCCGCCGGGGACTGTGCCACCACGGTGGTGTACCTCTTCGAGGACACCGACGCCGCCCGCCGGGTCGCCGCGCGGCTCGGCACCACCACCTTGGTCGACTCCGGCCGCCACTACTACGGCAACATGCCCCAACTCCTCTCCCTGGGCGCCGGTGACCGCACGTCGAGCACCTTCCACCGCCGGGACCAGCGCGCCATGCCCGACTACTCGCCCGGCAGCCTGCCCCGCACCGACGACCTGTTGGCCCGCGCGGTGGCCGTCTCGACCGGCGCGGCCGACAGCTACTCGGCCACCAACTTCGGCGTGGACGTGCACAGTTCGGACAAGGAAGTGGAGCTCGCGGCCGAGCGGTTCCGGGCCGCCGTGCTCTCCGGGGCGAGCCGGTGAATCCGATCCTCCGACGGCACCGGTGCGAGGAGGCGTCGTGAACATCCTGCCCACGGCAGCCCTCGACTTCGCGCCCGCGCCCCTGCCCGGCTCGGTCGGATCGAACACCGCCACCGTGCTGGCCGCCGAAGGTGTTCGCGACCTCTCGGTCGACATCCTGCGACTCGCCCCGGGCGGTCTGGTCCCCGGCCACGCCGGCCGGCGCGACCAGGTCTGCCTCGTACTGGACGGCAACGGGTGGGTGCACGACGCCACCCCCGCACAGCGGCCGATCCGTCGCGGGGACATCGTGCACTGGTCGAGCGGAGAGGAGCGCGGCATCGGCACCGACGAGGGCCTGCTGCTGCTCTCACTGCGTTGTCACTCCGGGACGGAGGGGTCTCACGATGCCGGCCGCTGACCCACGACCGCTCGGCGACCGCACGGTGTTCCCCATCGGCCTCGGCGCGCTGCCGCTGTCCGTCGAGGGACGGCCGCCCCGGGCGCAGGCGCTGCGCACCCTGCACACCGCACTGCAGGCCGGGGCCACCCTCATCGACACCGCCGACTCCTACGGCCTGGGCCCCGACGAGATCGGGCACAACGAGGAACTGGTGGCCGCCGGCCTCGCGGCGGCGCCGTCGCTCGCCGCCGGGGTTCTGGTCGCCTCGAAGGGCGGGCACTACCGCCCGGGTGACGGCAGCTGGGCGATCGATGCCCGCCCGGAGCAGTTGCGCCGGGCCTGCGAGTCCTCCCTACGCGCCCTCGGCCGCGACACCATCGACCTCTACCAGCTGCACCGGCCCGACCCCCAGGTGCCGTACGCCGAATCGGTCGGTGCACTACGGGACCTCCGGCAGGAGGGCAAGATCCGGATGGTCGGGGTCTCCAACGTCGATCTGGAGCAGCTCCAACAGGCGCGGGCGGTGGTCGAGGTGGTCAGCGTCCAGAACCGCTTCTCCCCCGCCGACCAGAGCTCCCGCGAGGTGCTGACGTACTGCACCGAGCACGGCATCGCCTTCCTGCCCTGGGCACCGCTCGGCGGACTCGCCACCGGCGGACGGCTGCCCGACCGGCTGGCCGAGGTGTTCGGACTGGTCGCCCTACGGCACCGCGTCTCCGTCCAACGGGTCTGCCTCGCCTGGCACTTGGCCACCTCCCCGGTGGTCGTGCCGATTCCGGGCACGACCCGGCCCGAGTCGGTGACCGACAACGTGGGCGCGGCGGAGCTGCGTCTCGAACCGGCGGAACTGCGGCTGCTGGACGATGCCGTCCACTCGGCCGCCCGAACCGACGGCTCCGCGAAGGACCAGGGCCGTCACCACGACACCGACCAGCACGCGGGAGCACACCCATGAGCGACACGTCCCCGGTCCGGATCGGCTTCTTCGGCAAGCCCGAGGAGCCGCTGAGCCTGCGCGGGCTGGAATTCCTGCGCCGCACCGCCGAGTTCGAGATCGTCTTCGTGACCACCGGCCGCGGTCGCGGCTCGACGACCGGCACCGGCACACTCCAGCGCCACGCCCGCGCCCACGGGCTGCGGCTGCTCGACTACCCCGACGTCGAGGACCGGCTGAGCGAGGTCGACCTGGTGCTGTCGTTCTCCAACTCGGTCGTCTTCCCGGCCTCGTTCCTGAACAAGGCCAGACTCGGGGTGGTCAACATGCACCCCGCGGCCCTTCCGGCGTACCGCGGCAGCCACGGGCTGGCCCACGCGATCCTGAACGGCGAGACCCGGGCCGGCGTCACCCTCCACTACTGCGCGGAGAAGATCGACGCCGGGCCGGTGATCGACCTCCAGTACATCCCGATCGGCCCGGACGACTCGGTCCGCTCGATGTGGGGAAAGATCGACGACCTCGCCCACGCGATGCTGGTCGAACTGGCGCCTCGTCTCGCGGAGGCCGCCCGGCGGGGCGAGCGGCTGCCCACCGTGCCCCAGGAGCCCACCGAGGCACGCTGGTACTCGACCCGCTCGCTGCCCGACGAGTGGGAGTTCGACCCGGACCTGCCGCCTGAGCTCCAGCGGCGGTACGTGCGGGCCTTCGACTATCCGGGACGGCGACCGGCCCATCTGCGGGCGGGCGGCTCGTACGTCCATCTGACCGTCCGGGGCGGGGAGATCGTCATATCCGGCGTGACGCCCGCCGACGACAACGGGGGAACAGCATGACGACACCACAGCCACCGGCGGAGCCGGACCTGGGCCCGATCGCGGCACTGGAGGATTCGCTGCTCCAAGTCGCCGTCCTGCACTGCGCCACCAGCCTCGGCCTCTTCACCGCGGTGGAACGCACCGACGGCCGACCGGAGAGCGTGGCACGCGCCCGCGGGGTGAGCACCCGTGGGGTGCGCGTCACCCTCGACGCGCTGTGCGCGATGGACTTCGTCCGCAAGAGCGACGGCCGTTACCGACTCACCGACCTCGCCCGCCACTACCTGGTCGAGGACAGCCCCGGGTACTACGGCGACACGCTCCTCAAGACCACGCTCATGCCCTCACTGATCGACGAACTCTCCTCCTCCGTCACCCGCGGCTTCGCCGACCCACGCCTGAGCGAGCGCGAGAACGCCGGCGCCCTCTGGGCCGAGGACTTCGCCCCCAGCCTGGTGTCCTGGTCACAGGAGGCTGCCGTCGCGCGGGAGACCTGGCGTGCGGCGGGCGTCGACCTGCACGGCCTGCGCGACGCCCGGGTCCTGGACCTCGGCTGCGGAGCGGCGGTCAAGAGCCTGGTCACCGCGCAGGTCCACCCCGGCAACCGGGTCACCGCGGTGGACCTCCATCCCGAAGTGCTGGATGTCGCCCGCAAGGTGGCCGATCTGATGGGCGTCGGCGACCGGCTCGACGCACGCACCGGGGACCTCCGGGAGCTCGACCTCGGCACGGAAGTCGCAGACCTCGCCTTCTCCAGCGCGGTGCTCTACTTCTACGCACCCGAGGAACTGGCCGGGGTGTTCCGGCGGATCCGCCGAGCACTGCGGCCGGGCGGAACGCTCGTGCTCAACCACCGCATGCCGGACGACGAGCGGACGACCCTGCTCGAACCCCTGCTGCTCGCGGTCCAGCTCTTCCTGCTGCACCACGACAGTCAGGTGCTGACGTTCGCCGAATACCGGGACCTCCTACTGGACGCCGGATTCGAACGGGTGGAGCAGCGCCGGTGGGACCTGCTCACCGCCCAGGTCCGGTGAACGCCCCCGGGTACTTCCGACGACCTCCGGGCCGACAGGTGCTGCGCTCGTTCGGCCTGGACGGACCGGTGCGGCCGGTCCCCGGAGGCCAGGGCACCACCTGGCGCTGCGCGGACGCCGCCCTCAAGCCGGCCGTCCCGGGCGAGACCGAGTGGGCCGCCCCGGTGCTGGCGGCCCTTGCCCCCTCCGACACGCTGCGCGTACCCGAACCGCTGCCGGGACGGGACGGCTGGACGGTCGACGGCTGGTCCGCCACCCGGTGGGTTCCGGGCCGGGCGGACCAGGCGCGCACCGCGGACATCATCCGGGCAGGTGAGGACTTCGCCGCGCTGCTCGCGGATGTGCCACCGCCCGGCTTCCTGCGCGAACGGGACGACCCCTGGGCCGTTGCCGACCGGATGGCCTGGCAGGAACAGCCGCTTCCGCCGGACGGCGCGTACGTCGACCTGGTCGAACGACTCGCGGGCGAGCTGCGGCCGGTCCCGCTCGGGGCCCGGCTGATGCACCCGGACCTCAAGGGCAACGTGCTGTTCCACCCGGGCCTGCCGCCCGCGGTGATCGACTGGCCGCCTTACCTGCGGCCGGTCGCCTGGGGCAGTGCCCTGGTCGCCGTGGACACCCTCGACACCGACGCCTCCCGCCTGGACGTGCTGGCGCCGGCAACCGGCCCGCACTGGCGCCAGCTGCTCATCCGGGCGGAGCTGTACCGGCTGTGCGTGAAGAACGAGGCGGCCCGTCGGGGCATCCGGCTGGTCGACGACAAGACCTTCCACCGGGAGACGACAGCGCGGCTGATTCGACTCCCCGGCCGGTAGAAAAATCACCGGAAAGCGCTTCGGAGAATTCGCCGAAGCGCTTTCCGGGCTGCCCGGAAACGGTTATGAATTCAGCCCCGCAAATAGCCCTTGAATGCATTGACCGACATCTCCGGACGCTGTTAGTGTCCATTTCCGGCAGCCCCCTTCGGGCCCGCCGGATCGCGATCCATTCCCTCTCCAACAGAAAGGTGGTTCCTCACATGGCACTCAGCTCGACGAGCATGCGCAGCCTCAAGGCCGCCGCGGTGGCCGCAGTGGCCGTGGCCGCGCTGGCCTCCGTGGGCACGGTCGAGGCCTCGGCGACGACTGCGCCGGCGCACCAGGACACAACCTGCGCAGTCGCCCCGGCGAACGACACCGTCCAGGTGCAGAGCCTCATCTGCCACTGGTGATGCGCATTGTCGAATAGCACCGGGCCGATGACTCCGGAGCATTCGCAGGCTGGTCGGCCGAGTCTCCACGAGCACTCGGCCGGCCGGTCGCAGCAATCTCGCCGAATAATTCGGCGCAACGGTTCGGAACTGGAGACACTCATGCCTGTACGCAGAATTCTGGCATTGCCGGGGGGCGCCGCCGCCGCCGCGGTGTACGCGGAATCCGTCCAGGCGGTCACGACCGTCGCCGACTCCCCGGAGCAGCTCGTCGCCGAACTGCTCGCCGATCCTTCCCCCGCCCTGGTGTCGCTCGGCGCCGACGCCGTCGAGGCAGACGTCGCCCGGATCGTCACCGCCGCCCACACCGGCGAGCGCCGGATCGGCTTCCTGGACGGCTGGCGCGGCCCGCACGCCGCCGCCGCGCACGCCAAGGCCCTCGCCGGCTGGACCTCCACCAGCCGCCCGGGCGTCACCGCCTGGCTCGACGAGACCACCATCGCCGAACTCACCGGGCAGTACGACACCCTCACCCTCGCCGACACCTCCGCCGGCCTCGACAGCCTCCTGGAGTCCGACGGCCAGCGGGTGCTCTGCCTCACCACGCACGGCAACGGCATCGACGCGCCGGTCTCCCAGGCCTTCCTCTGCGGCCTGTTGGACCAGCCCGAGGGCCATCCGCTGCGCAGTTACTTCCCCTGCGGCTACGGTGCCCCGTGCATCCGGGAGGGCCTCGGCCCCGACGGCACCGTCGTCCGCGTTCCCCGGGTGTCGACCCACCGGCTGCCCGGAGACGTCGTCGTCTGGGGAACCTGTAGCGGCGTGCTGACGGCGGACGCGCCGTTCGACCCGAACGGGGGGCTGCTCCAGGGCCTGATCCGCACCGACCGACTCCGGCAGGTGCTCAGCACCTACAAGTCCTGGCTGCTGGACGAGGCCGCGGTGCTCGCCGCCGGGTTGCTGGTCGAGGCCGGCCACCCGCTGGGTGATGCCGTCCGGTTGCTCAATGCCGCCGCCCTGGCGAAGGCCGACCACGCGACACCGCCGCCCTGGATCCTCCTCGGCGACCCGACGGCCACCCTCACGCCCCACGCCTTCGCGGTCTCCGACGAACCCGCCGACATCGGGCGGTCCAAGTCCGGCCTGATCCGGGTGGATTCGACCGAGCGTGACCGGCTGCTGCTGATCCGGGGCCCCGAACCCGCCGACGAGTCGGCCCGCTCCTGGCTCACGCCGGTCGGCGGCAATCCGCTGGCGCTCTGGCTGCGGGACCGGCCGAGCGACGGTGACACCCGCCTCGACGTCCGGTCGAGCGACGACAGTGCCGAGATCCGGACCCTCCAGCGGGTCTGGTCGGCGGCACCGTCGCTGGAGTTCACCCACCGCTACCTCGAAGACGCGGCAACCGCCTCGGCCGGACCGGGCTTCGAGTACCCGCAGGAGCTCCGCTCCCGGGTGCTGGACACCGCGGCCCGGACGCGCTCCCTGGTGCCCCTGCTCGCCCTGGACAGCGCCTTCTCCGGCAGCGCTACCGACCTGGAGGAGCTGGCGGCCGCCGAGGCCACCGCCTGGCACGACCTCAATCTGGCCCTGCACTCCCGATTCGTCGACCACCTGCGGGTGACCGACCACCGGTTCAGCCCCGTCTACCTGAACCGACCCGGCGCCGACCGGTCCTCGGCGGGCACGGGCACGTGTCCGTACTGCGCCCACGACACCGTCATCCGCACCCGGCGGCCCAACGGCGGGGAGGCGGCCCGGGCGACGGAGTTCTGCGACGGCTGCGGGACGATCAGCGATGCCGAGGCCCACCACGGCCGGATCCTGGTGCTGGGGCCGGACACCGTGACGGCCGGCCACAGCGCCGAGTACCAGGTCCGCGTCGACGGCGCCCGGGACGCCCACCCCCAGGTGCTGGCCGCCGCGCTGATGGTGCGGCCCGTGCCCTGGTTCCGGGAGGAGCGTCCGGAGAGCGTCCTGGTCACCTCGTCACCGACGGGCGCAACCGTCCGCTGGACCGCCCCGGCCGGTTCCCACCCCGGCATCTACTACCTCAACGCCGCGACGGTGACCGACGGCTCGATCGGGATGGGCCACCGGCCCGTCACCGTCCTGCCCGGCTGAGTCAGGCGCACCGACCGGACCCGCGGCGACCGCGAGCCGCACCGGAGCACGATCGAAGGACACCATGACCGACATTCTCTCGACCGAACCGATCACGCCCACGACAACACCGGCCCGCACGACCGGAGCGGACCGTCGACACACCGCGATCGACGCCCTGATGACCGCTGTCGACGCCCTCGGCGCCTCCACCGGGCCCCACGTCGAGCACACGTCCGTCGTTCTCGGCGAGGAACGGCACATCGTCCCCCTGGTCGGCGGTCTGCACGCCGTCAACGCCGATCTGTGGGACGCCGAGGACGAGGCCCGTCGGCCCGGCGCGGACGATTCCGCCGTCGCCGCGGCCAAACGCCGGATCGACCGCCTGAACCTGCGCCGGCACGCCTTCGCCGAGGCCGTGGACGACTGGGTCTTCGCGGCCGTACCGATGAGTCCGACGGCAGAGCTCCACACCGAGGCGATCGGCATCGTCGTCGATCGGCTGTCGGTCCTGACCCTGCGGGAGGCCCACTACCGCCGCGGGGGCAGCGGGACCGAGGGCGTCCTGGTCAACGTACGCCGACAGCGGGGCGATCTGCTCGGCGCGCTGGCGACGCTGCTCCGACAGTGCGCCGACGGGCAGCGCCGGGTGCAGCTCTACCGGGCGCACAAGGCCTACGGCCGGGGTTGAGTCGTGGCAACGCCCCGACGGGCCCTGATCGTCCTCAACGCGGGACTCGGGAACTGGATCATCGCTGCCCCGGTCATCCGCCAACTCCTGGATCAGCAGCCTGGGTTCCGCTACTCGCTGATTGCCAGCACCGGCCCCCAGGCCACCCTGCCGGAGCCCTGGCGGCTGCCCGGGGAGATCGAACCGAGCCCCCCGGCGCTCTGGCGGCGCTTCTCCCCCGACCACCACGAGGCCGTCCTGAGCCATCTCCACACCCACGGGCTCGATCTGCTGATCAACCTCCGCAAGGAGGATCCGGCCCTCGACGGGAACTACTTCGCCTTCCGGGACAAGGCTCGGAACGCCGGTGTCGAATGCTGGGACCTGCATGAACTCGGCGCCGCGAGCCAAGCCCGCCCGATCGGCGACCAGATCTGCGATCTGCTCCGGCTGCACGGTGTTCCCCTGCTCCCGAGCCCCCCGGCATGGCTGGCGTCCGAACGGACCACCGCCACCGCACCCGTGATCGGGCTCTTCCTGGGCGCGAGCAAGGGCGTCAAGCGCTGGTCCACTCGGAGCTGGGTGGACGCCGTCCACCGGATCGCCGCCGCGCACCCCGACGACACGATCCAGCTGACCACCGGGACCAGCACCGACGAGCGCCGTCAACTGACGCTGGTGCTCGCCGAGTGCGCCGACCTGCCGAGTGTCTCGGCCGTCGAGCTCCCCGGCCGACAGGCCCTGTTCGACTGGCTCGCCGGCCTCACCGGGCTGGTCACCCTCGACACCGCGGCGGCCCACCTGGCGGCCGCCCTCGGTTGCCCGACCGTCGGGCTCTACTTCAGCACCCTCGGGTCCGTCTGGGGCCCACGGGCGGCACCAGGACTGTTCGAGACCCTGCAGAGCGGGATCGGCACCCGCTGTCGGGCGATGAAGGTCGACGGCACCTGCGGCCGGCTCGCCCTGGGGTGCCCGGCGCCCTGCCGCCGCGGCGTCACGGCCGAGGCCGTGGCGACCTCGCTCGGCCGTGTCCTGACCCAGCAGCCCACCCCACGATGACCCCCACCGCGCCGAACCACGAGAATGGACATCCCATGACTGTCGTCGTCCCGACCGAGCAGCCGCGAGACGAGCACACCCCGGGAGCGCACCGTCGCCCCCTCGTCGCGATCATCGGTGGACGGGCCCAGAACGTCGCCGACGAACGGGACCTCAAGCTGGCCGAACAGGTCGGCGCGGAACTCGCCGCCCGAGGCTACGGCGTCGTCAGCGGCGGTGACGACGGGGTGGCCGAAGCCGTCAACAAGGGCTGCCATCAGGCCGGCGGCGTCACCATCGCAGTCACGAAGGAGCAGCACCGCGGCTGCGGGCCCTACGTGAGCTACGTGGTCCCCACCGCGATGGACCTCAGCCGAAGCGCGCCCCTGCTCTGGGCGGGCGACGCCGTGATCGCCTTCCGCGGCCGGTTCGGCACCATGTTCGAGCTCGGTCTGGCGCTGGACGCCGAACGCCCGGTCGTCCTGGTGGGCGAGCCCACCTTCGTCACGCCCGAGGTCACCGAGACGCCCGGCGTGGTGCTCCTGCCCGACCTGGCCGCACTCACCGCGACGCAGGTGGTCGACGCGGTCGAGGCTCTGCTGAACCCGCTCCGGTGAACGCACCCGGCCGCCGGCCACTGCCCCTGGTGGCGCTGTCCGGCACCGAGTTGACGCACGGCGAGCCGCTCGACCTGCTGCTCGACACCGCGCTCGTGCTGGGTGCCGATGCCGTCGAGCTCTGGTACCCGGTCAACCTGGCCCGTGGTGACCGCGCAGCAGCCGACTCGCCGTCGGCCCGTGGGCTCCCCGTCGTCGGCATCGGCTCGCCGACCGAGCTGGGCACGCCCGAGCTGGCCGATCGGGACCGACGCACCCTGACGGAGGCCGTCCGCCTCGCGGCGGAATGCGGAATCCCCTGGGTGAACACCTACTTCGGCTATCCCGCCGGAACCGACGACCGGCAGAACGCCGACGACTACGCCCGTGCGCTGGAACCGGTGCTGGCCCTGGCGGAGGAACGCGGGGTCGGGATCACCCTGGAGAACGAGTTCGACTGCTTCGGTACCGACCACCGGGGCGTCGACCTGACCAGGCGGCCGGCCGCGGTCGCCCGCCTGGTCGAGGTGATCGGGTCGCCCCGCTTCAAGCTGACCTTCGACGCCTGCAACGCCCTGTTCGCCGGCCTCGACCCGTTGGCCTACCTCGACCAGTTGGGCGAACACATCGTCCATGTGCACGTGAAGGACGGTCGCAGGGGACCCCGGGCGTCCGATGCCCCGGACGGCTGGCGAACGTTCCACGACCGGGGCGTCCCCTGTCACACGGCACCCCTGGGCCAGGGTGACGTCCCCTGGCCGGCCATCGTCGAGGCCCTCTCCGCCGGCGGCTACACCGGCGCGTACTCCCTGGAGCCGCACGGTGATCCGCAGACCCGCACCGAGGCCTGGCGGCAGGGCCTGTCAACGCTGCGCGCACTCCTCGACGTCCCGGTTCCGGAGGTCTGACCCGACCGCCGGGGGACCTCCGCGGGTCCCGCCGCTGCGCTGGGTGCGCTGCGCGATCTCCTGGACGAGGAGGGCTTCGATCCCGGTCAGGCTCGGCCGAGGACGCGGTCGACGGTGATCTCGATGACCACGCGGTCCGGGTTCACCCGGGGCTCCCGGTAGCGCTCGGTGTAGCGGCGGACGGCGTCGGCGACCTGCTCCGGCTCCTCGCGGACGACGGCCACGCCCTCCAGGGTCGACCAGCGTGCCCGGTCGACCTGGCAGACCGCGACCCGCTGGCCCTCGGGACCGGCCAGCGCCACGTTGCGGGCCTTGCGGCTGGTGCGGCTGGTGATGACCCGGGCGATCCCGGTCTCCGGGTCGTACGTCACGCCGACCGGCACGACGTGCGGCGAGCCGTCCGGGCGGCGGGTGGTCAGGGTGGAGATGTGGCGCTCGCGCCAGAAGGCGAGGAAGGCGTCGTCGAGCTCGCGTGGATCATGGGCCATGGTCGTGATCGTACGACCCCCGGGCCGGCGCCTGGACACCGGCCCGGAGGGCGGACGGGAGGGCTCAGTGACCGCGGGCGATCCACTCCGGCAGGGCCGGGGCCTCGGCGCCGATGGTGGTCGGGTCGCCGTGGCCGGTGCGCACCACCGTCTCCGCCGGGAGCGCCAGCAGCCGCTCCCGGATCGAGTCGATGATGGTCGGGAAGTGCGAGAACGACCGGCCGGTGGCGCCCGGGCCGCCCTGGAACAGGGTGTCGCCGGTGAAGACGGTGCCCAGCTCCGGGGCATACAGGCAGACCGCGCCCGGGGCGTGGCCCGGGGTGTGCAGCACGGTGAGGGTGACGCCCGCCACCTCGATCCGCTGCCCGTCGGCGAGTTCGCCGTCCGGCAGGCGTTCGGGGTGGGTGAGCTTCCACAGCGGCAGGTCGTCCGGGTGCAGCAGGATCGGCGCGCCGGTGCGGGCGGCCAGGGCCGGGGCCGCGTCCACGTGGTCGTTGTGGGCGTGGGTGGAGACGATCGCCAGCAGCCGACGCCCGCCGAGCGCGGCCGCGATGGCCTCGGCGTCGTGCGCGGCGTCGATCACCACCGCCTCCTCGTCGTCGCCGACGATCCAGACGTTGTTCTCCACCTCCCAGCTGCCGCCGTCGAGTTCGAAGGTCCCGGCGGTGACCAGACGGTCAATCCTCGCGCCGGTCACAGGACCACCACCGAGCGGAGCACGTCGCCCTGGTGCATGCGCTCGAACGCCTGCTCCACCGCGTCGAGTTCGATGGTCTCGGTGACGAACGCGCCGAGGTCCAGGCGGCCCTGGAGGTAGAGGTCGATCAGCATCGGGAAGTCCCGCGAGGGCAGGCAGTCCCCGTACCAGGAGGACTTCAGGGCGCCGCCCCGGCCGAACACGTCGAGCAGCGGAAGCTCCAGCGTCATCTCCGGCGTCGGGACACCGACCAGGACGACGGTGCCCGCCAGGTCCCGGGCGTAGAAGGCCTGCCGGTACGTCTCCGGGCGGCCGACGGCCTCCACCACGACGTCCGCGCCGTGGCCCCCGGTCAGCTCGCGGATCGCCTCGACCGGGTCGGTGGTACGGGAGTTGACGGTGTGGGTGGCACCGAGCCCGCGGGCCGTCTCCAGCTTGCGGTCGTCGATGTCCACCGCGATGATCCGGGCCGCGCCGGCCAGCCGGGAGCCCAGGACGGCCGCGCCGCCCACGCCGCCGCAGCCGATCACCGCGACCGAGTCGCCCCGGCCCACATTGCCGGTGTTGATCGCGGCGCCGATGCCCGCCATCACCCCGCAGCCCAGCAGGCCGGCGACGGCCGGCTCGGCCGCCGGGTCGACCTTGGTGCACTGGCCGGCCGCGACCAGGGTCTTCTCGGCGAACGCGCCGATGCCCAGCGCCGGGGACAGCTCGGTGCCGTCCAGCAGCGTCATCTTCTGCTTCGCGTTGTGGGTGTTGAAGCAGTACTGCGGGCGGCCGCGCCGACAGGAACGACACTGGCCGCACACCGCACGCCAGTTGAGCACCACGAAGTCGCCGGGCGCGACCTCGGTGACGCCCTCGCCGACCGACTCGACGATCCCCGAGGCCTCGTGGCCGAGCAGGAACGGGAACTCGTCGTTGATGCCGCCCTCCCGGTAGTGGAGGTCGGTGTGGCACACCCCGCAGGCCTGGATCCGCACCACGGCCTCGCCCGGGCCCGGATCCGGCACGACGATCGTGGTCACCTCCACGGGCGCGCCCTTGGCACGCGCGATGACTGCCTTGACCTGCTGGGCCATCCGAAATCCACCTCCGTCGACCGGCGCGGCTGCGCGCCGGCGTGGCCTTTGACCTGCGACTCAACGACTGCCCACGAAGCGTAGCGTCCGCCGCGGCCGCCCGACGCGCGGACGGCCCGACGCGCACGTGCCGCCGGCATATCCGGCACGGCCCGGCACGCCGTCGGAATCCGGCCCGGCACGCGGCCCGGCAGCGGGGCGCGCGGGCGGGCGCCGCGCGCCGCCGAGCGACCGTCAGACCGCCCCGAACTGCCCGGAAAGCATCGCCGTTGGCTGGAAGTGCCGCAGACGACCGCCCCGCCGCCCACGTACGGTCGTAGCAGAAGCGGTTCACGCGACCACGCTCAGCACATCCGCACCCGGCGCGTACCGACCTACGCCGCCGCACCACGCGCACCCGCCGTACGTCACCGCAGCTCGCCGTAACCCCGCTGCACCCCGCTACGCCCCACCGCACCTCGCCGCACCACCACTCGCTCCGGCACGGCCGGACCCGGGCAGCCTGAACCCCCGGCTCGCCCGCACCCGGTCCACCCGTCCCCCGTGTCCCCGCACGTCCCCGGATCCACCCCCCGTCGGGCCGCCCTGCGCGCGGCCCACCGCCCTGGAGTCTGGAGTACGGATGTCCGCCGAGAACAGTGCGACCGGTGCCGGACCCGGCACCGCCCCGCTCGCCCCGCTGCACTGCCTGCGCCACCTCGAACCCGGACCGCCCCGGCCCGCCGCGCTCGCCACCGGCACCCCGGTCTGGCTGGTCAGCCGGCACGCCGACGTCCGGCAGGTGCTCACCGACCCGCGCCTCGGCCGCGCCCCGCTCTACGCGCCGGACGCGCCGCCGCTGATGGTCACCCCGAACATCCTGGACGACCCGCAGAGCCTGCTGAACATCGACGGCACCGAGCACCAGCGGCTGCGCCGCACCGTCCAACGGGCCTTCACCCCGCGGGCCATCGCCCGCTGGCGGCCCTGGGTCGCCTCGGTGATCGAGGCCCTGATCGACGAACTCATCGACCACGGCTCCCCCGCCGACGTCATCGCCGCCTACACCCGGCCGCTGCCCATCGCGGTCATCAGCCGGCTGATGGGGCTCGACGGCCTCGACGGCAAGCGGCTCGCGCACTGGAGCGACCACGCGCTCTCCACCACGGCCCACCCCGCCGAGGCGATCGTCACCGCGATGCGCGAGTTCGCCGGCTTCGGAGCCACCGTGATCGCCGAGCGCCGCGCCCGCCCCGGCGACGACCTGGTCAGCAGCCTGCTCGCGGCCGCCGCCGAGGACGGCACCATCACCGAGGGCCAAGTGGTCTCGCTGGTCATCGGGCTGGTCGTGGCCGGGCACGAGACCACCATGACCACCCTCGGCAACGCGCTCGTCTACCTCCTCGGCGACGGCCGCGACGCCTGGCAGCGGCTCGCCTCCGACGAGGCCAGCGCCGCCGCCGCGACCGAACAACTGCTGCGGGCCGTCCCGCTCGGCGACGCCGACCACCTGCCCGGCCTGCTGCGCCGCGCCGTCGAGGACGTCGAGATCGGCGGGGTGCTCATCCCGGCCGGCGACATCGTCGCCGCCGACACCGGCGCCGCCAACCAGGACCCCCGGGTCTACACCGGGGACCTGCTCACCGAGCTGTTCTCCCCGCTCGCCGCCCCGATGCTCACCTTCGGCGCCGGACCGCACCACTGCCTCGGCGCCTGGCTGGCCCGGATGGAGCTCGAACTCGCCCTCCACCGGCTCGCCCGCCGCCTCCCGGCGCTGCGCCTGACCGGGTCCGCCGAGGCGATCGACTGGCGGCGCGGCCTGCTCACCCGCAGCCCGCACTCGCTCCAGGTCGCCTGGTGACGGGCACTCCGGGGACGGGCGCACCCGGACGGGGCGCACCGGGCCGGGGCACGCACGACCCAGGCGCCGACGTGGCTGCGGAGCCGGCGGTCGTCCGGGTCGACCGGGACCGCTGCATCGGCTCCGGCATGTGCGCGCTCAGCGCCCCCGAAGCGCTGGCCCTCGACCTCGACGGCCTGGCCGAGCCGCTGGCCGGCTACGCGGCGGGCGGCGCGGAGCTGACGGAGGGCCTGACCGAGGCCGTCGACTTCTGTCCGGTCGAGGCCCTCGCCCTGCACTCCGCCCGCGGCGGCCACCGCATCGCCCCGGCCGACTGAACCGGCCGCCTGAACCGGTCTCCTGAACCGACCTTCTGGACCGGCCGCCTGAGCCACCCTCCCCCGGTGCCGCCCGCTCACCCT
This sequence comes from Kitasatospora sp. NPDC097643, assembly GCF_040302625.1. NCBI lineage: Bacteria > Bacillati > Actinomycetota > Actinomycetes > Kitasatosporales > Streptomycetaceae > Kitasatospora > Kitasatospora sp. NPDC097643. The sequence continues at coordinate 31,799 of NZ_JBEOSA010000041.1, read as the reverse complement.
CGGCGGGCGGCACCACCGGCCGTCGTTCGCTCCCTCAGCGTCCGCAGGCCAGCGCCGCACGGATCTCGGCGGCCGGATCGCCCTCGTGGTACGGGCGTTCGCTCGTCTCGATGTGGTCCAGGAACTCCTGGTACCGCACCGCGTAGGACAGGTGGTACAGCGGCTCCACCAGCTCCAGCGCGCGCCGCGGCCGCGCCTGCGGGGCGTGCTCCCGCCAGGCCTGCTCCCAGACCGACACGAACTGCTCCCAACGCTCGGGCGCGAGGTACTGGCGCGGGCGCAGCCCGTCCAGGGCGGGGTGACCGAGGCAGGCGTCCGCATAGTCGACGACCACCGAACGCTCGCCGTCGGAGCGCCAGTTGCCCGGGTGGAAGTCGCCGTGCACCAGCGTCTCCGGCAGCCCGCAGGCCGCCAACTCATCCAGCAGCGCCGGCAGTTCGCCGACCAGCCGACGGGCGGCGGCGAGCTCCTCGGCGGTCAGGTCGCTCTCCCCCGGGAGCCGGTCGAGCAGCGCCTGCGCCTGGGCGAGCAGGGTGCGGGGCGTCCGGTCGCGCAGTCCGGCCGCCGCGGCGCGCCCGTCGGCGGCGAAGGCCGCCTGGGCGGCCACCAGCCGGGGCACCACGTCGGCGACGGCCTCGGCGGACGGCTCCCAGCAGTCCTCGCCGGGCACGTGGTCGAGCAGCAGCCGCCCGCCCGCCGGGTCGGCGGCCAGCACCGGGGGCACGAGGGTCGGGTCGGCGCCGCCGAGCAGCGCGATGACCTCGCTCTCCCGGGCGTTGAAGGCGGGGGTGGTGGTCTTCAGCCAGGCGTCCGGGCCGCCGGTGGTCGGGATCCGGAACAGGCCCGACAGGTTCCAGGTCCGGATCTGCCGGGCGGGGCCGGCGGCCGGGCGGCCGATCCGGGCCAGCTCCTGCGCGGCCCAGTCCAGCGCCGCGCGCAGCCCCTCCGGCGTCGCCCAGGCGGCGCGCCGCTCGGCGGGGCCCAGCAGCGCCGCCGTGCCCGCGTCCATCGGCCGGGCGGCCGGGCCGGCGGGCCCGACCGGCCGCCGGAGCGCCTCGGCGTGGTAGGCCACCCGCCCTCCGTGGCCGCCGGTCTCGCTCACGCCCTCGGCGAGCCGCACCACGAGCACCGGCACCCCGGCCAGTTCGGCGGCCCGCTCCACCACGCCGTCCACCGACGACCACCAGCCCAGCGGCACCTCGAACGGCCCCAGCGGCCCGAAGTACTCGCCCTCGTGGGTGAGATGGACCATGACCGTGCGCTCGCTCGCTCGTTGCATCCGGGCAGCCTCCCCCACCCGGGGCGTCGTACGCGACCGATTTTCCGCCCGCTGCCGAGGGGGCCGGTCCCGGCCTACGATTCCGCGGATGACGACCATCACGTACGAGTGGCGCGGCGAGTTCGACAACGCCGCCGTCCACGAGCTGCACGCGCAGGCCTTCGGCCCCGACCCGGAGCCCGTCGACTGGCGGGACCGGGTCCATCGCCACAGCCTCGGCTGGGTCTGCGCCCGGGAGGGCGAGCAGTTGGTGGGGTTCGTCAACGTCGCGTGGGACGGCGGCGGCCACGCCTTCCTGCTCGACACGATGGTCGCCGAGGACCGGCGCGGGGCCGGCGTCGGAACCGCGCTGGTGGCGGCCGCGGCGCGCGGCGCCCGCGCGGCCCGGTGCGCCTGGCTCCACGTGGACTTCGAGGAGCGGCTGCGGCCGTTCTACCTGGACGCGTGCGGCTTCCGGCCCACGGCCGCGGGGCTCATCGCCCTGGGCGGGGGCTGAGGCGCGGCCTCTCCGCCTGCTGCGTGGAGTTGGGTGATCCGGTGGCTTCCCCGCATGTCACCTGCCCAACTTCTTTGTGTCATCTGCCAGTAGGGCGGTCGGATCGGGGCGGAGCAGACTTTCGCCACGACCACGGCTGCGGCTGCGGCCCTCCGGGCCCCGGACTCCCGGAGCCTGGAGGCCCGGCGTGGCCACGGACAGCACGAAGCACAGGAGGGGACGGCACATGAGCGTGGAGCAGCAGTACGACCAGATCGGTGAGGCGTTCGAGGGGTTCAAGTCCCTGCCGTTGATCCAGTACGGGGAGGTGCCGAGCTTCCTCGCCCTGGTCGGGGACGTGAGCGGCAGGTCCGTGCTCGACCTGGCCTGCGGCACCGGCTTCTACAGCCGGGAGTTCAAGCGGCGCGGCGCCGCGGAGGTGTTCGGGGTCGACATCTCCGTCGAGATGATCGCCGCCGCGCGGGGCATCGAGCAGCGCGAGCCGCTCGGGCTGCGCTACGAGGTCGGCGACGTGGCCGAACTGCCCGAGCTGGAGCGGCAGTTCGACGTCGCGCTGGGTGTGCAGTGCCTCAACTACGCCGAGGACCGCGCGAGTCTGGAGCGGATGTGCCGCAACATCCACCAGAACCTGGTGCCGGGCGGGGAGTTCTTCGTGTTCGCCCAGCGGCCCGACTACCAGTTCGACTGCGAGTCCCTGGAGAAGTACGGGTTCCGCTGCGAGCCGACCGGTGAGGAGACCGAGATGGGCCCCCGGTGTCGGGTCACGGCGCTGCTCGACCCGCAGCCGATCAGCATCTTCGGCACGGTACCGCGCCGCGAGGTCTACGAGGAGTGCCTGCGGGCGGCCGGGTTCACCGCCCTCGAGTGGGTTCCGTTGCAGGTGTCCGAGGAGGGGATCGCCAAGTACGGCGAGGAGTTCTGGGCGGACCTCCTCGCGCACCCGCCGCTCGTGCTGCTGCGCTGCCGCGCCTGACCGACGGCGAGGCGGTCGGCCCGGGCGCCCGGGCCGACCGCACGTCACCCGGCACGACAGGGCACGACACAGCATGACCACGCGTCGTACCGTCGTACCCGTGACCGACGAAACCTTCCGCCACCCGCGACTCGCCGCCGTCTACGACCCCCTCGACGCCGACCGCGGCGACCTGGACGCCTACCTCCACCTCGCCCAGCAGCTCGGCGCCACACGGGTGTTGGACATCGGCTGCGGCACCGGCGTGTTCGCGCTCCGGCTCGCCGACCACGGGATCGAGGTGGTCGGCGTCGACCCCGCCGGGGCCTCCGTCGAGGTGGCCCGGGCGAAGCCGGGCGCCGACCGGGTCCGCTGGATCCACGGCGACGCGGGCACCCTCCCACCGCTCCGGGTCGACCTCGCCACCATGACGGCGAACGTCGCGCAGGCGATCGTCCCCCCGGACGCCTGGCAGGCCACCCTGGCCGGCGCCCACGCGGCCCTGCGGCCCGGCGGGCACCTGGTGTTCGAGACCCGGGACCCGGCCCGGCGCGCCTGGGAGGGCTGGAACCGCGCGTCCTCCCACCGGATCACCGACGTCCCGGGCGTCGGCCCGGTCGAGACCTGGGTCGACCTGCTCGACGTCACCGGCCCACTGGTGACGTTCCGCTGGCACTACGTCTTCGCCGCGGACGGCCAGGAGCTGACCTCCGACTCCACCCTGCGCTTCCGGGAACGCCCGGAGATCGAGGCGGACCTGGCCGCCCACGGCTTTCTGCTCCGTGAGGTCCGCGACGCCCCCGACCGCCCCGGCCAGCAGCTCGTCTTCCTCGCGCAGCGCCGCCCGTGAGCCCGCGGCCGCGGAACGGCCGCCTCCGTCATGGAAACGGCCAGCGTGCCCACGGAACGGCCGGCGCGGCTACGGAATGGCCACCGCCGCGCCGGAGACCCGGATGCGGGGATCCCCGTCGTGCAGGGCGACCCGCAGGACGCCCGGGCGGCCGAGGTCCTCGCCCTGGTGGAGGGTGAGGACGGCAGGCGCGGCGGCCGCGCCGAGCTCGCGCAGGTAGGCGCCGAAGGCGGCCGCGGCGGCACCGGTCGCCGGGTCCTCGACGACGCCGCCGACCGGGAAGGGGTCGCGGACGTGGAAGACCTCCGGGCCCTCCCGCCAGACCAGTTGGACGGTGGTCAGGTCACGGGCGGTCATGTAGCGGGCGAGCCCGTCGAAGTCGTAGTCCAGGCGGGCCAGCCGCTCGCGGGTGGCCGCGGCGAGGACGAGGTGGCGGGCGCCGGCGTAGGCGAGCCGGGGCGGCAGCGCCGGGTCGAGGTCAGTGCGGGCCCAGCCGAGCAGGGCGAGCGCCTCGTCCACCTCGGCCGCGGTGACCTCCTCCACCCGGGGTTCGACGCTGGTGAGGGTGGCGCGCAGCACGCCGTCCGCGCCCTTGTCGACCTCGACCGGGACCTCGCCCGCCGCCGTCGCGAAGACGTACCGCCCGGGGCCGGTGCGCTCGGCGAGGGCGACCGCGGCGGCGACCGTCGCGTGCCCGCAGAAGGGCACCTCGGCGAGCGGGCTGAAGTACCGCACCCGGTACGCGCCCTCGGCCGGGCCGGGGGTGAGGAAGGCCGTCTCGGAGTAGCCGACCTCGGCGGCCACGGCGAGCATCCGCTCGGCGGACAGTCCGGTGGCGTCCAGCACCACGCCCGCCGGGTTTCCGCCTTCGGGGCGGGTGGCGAAGGCGGCGTAGCGCAGGATCTCGGGGGCGGGCACGGCCTCGGTGGCATCGTTCGTCATGCCCGGACGAACTCCGTCCGGTCCGCGCCTGTTCCCGGGCGCCGGTTCACCGCGGCACCGCCGCCAGGAAGTCCGAGCCGAGCCGGGCGGCGCCGGCCAGGTCGAGCTGGTGGAGCGCCCGGCAGTGTCCGGCCGCGCCGAGCGGTGTCCGGCGGCCGCCCCACCGCGCCCTCCGGATGCGGATCGCCCGCGCACCGCCGATGCTGGCGGCGACGCGTGCCCGGCCCAGGCGACACGTGCCCGGCCCAGAGGAAGGACGCCCCGAACCGTGAGCGCACTCGACTTCGAGATCATCGACAGCCCCGACAGCTCGCTGAACAAGACCTCCGTCCTGGTGACCGGCCCCAACGACGCCCTGCTGGTCGACGCCGGGTTCACCCGCTCCGACGGCCGCCGGCTCGCCGAACGGATCCGCGCCACCGGCAAGCGGCTGACCACCGTCTTCGTCAGCCACGGCGACCCGGACTTCTACTTCGGCGCGCAGGAGGTCCAGGACGCCTTCCCGCAGGCCCGTTTCCTGGCCACCGCCGCCACCGTGGACCACATCCAGCACACCTTCGAGGACAAGCTGCGGTCCTGGGCGCACCTGGGCCCCGAGCTGCCCACCCGGCTGGTCCGGCCCGAGGTGCTGCCGGGCGACGAGATCGTCTTCGAGGGCCACCGCTTCGAGCTGCGCGGCGCCGACTTCCACCTGCCCGACCGGCACTACCTGTGGCAGCACCACCACCACGCCGTCCTCGGCGGGGTGCTGCTCTTCGAGGGCCTGCACGTGTGGACGGCCGACACCCCCACGCCCGCCCAACGCGCCGCCTGGATCGACCTGTTGGACGGGATCGAGGAGCTGGAACCGCAGTTCGTCGCGGCCGGCCACCGCACCGCCGACGCGCCCGTCGACCTCACCGCCGTCCGGCACACCCGGGACTACCTGCGCGCCTTCGAGACCGAGACCGGCCGGGCGCCGGACGCCGCCGCCGCGAAGGAGGCGCTGGAGCGCCGCTTCCCCGACCTGGGGCTGCTGATCGCCGTCGACCTCGGCACCAAGGTCGCCATGGGCGAGATGACCTGGGGCTGAGCAACGATGATCGAGATCCCGCGGGGCACCGCCGCGTTCGCCGAGTCCGCCGCCCCCGCCGACGTGGTGCGCCGGCAGTACCTGGCCTCGGCCCGCGGCGACCTGGCCGCGCTGCGCGCCACCCTGGCCGAGGACGTCGAGTGGACCGAGATGGCCGGCTTCCCGCTGGCGGGCACCTACCGCACCCCGAAGGGCGTCACCGGCAACGTCATGGAGCGCCTGGCCGCCGAGTGGCGGGACTGGACGGCGCACGACGACACCTACGTCGTGGACGGCGAGGACGTGGTGGTCCTCGGCCGCTACACGGCCGTCCACAAGGACACCGGAAGACCGCTCGCGGTGCGCGTCGCCCACCACTTCACGGTGCGCGGCGGCCGGATCGTCCGGTTCGAGCAGTTCACCGACACCGCGCTGGTCAGGGACGCGATGACGCCGTAGCCGCACCGGCGGCGGCAGCCCCTGGCTTCACCCGAACGGGGGAAGCCAGGGGCGGCGCGCCCGGCACGGCCTCGACACCCCACCCGGACGGCGGCAGGCTGGCCCCTGATTCCGGCCGGAGAGCGAGGAGTTCAGCATGGGCACGGGCACGGCGGGCACCACCGGGACGGCGGGCAGCGGGCGCGATCAGCACCCGATCGTGATCGTCGGCGCCTCCCTCGGCGGCGCGAAGGCCGCGCAGGCACTGCGCGAGGCCGGGTACGGCGGCGGCATCGTCCTGATCGGCGAGGAGCACGAGCGCCCGTACGAGCGGCCCCCGTTGTCCAAGGGCTACCTGCTCGGCAAGACCGCCCGGGACAAGATCTACGTCCACCCCCCGCAGTGGTACGCCGAGCACGACATCACCCTGCGCCTGGGCACCGCGGTGGCCTCCGTCGACCCGGCCGCGCACACCGTCACGCTCACCGACGACGGCCGCATCCCGTACGCCAAGCTGCTGCTCACCACCGGCTCGGTGCCGCGCCGGCTGCCCGTGCCCGGCGCCGACCAGGCGGGCGTGCTCTACCTGCGCCGGGTCGACGACAGCGACCGGATCAAGGCGGCGCTGCGCCCGGGCGCCCGGATCGTGGTGATCGGCGCGGGCTGGATCGGCCTGGAGACGGCGGCCGCGGCCCGGGCCGCGGGCGCCGAGGTCACCGTGCTGGAGGCGGCCGAGCTGCCGCTGCTGCGGGTGCTGGGCCGGGAGGTCGCCCAGGTCTTCGCGGACCTGCACCGCGACCACGGCGTCGACCTGCGGTTCGGCGCCCAGGTCGAGGAACTCACCGGCAGCGGCGGCACGGTGGACGGCGTCCGGCTCGGCGACGGCAGCACGGTGCCGGCCGACGCGGTGGTCGTCGGCATCGGCATCAGCCCGGCCAGCCGGCTCGCCGAGGAGGCCGGGCTGGAAATCGACAACGGCATCAAGACCGACCAGCACCTGCGCACCTCCGACCCGGACGTCTACGCGGCCGGGGACGTCGCCAACGCCTACCACCCGCTGTTCGACCGGCACATCCGGGTCGAGCACTGGGCCAACGCCGTCAACCAGCCGCAGACCGCGGCCCGCGCGATGCTCGGGCAGCCCGACGCGGTGTACGACCGGGTGCCGTACTTCTTCACCGACCAGTACGACCTCGGCATGGAGTACGTCGGCTACGTCGAACCGGACGGCTACGACCAGGTGGTCTTCCGCGGTGACCCGGCCACCCGCGAGTTCATCGCCTTCTGGCTCTCCGCCGGCCGCGTCCTGGCCGGCATGAACGTCAACATCTGGGACGTCGTCGACCCGGTCCGCGAACTGGTCCGCTCCGGCCGGACGGTGGACCCGAAGGCCCTCGCCGACCCGGCCGTCCCGCTCGGCGACCTGTAGCGCCGTCCCCTCGCGGGAACGGGCCGTACCCGCCGCTCCTCGGCGGGTACGGCCCACTCGACTCAGCGGCTGGGCTCCTGCATCGTGACGCAGTGGGCGCCACCGCCGCCGTTGCCGTAGAGGTTGTCGAGGTTGAGCTGGACGACGGGCCTGCCGAAGGCGGACTCGATGGCCGCCTTGGCGGCCGCGTCCTTGGCGGTGTCACCGAACTGGGTCGTGATCACCGCACGGTTGGTCACGGCCCAGTTCATGTACGAGCTGAGGAACTGCTGCTGCCTGCCCTGCGGGATCCGGGGCAGGGTGTCCGGCCCCTCGATGGCGATGACCTGCAACGCGCGGCCCCTGGCGTCGGTGGAGTTCACCAGCACGTCGTGGATGGCCTGGGCGTTGGCGGTCCAGACGTCTGGCCGGACGGCGCCGGCCAGCTGCACCATCACCACGCCGGGTCGGACGAACCGGGCGGTGCCGTCGATGTGGCCGTCGGTGACGTCCTTCCCGGTGACGCCGGGCAGCCAGATCATCTTCGAGGCGCCGAAGCGGGAGAGCAGCTCCGCCTCGATCTGGTCCCGCGTCATGCCGGGATTGCGGTTGGCGTTCACCCAGCAGCTCTCGGTCGCCATCAGCGTGCCGTCGCCGTCGCACTCCACCCCGCCGCCCTCGCCGACCACCGACGCCTTCGCGAACGGGACGCCCAGGTAGCCGGCGACGTTCTGCGCGACCGTGCGGTCCTTGTCGTAGGCGGAGGCGGGGAGGCCGTAGAAGCTGGTGGCGTTCTCGCCCCAGGCGTTGAAGTTCAGACCGAAGGCGTCCAGGCCGCCGGCCCCGTCGACCCGGAACAGCGGGCCGGTGTCCCGCATCCAGCAGTCCGCGACCGGGATCGAGCTGATCACCGTGACGGTGGACCCGCACAGGCTCCTGGCCCGCGACGCGGCCGACGCGCCGTCCGCGCACATGATGACCGGCTCGTACTTGGCGATCTCCACGGCGAGTCTGGCGATGTCGCTCTGGATCTTGGAGAGCAGGCTGCCCCAGATCACGGAGCTGGACGGCCAGGCCATCCAGGTCCGGTTGTGCGTCTCGTCCTCCCCGGGCACCCGCCAGGAGGCGGCCTGGGCCGGCCGGATGCCGCCGAGGACCGGGCCCACCAGCAGCGCGGCTGCGGCCGCCCCGGTTCGGGTCAGCAGGGTCCTGCGGCTGATGCCCGGCTTGTCGTCGTCGTGCGAGGTCTTCACGTCGTGCTCCTTTTCGCGAACGTTCGGTACGTGCAGGGGGATCGACTCAGTGGAGTTCCGCCAGCAGCCCCTCCTCCCGGACCATCCGGCGCTCGGCGTCCAGGTCGAGGCTCCGCGCGAAGGCCCAGTAGAGGGCGCCGGCCACCGGCAGGCCGACGAAGACCGAGTAGTCGACGCCGTCGAGGACGTCCGCGGCGGGCCCGACGTAGAGACCGGTGATCACCATGAACGGGGCCATGCAGGCCAGGCCGATCAGGTAGGCGAGGTTCCCGCGCCAGCCCCACCGGCCGTAGATGCCCTGCGGGTTGAAGATCTCCCGCACGACGTACTGGCCGCGCCGGACGAAGAAGAAGTCGACCAGGTTGATGGCCGTCCAGGGGATGAACAGGTACGTCAGCACGACCACGACGTTGGCGAAGAACCAGTTGAAGCGGTCGATCCCGACGAGGGTGGAGATCACCCCGACGGCCACCAGCATGATCCCGATCGTCGCCACCCGGATGGTCCGGGTCGGCTTGACCGGGTGGAACGAGTCGATGATGGAGATCATGGTGAGGCTGCCGCCGTACTGGTTGATCGCCATGATCGAGAGCAGCCCGACCAGCAGCACCACGACCGCGATCGTGCCGAATCCGCTGAACAGCCGGTCGGCGGCGAGCTTCAGCGCGGTCACCGGGTCGGTGCCCGCGGGGGCGCCGGCCGAGACCACGGCGCCGAGGATGAACACCCACAGCCCGGAGACCGCGCTGGGCAGGTAGGTCCACCAGAAGGTGCTGCGGACGGACACGTCGGGCCGGAGGTAGCGCGAGTAGTCCGAGACGTACGGCGCCCAGCCCAGCTGGAACCCCGCGACGAAGACGAACACCAGCATGAACGGGGCGAGTTGGAACGGGCCGGCCTGCCAGACGCCGGCCGGCAGACCGCCGCCGAACAGCGCCGCCGCGGTGACCGCCGCGGTGATCACGACGAACGGCCAGGTGAGCCATCTGTTCAACCAGTGGATCCAGTCGTAGCCGAACAGGGCGATCACGGCCGCCACCACGGCGGCGATCAGGTAGCCGGCCCCGTTGGGGATCCCGGAGAGCGTGTTCATGGCCTGACCGGACAGCAGGGCGTCCGAGGTGTTGAAGGCCACGTAGTTGACCAGGGCGAACACCCACACCGTGAGCGCGGCCCCAAGGTACCCGAACTGCGGCCGTGACTGGACCAGTTGGGGCAGTCCCAGCTGAGGCCCCTGGGCCGCGTGGAACGCCATGAAGAACGTGCCGAAGAGCGATCCCAGCACGGTGGCGACCACCGTCCACACGAGCGAGGCCCCCATCGAGAGCGTCACGACGCCGGTCGCCAGGCCGGTGAGGTTGAGACTGCCGACGAACCAGATGGCGCCCATGCTCGATGGTTTGCCGTGCCGTTCGTCGAGGGGCACCCAGTCGATCGAGTGCTGTTCGATGCCCGTGGGGCGCGTGGGACGTCCGGGATCTGCGGGACCTTCGGGACCTGCGTGGTCCTCGGCGATCGAGGCGGGTTTCCTCATGTGGTGGCCTTCGGTGTGCGGGGGCAACTGCGGCCCACGTCGACTGCCCCGGCATTCCGCGATCACGGGGCGGCGCCACCCTAGGGACTGACTTAAAACTCAGTCAATAGTTTTGACAAACGCCCTGAGCAGCATGGGAACATGCCGCCCAGGGCTCGACTTTGACGAGATTTTCAGTTCTGCGCGTACGCGGCGCCGGGTTGCGCGCCCGGGAACCCGCCGATCGGCGGCCTCCTCCCCGTCGACCGGCGGATTCCCCCGAGGAACCGTCAGGGACCAGCCTTGCGGGCAGTTCGACAGGTTCACGTCAGTTCATGTCACCCCCACCAGGCGGCCCCATACCGCCGGACAAGGACAGTCATGAAGAGCTTCCCCCTGCCCAGGATCCTCGCCACCGCCGTCGCGGCCACCGCCGTCGCGGCCACCGCGCTCGCGCTCGCCGCGCCGGCGAGCGGCGCATCGGCGAGCGGCGCCTCGGCCGTGAGCGGCGCCTCGGCCGTGAGCACGCCGAGCCGGCCCATCATCGGCGGCGGCAGCGCCTCGCAGACCTACTCCTTCATGGTGTCGCTGCAACAGGACGGCCAGCACATCTGCGGCGCCTCGCTGATCTCGCCCACCTGGGCGGTCACCGCGGCGCACTGCGTGGCCGGCGGCTCGGCCGACCAGTTCACCGTCCGGGTCGGCTCCAGCGACCGGACCTCGGGCGGCGAGGTGGCCCCGCTCGCCCGGATCGTCCCGCACCCGAACTACAGCACCAACAACGACATCGCCCTGATCCAGCTCGCAACTCCCGTCCAGGCCACCCCGATCGCGATCGCCGACAGCGCGCCGACCGGCACCGCCACCCGGCTGCTCGGCTGGGGCCAGGAGACGCCGCCGCGCGGTGGCGACAACGGCCCGGACCAGCTCAAGGAGCTCGACACCAGCCTGCGCGCGAGCGGCTGCGCCGAGGGCTTCGACGCCTCCTCCGAGCTCTGCGTCGACAACCCGCAGGGTTCGGACGGCAACAACCAGGGTGCCTGCTACGGCGATTCCGGCGGCCCGGCGATCGCGCGGATCAACGGCGAGTGGCGGCTGCTCGGCGCCACCAGCCGCGCCGGCGGCAGCTCCTCCGACTGCGCGGTCGACCCCTCGATCTACACCAACGTGACCGCGTTCAAGGACTTCATCCGGAGCACCATGGCGAGCTGATCCCTACCGAGCTGGGCCTGCTACCGAGCTGATCCTTCCCCGGGGGCCGGAGCGCCCTCGACCTGCGGCCCTCCGCCCCCGCCCGGGGGACGGAGGGCCGCTGTACGACCGGGCCGGCGCACGGACACGGCGGCCCCGCCCCGCCCTACCGCGCCCGGCGTTCGACGCCGTCGAGCAGCAGGCCGAGCCCGAACTCGAACCCGCGGTCGTCGAGGCCCGTCGCGCCGCCGCCGCGGGCGAAGGAGCCGTCCAGGGCGTCCGCGAGCGCCGGGTACTGCGGCCGGTACTCGGCCGGTTCGCGGGTGAAGCCGGCGGTGAAGGTCTCCATCGCGGAGCCGAGCACCAGGTAGTCCAGGGCCGCCGCGACCTCCGCCGCGTCCGCGGGGCCGAGGCCGGCCCTGCCGAGGAGGGCCAGCAGCGCGTCGTAGCCGCGCAGTGCGCTGTCCGCTTCGACGCGGCGGCGGGCGAGCAGGGCGACGGCGTTCGGGTGCCGCAGGAAGACCGCGCGGTAGCCGCGCGCGTACGCCGCGAGGCCGGCCCGCCAGTCGGGATCACCCAGCGGCGCGTGGTCGATCTCGTCGTTGACCAGCCCGGAGACCGCGTCGACCAGGGCATCCTTGCTCGGTACGTGGTTGTAGAGCGACGCCGCCTTGACTCCGAGCCGCTCCGCCAGTGCCCGCATGGTCAGGCCGCCGGCGCCCTCCTCGTCCACCACCTGGAGCGCGGCGATCGCGATCCGCTCGCGGGTCAGCAATGCCCTGATCGGTCGGCCCACCGAAAAATCCCCTCTTCCGCTCTGCGTGTCCGGGGGCTATCGTGCCAGACCAACAGCCGTCGCTAACAAAGTTAGTTTTATCAGGAGGGCGCCGCCCGTGGCCGACAACACCGCCGAGAACACCCCCACCGATGCCGACCGGCTCGCCGCACTCGGCTACCAGCAGGAGCTGAGGCGCAGCCTGAACGTGCTCGGCAACATCTCCATGGGCTTCGCCGTGGTCTCCCCGGTCGTGGGGCTCTACGCCGCCGTGCAGGTCGGCATGAGCGTCGCGGGCGGGGCCTGGGTCTGGGCGCTGCCGCTGTGCCTGCTCGGGCAGTGCCTCGTCGTGGCCGTCTACGCCGAGCTCGCCTCGCAGTGGCCGCTGGCCGGCGGCGCGTACCAGTGGAGCAGACGCCTGGCGAGACCGGCCGTCGCCTGGCTGAGCGGCTGGATGTGGCAGTTCGCCGTGATGTTCGGCAACACCACCGTGGCCTACCTCGCCTCGCCCTGGCTCTTCGCGCTCTTCGGCGCCGTCCCCACGCCCGCCGAGCAGGTCCTCGTCTCGGTCGGCTTCATGCTCTTCTGCACCCTGGTCAACGCCTACGGCATCAACCTCCTGCGCTGGTTCGTCAGCCTGGGCATCGCCGCCGAAGCCGTCGCCTCCGTCCTGGTCGGTTTCACCCTGCTGCTGGTCTTCCGGCAGCACGGCTTCGCCCTGCTCACCGACTTCCTCGCCGCGCCGGAGGGGCTGGGCATCAGCGACACCGGCGCGCTGCTCGCCGCCGTGGCCGTCGCCGGCTGGGCGTTCATCGGGTTCGACGCCTGCGTGTCGACCGCCGAGGAGACCAAGGACGCCGCCCGGCAGGTGCCCAGGGCCATGTGGTGGTCGCTGCTCAGCGTCGGGCTCGTCGTCATCCTCAACGCGGTCTCGGTCGAGCTGGCCCACCCCGACCCCGCCGAGGTCGTCGCCGTCCAGGACCTCGACCCGGTCACCACCGCCGTCACCCACGCGTTCGGCGGCTGGGCCGACAAGCCCTTCGTCCTCGTCGTCCTGATCAGCTTCACCGCCTGCCTGATGGCCTCCCAGGGCGGCGCCGCCCGCGGCCTCTACTCGCTCGCCCGCGACGACGTCTTCCCGTTCTCCCGCCACGTCCGCAAGGTCAACCGGCACAAGGCGCCGATCGGCGGCCTCGTCGCCGCCACGGTGATCAGCTGCTCCGCACTGCCGCTGGGCCTGAACACCTCGGCCATCGGCAGCCTGATCACCTTCGGCAGCGCCGCCACCTTCGTGCCGTTCTTCCTGCTCACCCTGGTCGCCCTGACCGCCCGCCTGCGCCGCACCTGGCAGCCCGCCGGCGCGGTCGGCTACGGTCGCCTCGGCACCCCGCTCAACCTCCTCGCGGTGCTGTGGACCGGCTTCGAACTGGTCAACATCTGCTGGCCGCGCGCCATCCTCGCCCCGGCCGGAGCGCCCTGGTACCAGATCTGGGCGGCACCGCTCGGCGTCGGCACCGTCACCCTCGCCGGCCTGGCCTACCTGCTCACGCGCCGCCCCGACCGCCGCATGCCCGACCCCGGCCAGGACGGCCCGCGCCCCGACGAACTCGCCCCCGCCGTCCTGTAGTCGGCACCGGCCCGGCCCGGCCGGCACCACGTACCGCGGCGCCGCACCCCCGAGGCCGCACGCCTCGGACCGTTCGACCGAACCACCCTGGAGACACCCCGCATGACCCACACGTTCGACGTCGTCGAGACCGGTATCGCCGAGCTGCGCGCGGCACTGGAGAAGGGCGAGACCACCGCGGTCGCCCTGCTCGACGCCTACCTCGCCCGGATCGAGGCCTACGACCGGCCCGGCACCGCCACGGCGCTCAACTCGCTCGTCGTGATGAACCCGGACGCCCGCGCCGACGCCGAGGCCGCCGACGCCCGCCGCGCCCGCGGCCGGACCCTCGGCCCCCTCGACGGCATCCCCTACACCGCCAAGGACAGCTACCTCGCCAAGGGCCTGACCGCCGCCGCCGGTTCGCCGGCCTTCGAACACCTCGTCGCCCAGCGCGACGCCTTCGCCATCGAGCGGCTGCGCGCCGCCGGCGCCGTGCTCATCGGCCTGACCAACATGCCGCCGATGGCCAACGGCGGCATGCAGCGCGGCGTCTACGGCCGCGCCGAAAGCCCCTACCGCGCCGACTGGCTGACCAGCGCGTACGGCTCCGGCTCCTCGAACGGCTCGGGCACCGCCACGGCGGCCTCGTTCGGCGCGTTCGGCCTCGGCGAGGAGACCTGGTCCTCCGGCCGGGCGCCCGCCTCGAACAACGCCCTGTGCGCCTACACCCCCAGCCGCGGCGTGATCTCGGTGCGCGGCAACTGGCCGCTCGTACCGACCATGGACGTCGTGGTCCCGCACACCCGCACCATGGCCGACCTCCTCGAACTGCTCGACGTCGTCGTCGCCGACGACCCGGACACCCGCGGCGACCTGTGGCGGTCCCAGCCCTGGGTGCCGCTGCCCGCCCCCTCCCGGGTCCGCCCGGCCTCCTACCCGGCGCTGGCCCCCGCGGACCCGGCGGCGGCGCGCGCAACACTCGCCGGCCGGCGGGTCGGCGTGCCCAGGATGTACATCAACGCCGACCCCGACGCCGGGACCAACCCCGACGGCGGCATCGGCGGCAGCACCGGGCGGCGGATCGACACCCGCGCCTCGGTCATCGCCCTGTGGCAGGCCGCCCGCCGCGACCTGGAGACCGCCGGCGCCGAGGTCGTCGAGGTCGACTTCCCCGTGGTGACCAACTACGAGTCCGACCGGCCCGGAGCGCCGTCCCTCCACACCCGGGGCCTGGTCGGCCCCGACTTCCTCACCTGCGAGATCCTCGACCTGTCCGCCTGGGCCTGGGACGACTTCCTGCGCGCCAACGGCGACCCCGCACTCCCGACCCTCGCCGACGTCGACGGTACGCGCATCTGGCCCAAGCACCCCGGCGAACTGCCCGACCGCTACGCCGGATTCGACGACGTGATCGCCGACTACCCCCGGCTGGTGCGCGAACGCCCGTACGCGTCCGTCACCGAGATCCCGCACCTCGAACAGGGGCTGCGCGGCCTCGAGGAGACCCGCCGGGTCGACCTGGAGAACTGGATGGACGAACTCGGCCTGGACGCCGTGGTCTTCCCCACGGCCGCCGACGTCGCCCCGGCCGACATGGACGTGAACGAGGCCTCCGCCGACCTCGGCTGGCGCAACGGCGTGTGGGTCGCGAACGGCAACCTCGTCCCGCGCCACCTCGGCATACCGACCGTGACCGTACCGATGGGCACCATGACCGACACCGGTATGCCGGTGGGCCTGACCTTCGCCGGCCGCTCCTACCACGACACCACGCTGCTCCGGCTCGCCGCCGCCTTCGAGGCGACCGGCCACCGCCGCACCGAACCACCGCGCACCCCCCGGCTCCCGGCCTCCTGAGGCACCGCCGAGCGGGCCCCGGCGCCGGACGGGGCCACAGGGAAGCCCAATCCTGTTGCGACCGGGGGTGTGCCGGCGCATCTGGAACGCGGCGGACTCGTGGTCGCGATCGTTCTTCTGATCCTGCCCCTACCGTCTACGCGGCACGAGTCCGGTTTCGAAGGCGACGATCGCCAGGTGGACGCGGTCCCGAGCCTTGAGCTTGGCGAACAGACGCGCGACATGCGTCTTCGCCGTCGCCGCGCTGATCACCAACCGCTCGGCTATCTCGGTGTTCGACAGTCCCTGTCCGACCAGTGCCAGCACCTCACGCTCCCGGTCGGTGATCCCCGCGATGGGACTCGGGTCCGCGGCGGGCCCGGCGTCCGGTCCGGGGGCCGCGGAGCCGGACGTTCGGGCGAAGTCCGCGATCAGCCGTCGGGTCACGCTCGGCGCGATCAGCGCGTCGCCCGCGGCCACCACGCGGATCGCTTCCAGGATCGCGTCCAGGGCCATGCTCTTGAGCAGGAATCCGCTGGCCCCGGCGCGCAGCGCGCCGTAGACGTACTCGTCGTCGTCGAAGGTCGTCAGCACCAGGACCTTGGGCGGGTCCGGCTCGGCGGTCGCCTGCCGGGTCGCCTCGATCCCGTCCATGCCCGGCATCCGGATGTCCATCACCACGACGTCCGGCCGCAGTTCACGCACCAGGCGCACCGCCTCGCGGCCGTCGCCGGCCTCGCCGACCACCTCCAGGTCGTCGGTGTCGCCGATCAGGATCCCGAGCCCGACCAGCATCAGCGGCTGGTCGTCGACCAGCAGTACCCGCACGCTCATGCCGGGAGCCTCGCCGTCACCCGGAATCCGCCCTCGGGACGCCGGCCGGCGCTGAACTGGCCGGACAGCAACGTCACCCGCTCGCGCATGCCGAGCAGGCCGAAGCCGCTCCCGCCCGCCGCGGAGAGCCTCGGACGGCCCGGCCCGCCGAGACCGTCGTCCCCGTCGTCCACCACCTCGATCGTCACCCCTTCCGGCTCGTAACCGACCGCGACCCGGCACGTCCGCGCCCTGGAATGCCGCACCACGTTCGTCACCGACTCCTGGATGATCCGGAACGCCGACAGTTCGATCTCCGGCGGCAGTGGACGCCGCTCGCCCCGCCAGGTCACCTGAACCCGCACCCCGGCGCCGGCCGTGCGTTCGGCGAGCTGCGGGACGTCGGCCAGGCTGCCGGCCGGCGCCAGCGGAGCGGCCTGCGGCATGGCGTCGTCGGGCTCGGCGCGGCGGAGCGCCCCGAGCATGCGCTGTAGCTCCAGCAGCGTCTCCCGGCTGGTGGTCTCGATGCCGGTCAGCGCCTGCCGCGTCTGCTCGGGCTTGGTCTCCACGACCCGCGCCGCCGCTCCCGACAGCACCGTGATGATCCCGATGCTGTGCGCGACGCTGTCGTGCAGCTCGCGGGCGATCCGCAGCCGCTCGGCCATGACGACGCGGGCCGCGGTCTGCTCCTGGAGGGCTTCGAGGTATTCACGGCGTTTGCGATACACCCCCCCGAAGACCCACGCGACCGCGAACCACAACGCGAACCCCCCGGCCCACTGGACCGCGTCGCTGACGGACTGCTCGCGGGTGTGGATGTCGTTGACGAGCGCGGCCGCGACGCCCGCGACGGAGCCGACGGCGGCAGCCTTCGGCCGCCGGACGGCGAGGTACCCGACCAAGCCGACGAGCAGGACGAACACGATCGAGGGCCGCGCGCCGAAGGCCTCGCCGAGGACTGCTTCGCCCAGGACCGCCGCGAAGACCCCCGCCGGCAGACGGCGCACCAACAGAACCGGCAGGGCGAGCAGGATGTACAGACCGATCATCTGGGCGGGCTCGAGGTCGGGGAACCGGAACAGGCCGTACTCAGGCGTCGGCATCGTCAAGGGGAGCATCAGCGCGTACGAGCAGGCGGTGGCCAGTACCACGGCCTGTGACGTCAGCCCGGTCACACGCTTCGATGTCGAGAGACGCTGGAGAAGCTGTTCCATATGAAGATCGTATTCAGTGGCGTCGGCTCTGCGCGTCGCCCCGGGGATGTACGCCGGATACGCCCGCGGGCCGATGGCCTGGGCAGAGGTGACATCCGCCGGCCGACGCGATGGATCGTGGTCCGTTCCTAGGTTCCTGATCATGACGAATGCACCGATGATCGATCTTCGCGACACGACAAAGAAGTACGACGACGGCCCGCCCGCACTGGCCGGCGTCACCTTGTCCGTGGCGGCTGGTGAGTGCGTGGCGATCCTCGGCCATTCCGGCAGTGGCAAGTCCACGCTGCTGAACCTGATCGCGGGTCTGGACAAGCCTTCCAGCGGCACCGTGACCGTCGACGGCACCCGCGTCGACCAGCTCGGCGAGGCCGGTTCGGCGAAGTACCGCCGGGCCTCCATCGGCATGATCTTCCAGTTCTTCAACCTGCTGGACGACCTGACGGTGTTGGACAACGTCATGGTTCCGGCGCAACTGGCCGGGATGGGCAAGGGCGAAGCGCAGCGGCGGGCCGTCGAGCTGCTCGACTCGCTGGGCGTCGACCGGCACGCCAAGGCCTATCCGCAGCGGCTGTCCGGCGGGGAACGGCAGCGGGTGGCGGTGGCCAGGGCCCTGATGAACAAGCCGGCGCTGCTGCTGGCCGACGAGCCGACCGGCGCGCTGGACTCGGGCTCGGCCGAGGACGTGCGCGAGCTGCTGCTGGACCTGAACAGCGAGGGCCAGACCATCCTGCTGGTCACCCACGACGTACAGCTGGCCGCGAGCACCGCGCGCCGCACGATCGAGTTGGTGGACGGCGCGGTCGAGCGGGACGTCGTCAACGACGGCAGCGGTGCCGGCCTGGCCGCCCGCACGCCGCTGACCCGTCCGGCGGGAGGAGCCCGATGACACTGCGCCAGCCACCCGTGCCCCAGCGCCTGTTCGAGGTCTCCTTCCGGGCCGTGGCCCGCCTGCTGCCGGCGGTGAGCCGGTGAGCGCCCTGGGCAAGGTCGTACGTTCCGGCGTGGGCCGCCGTCGGATCCAGTCCCTCGTCATGGCCCTGACCACGTTCGCCGCGGTGACGTCCTCGGTGCTCTCCCTCGGTCTGCTGACTGTCGTGCAGGCCCCGTTCGAGCACGCTTTCAGTACTCGGCACGGGGCGCACCTGGCGGTCCAGTTCGATGGTTCGAAGGTCACGGCCGCGCAGGCCGCCGCCACCGCGCACGCCGCCGGCGTCACCGAGGCGGCCGGGCCGTACCCGGTCGCAGCCGCCCTGGACACGACGATCGGCACGGACTGCTCCAAGGAGGATTGGGCCGGTCACGACAACGGTCCGATCACCGTCACCACCAGGCCCGACCTGGGCAGCATCTCCGGGATGGACCAGCTGGCGCTGACCCAGGGGCGCTGGCCGACGAGCCCGGGCGAGATCGCCCTGCCGTGGCAGCACTATGCCACCGACTGCTTCGGCGATTCGGTGGTGTTCTCCTCCCTGCCGGGCAAGCCGTCGTTCAAGGTCGTCGGCTTCGCCAACTCGGTGACCAACAGCGCGACCGCCTTCGCCACCGCCGACGGTTTCGCGCGGCTCACCGCCGCCGGTGCCAAGTCCGACGTCCAGATGCTCTACCGGTTCACCATGGCCGGGACCGCCGCCGACATCGCCACCGACAAGCAGGCGGTGGCCGCCGCCGCGCCGGCCGGCTCGGTCGAGGCCGGACAGTCGTACCTGACCGCGGAGCAGCAGGCGACCGGCAACGCCAAGGCCTACGTGCCGTTCCTGATCGCCTTCGGGATCCTCGGGTTGTTCATGTCGGTGCTGATCATCTCGATCGTGGTCAGCGGGGCCGTGGCCTCGGGAATCCGGCGCATCGGGATTCTGAAGTCGTTGGGCTTCACCCCTTCGCAGGTGGCCCGCGGCTACACCGCGCAGGCCATGATCCCGGCGACACTCGGCGTGGTGCTCGGCACGGTTTTCGGCAACCTCCTGGCCGTGCCGATCCTGGGCGAGGCCACCCAGCAGCTCGGCGCGGCCAGTGCGGCCGGTGCCACGATCCCGTTGTGGGTCAGCGCCGTGGTGCCGCTGGGCACCCTGCTGATCGTCGGCGTCACGGCTCTGATCCCGGCACTGCGGGCCGGCCGGATGCCGACGGTGCGGGCCCTGGTGGTCGGCCGCGCCCCCAAAGCCGGGGGCGGTCAGGCGGCGCAGCGTCTGGCCTCGCGGCTGCCGCTGCCCCGGGCCATGTCGTTGGGGCTGGCCCAGCCGTTCGCCCGGCCGGCCCGGGCCGTACTGGTCGGTGCGGCGGTGCTGTTCGGCGTGGTGAGTGCCACGTTCGCGGTGGGGCTGGAGACCGGGTTCAACAAGTACCTGGACGTCAGCACCTCAGGCTTCAGCGTCGCGTCGAAGATCGTGATACCCACAGCCGACGTGGGCGTGCCCTGGGGTCTCTACGGCCCCAACGACCCGCGCAACCCGCACCTGGATGCCGCCAAGGTGGCTGCCGCGCTCGCCGAGACCCCGGGCACGAAGGCCGCGTTCGGCTGGGGCGAGAGCGGTGCGACCATGGTCGGCGGCCCGCCCGGCGGCGAACCGACCAGGGTGTTCACGGTCACCGGCGACCTCTCCTGGACGCACATGGAGCTGCTGTCCGGCCGCTGGTACTCGGCGCCCGGCGAGGCCGTGGTCGGCGACAAGCTGGCCACAGCGGTGGGGATCCACATCGGTGACGACGTCACCGTGGTGCAGCAGAACAAGGAACTGTCGCTGAAGGTCGTCGGCATCAACTTCGACATCAGCCAGGGCGACTACACGGTCATGACGGATGCGGCCACCTTCACCGCCGCCGGTCTGACCCCGCACATCGACCAGTTCAACGTCGAGCTGGCCTCGAACGTCAGCGGACCGGACTGGTCCGCCTCGGCCGCCGCCGCGCTGACCCCGCTGAACGCCTCGATCCAGTCGAACTCGGGCGGGGGCAAGACCATCGTGGTGATCACCATGGGCGCCCTGGTGGCCACGCTCACGCTGATGATGACGGCGGTCGCCGCGCTCGGGGTGCTGAGCATGGTGGTGCAGGACACCCGGGAACGGGTCCGTGACCTGGGGATCCTCAAGGCCCTCGGGATGACGCCCAAACAGACCGTCGCGATGGTCCTGACCTCGGTGACACTCACCGGCCTGATCGCCGGGCTGATCGGGGTCCCGCTCGGGGTCGCGGTGGAGAAGGCGACGCTGACCCCGATGGGGAACGCGATCGGCCGGCACCTGCCGCCGAGCGTGTCCCACGTCTACACCGCCGGGCTGCTCATCCCCCTGCTGGCCGGCGGGATCGTGATCGCCCTGCTCGGGGCACTGCTGCCGGCCGGCTGGGCGGCCCGGTCGCGGACCGCCACCGCGCTGCGGACCGAGTAGGACCGAGCAGAGCCGCTGGTCGCTGCGGCAAAGCAATGGGGCTCGTCGTCCGGCTGGAGGACGGACGGGACCACGCCACCGTGATCCCTAGATCGGGTTCGGGCAGATCCAGACCCAGGTGGAGCGCAGGTGCCCGACCGTGGCGTGGACCAGCTTGAGCGGGCCCGGGCAGGGGAAGTCGTCGTCGCCGGGGTCGTCCTCATCGGTGCGTCGCAGGCTGCTGTCGATGACGATCCGGTTCACCGTGTGGCCCTCGGCTTCGAGGAGTGTTCTGGCGAACTTCTCGGGGTCCGCGCGGAAGGCCGACTTCTCCTCCTGGGTCAGGGCGAGGTCGAAGACCTCCACCTCCTGCACCGACGCCTGCGGGACCTCGCGGGTCACCCTGGCCATCCGAACCACCTCCTCGGTTTCCCCCTTCTCACCAGCATCCTCGCAGTGGACGGGTCGCGCTACGTCACTGTCGGTGAGCGCGGGGTGAGCCGCCCCGGGCCCCGGGTATCCGAATCCGGCCTGCCCTTCAGAGCCGGACGGTGAACCAGGTGGTCTTGCCGCTGCCGCTGGGGCGGACCCCCCAGCCGTCGGCCAGGGCGTCGACGATGATGAGCCCCCGGCCGGACTCCTCCTCGCTGGTGGCAAGGCGGGGGTGGGGCAGCTGGGAGCTGCGGTCGCCGATCTCGACGGTGAGTTCGGTGCTGGTGCGGCGCAGCTGAAGTTCGATCGGCCCCTGGCCGTGCTGGACGGAGTTGGTGAGGATCTCGGACAGCAACAGGCAGGCGTCGTCGGTTCGTTCGGCGCAGCCCCAAGCGGTGAGCGTCTTGGTGAGGAAGGCGCGGGCCTCGCCGACGGAGGAGGGAACGGTGGGCAGGTCGGTGGTGGCGGTGGCCAGCGGGGCGGCGGGAAGCTGGAGCAGGAGGAGGGTGACGTCGTCGTTGTGGCCGTCGGTTCCGGGCAGCACGGCGGAGAGGACGTGGTCGGCGACGGCTTCCAGTCCGCCGTCGCCGGTGAAGGCGCGGCCGACGGTCGCGACCAGCTCGGTGATCTGGGCCTCGATGTCGCCGCCGGGGATCTCGACCAGGCCGTCGGTGTAGAGCAGCAGGGTGGCGCCGGGCGGTACGGCCAGACAGGCCTGCTGGTGGGGGATGCCTCCCACGCCCAGCGGGGCACTCACCGGGGCCGGCAGCGCCCGGACGTTCTCGCCGGGGGCGGCCAGGAGGACGGGCAGGTGCCCGGCCGAGCAGATCGTGACCTCGCCGGTGTCCGGGGCGATGACGAGGTAGCAGCAGGTGACCAGCTGGTCGGGCAGCTCCAGGTCGGTGACGGCCGCGTCCAGGGCCTGCATCAGCTGGCGGGGTTCCATGCCGGTCTTGGCCAGCGCGTGGGCGGCGGAACGCAGCTGCCCCATGACGGCGGCCGCCTCCAGTCCGCGGCCCATGACGTCGCCGATCAGGACGCCGACGCGGCCGGCGCCCAGGGGGATGAGGTCGAACCAGTCGCCGCCGACCCCGGCGCCCTGGGTGGCGGGCAGGTAGCGGCTGGCGGTGGCCAGGCCCGGGATGGCGGGTGGGGTGCCCATCAGACTGCGCTGCAGGGTGAGGGCGATGTGCCGTTGCTGTTCGTACAGGGCGGTGAGCTCCGCCTCCGCTCGTTTCCGGTCGCTGATGTCGCGGACGATGGCGCAGGCGCCGGTCACCGTACCGTCGGACGTCCGGGTGGGCCACAAGGTCACGTCCACGTCGATCAGCTGGCCGGTACGCGTGACCCGCAGCGTCTCGAAGTGCTCGACCTTCTCGCCGTCTCCCAGTCGCTTCAGCAGCGTGGTGATTTCCTCCCGGTACTCGGGCAGGGCCAGCATGGCCACATGGCGGCCGAGCGCCTCGCCGGCGGTGTAGCCGTACAGCGAGTGCGCGGCGGCGTTCCAGTAGGTGATGCGGCCGTCGAGGGTCTTGGCGAGGATGGCGTCCTGGGAGGACTCGACCAGCGCGGCGAGCTCGTTGATGCGGGCTTCGGCGGCCTTGCGGTCGCTGACGTCGCGCACGGCGGCGGAGAAGAGCAGACCGTCCGCGGTCTCCAGCGGGCTGAGACTGATCTCGACCGGGAACTCCGTGCCGTCCTTGCGCAACCCGTACAGCTCCAGCCCCGCCCCCATCGGACGCACCTGACGGTTCGCCGCGTACTCGTCGCGATGCCGATGATGCTGACCCCGGAACCGCGCCGGCACCAGCAACTCCACCGAGCGCCCCAGCAGTTCCTCCCGCGGATAACCGAACAACGCCTCCGTCTGCGCGTTGACCAGCGTGATGACCCCCGCATCGTCCACGATCACCATCGCGTCCGGCGCCGCCTCCAACAGCGCCCGGAAGCGGGCTTCGGCGGCCTTGCGGTCGCTGACGTCGCGCACGGCGGCCGAGAAGAGCAGACCGTCCGCGGTCTCCAACGGGCTGAGACTGATCTCGACCGGGAACTCCGTACCGTCCTTGCGCAACCCGTACAGCTCCAGCCCCGCCCCCATCGGACGCACCTGACGGTTCGCCGCGTACTCGTCGCGATGCCGATGATGCTGACCCCGGAACCGCGCCGGCACCAGCAACTCCACCGAGCGCCCCAGCAGTTCCTCCCGCGGATAACCGAACAACGCCTCCGTCTGCGCATTGACCAGCGTGATGACCCCCGCATCGTCCACGATCACCATCGCGTCCGGCGCCGCCTCCAACAGCGCCCGGAAGCGTTCCTCCACCGCCCCCACCCCCACCGTGACACCCCGGCAGCCCATCCCCTGGCCGGCAGCCGTGTCCTCGCCCGGTCTCCGGCCCACCACGTCGCCCACGCCCGCTCCCTTGCCTTGCTGTACCGGTGGTGCTGCTCCACCCCAGCGCATCAGGACTCCGGGCGCCTATATATGTCCGCAACTGGCCGTTGACGGTTGGATAGTCCCAAAAGAAGATCAAAAATGACCATATACCGTGGGCTTGGGCCCACTCCCCCGCGACAGGGCGGCTTCAGGACTCCACGACGGACATGTCCATCACGAAGCCATCGGACCACAGGCTAGGTAGTCCCGACTGTTCCGGCGGTCTCGCCGGGGGTGATTCCCTCGAACGGGTGGGGCCGGCTGCGGCCGCGGCGTTTATGGTGCTCCGGGAGCAGCGGTCGAGGCTGGGGTGCGCGATCGCAGGCGTTCCCCCTGCGGCCCGAACATGATCAGGTATTCGACCGGTCCACCGGATCCGGCGTTCGCGACTCCGTGGGCGGTGCGGGTGTCGAACTCGGCCACGTCCCCGGCGCTCAGCACGAGGTCCTGCTCGCCGAGCGCCAGCCACAGCCGCCCGTACAGGACGCACAGCCATTCGTACCCGTCGTGGGAGACCTGCCGCGGCCGCGCCGGCGGCCCGTCGATGGCGGGCAGGACGTGCTTGTGGGCGTGCAGGCCCCCGACGTACCGGGTCAGCGGTAGCACCGCCTTGTCGTTGCCGGAACGCTGCGACACCGAGGTGCGCCGTCCGGCCGCCGCGGCGGGTGCGGTGCCGGCCAGCTCGTCCAGGGAGACGTCGTACGCCTTCGCGAGTTGCAGCAGCACCTCCAGGGTCGGCTTGCGCCGGCCGGTCTCGATCCGCGACAGCGTGCTCAGCGAGATGCCGGTCGCGCGGCTGACGCCGGTGAGTGTGGCGCCGTGCCGCTCGCGCGCGCTCCGCAGCCGAGGGCCCATGGCCGCCAGCGTGTCGGCTGTGCCGTCGTCCGTCACCGTCGCCCCGCTCCCTCCGGCCGTGCCGCATTCACCGCGCTGTCCTGCCAGTTTGCCAGGATGACAAGAGTGTTCGCGTCGCGCGGCCGCCGCGCCGCATGATCGGTGGGTAACCGCAGCCGACCGTGAACCGAGGAGAAGCGATGCACCAGCCCGCGCCGTCCGCCGACCTGCGCCACCGCACCGTCGAGGCACCCGCTGGGCGCCTGCACCTGGTCGAGCAGGGCACCGGGCCGCTGGTCCTGCTCGTCCACGGCTTCCCCGAGTCCTGGTACTCCTGGCGCCGCCAACTCCCGGCCCTCGCGGCGGCGGGGTACCGGGCCGTGGCGCTCGATGTGCGCGGCTACGGCCGCTCCTCCAAGCCGGCCGCGACGGACGCCTACCGGATGCTCGATCTGGTGGAGGACAACGTCGCCCTGGTGCGCGCCCTGGGCGAGAAGAGGGCGGTGGTCGTCGGACACGACTGGGGCTCCAGCATCGCGGCGGCCTCCGCCCTGCTCCACCCCGAGGTCTTCCGCGCCGTCGGACTGCTGAGCGTCCCCTACGCGCCGCCCGGCGGCCCCCGCCCCACCGACGTCTTCGCGCAGATGGGCGGCGACCAGGAGTTCTACGTCTCGTACTTCCAGGAGCCCGGCCGGGCCGAAGCGGAGATGGAGCCCGACCTCCGGGGCTGGCTCGCGGGCTTCTACGCGGCCATGTCCGCCGACACCATGCCCGCCCAGGGCGAGCCCGACCCGCACTTCGTGGCCCGCACCGGCGGCCGGCTGCGCGACCGCTTCCCCCGCGGCAAGCTGCCCGTCTGGCTGACCGAGGACGACCTCGACGTGTACGCCGGGGAGTTCGAGCGCACCGGCATGACCGGGGCCCTCAACCGCTACCGCAACATGGACCGCGACTGGGAGGACCTCGCCCGGTACCGCGGAGCCCCGATCGAGCAGCCGTCCCTGTTCATCGGCGGCGCGCTGGACGCTTCCACGACCTGGATGGCCGACGCGATCGACGCCTACCCGGCCACCCTCCCCGCCCTGGCCTCCACCCACATCCTGGACGGCTGCGGGCACTGGATCCAGCAGGAGCGCCCCGAGGAGGTCAACCGCCTGCTGACCGCCTGGCTCGACTCCCTCCGGGGCTGAACCGGCGGGTGTGCCGGCCGGCCTCCGTCGCTGGAGAACCCCGGTCGGCACACCCGAGGGCAGCGCCCGAACCCCACGCCCGCTCAGTGCCGCAGCGCCGGACGGTGCCCCGTCCGGTCAGCCCAGCGATGCGCTCGCCGCACGCAGTTCGTCCAGGGCCGCCAGGGCGTACCCGGCGAGCCCGTCCTCGGCGCCACGATCGTCCTCGGCCCATGCGGCGTACCCCCGCTTGAACGCGAGGACGCCCAGCTCGCCCGCGAGAGCCGCAGTCGGATCGGGTACGCCGCGGGCGACCAGAGCGGTTGTCATCGCGGCCGCGAGACTGACGGTCTTGAGGGTGTCACGCTCTTGGAGCTCGGCGCTGGCGGCGACGGCCGCCTTCAGCCGGGGGGCGAGCTCGCGACTCCCGGGGCCCATCGCGGCCGAGGCGCGCTCGAGACCGACGGCGACCGCCTCGAGCGGGCTGGCGTCACCGGGCGCATCGGCGATCCCCTCGGCCAGCAGCCGGCTCAGCGTCTCCTGCCCGGCGACCAGCAGCTCGCGCTTGTCGGGGAAGTGCCGGAAGAAGGTGCTCTTGGTGACTCCGGCACGCTCGGCGATCTGCGCGACCGTCGTGGCGTCATACCCCTGCTCCGTGAACAGGTCGACCGCAGCCACGACGAGGCGTTCACGCGCACCTGGTTCCCATCGACCCATGAGCTCAGTATATGTGACGGGACTCTTGTCCCATCACTCTGCTAGGGTGATGGGACAAGAGTCCCATCACTTCTGGGAGGTTTCCATGCGCGTCTTCGTCACCGGCGGCACCGGTCTGATCGGTTCCGCGGTCGTCGCCGAACTCCTCGGCAAAGGCCACACCGTCCTCGCGCTCGCCCGCTCCCACGCCTCCGCACAGGCCGCCGAGGCAGCCGGCGCCGAGCCGCTGCGGGGAGGCCTCGCCGATCTGGACGTCCTGCGCTCCGGCGCCGCCCGGGCCGACGGGGTGATCCACCTGGCCTTCGGCAACGACTTCAGCAGCCCCGAGGCCCTCGCCCGGAACGTCGCCGAGGAGACCGCCGCCCTCACCACCCTCGGCGAGGAACTCGTCGGCAGCGACCGCCCCTTGGTCACCGTCTCGGGTACCCCCTGGGTGCCGGGCCGCGCCTCCACCGAGGCCGACCCGGTGCCGACCGACGGGCCGGTCGGCGGCCGCGGTCGCACGGTCACGGCGATCCTGGGCCTGGCCTCGCGCGGGGTCCGGAGCACGGCCGTACGCCTGCCGCGCACGGTCCACCACCAGGGCACGGGCGGGTTCGCCGGCCTGCTGACCGACATCGCACGCCGGAGCAGGATCTCCGGCTACCCCGGCGACGGCACACAGCGCTGGCCCGCCGTCCACGCGCTCGACGCGGCCGTTCTCTTCCGGCTCGCCCTGGAGCAGGCGGAGGCCGGTACCGCGTGGCACGCCGTGGCCGACGAGGGGGACGCGGTACGGGACATCGCGGCCGTCATCGGCCGACGGCTGGGCCTGCCGGTCGAGTCGGTGCCGGAGGAGACCTACGGCCCGCTCGGCCCCATCTTCAAGGCCGACCAGCCCTCGTCCAGCACCCGCACCCGGCAGGCGCTCGGCTGGGAGCCGAAGCACCCCAGCCTCCTGGCGGATCTGGAGAACATCCAGCCCTGATCGGCGACCGACGACCGGGGCGGGCCAACTGCCGGCGTCCTCACCTCCGTCGCTCGCGACCGAACGTCTCCCGGGCCGCCTTGGCGTCCCGCCGCCAGGTCACGTACGTGCCGGGCGCCGTGGTGCTGCCGTTCCAGCAGCCCCACCCGCCCGTCCACGCGTCCTGGCAGCGGGCCGCCGTGCAGTGGTCCGACGAGGGCGCGGGCTGGAACGGCAATGCCAACCTGCAGTGGTCCTTCCTCGCGCAATAGGCCGCCGACCGGGCGGTTCACGACGCGCGGCCCGAACCGTGCAAGGCCGTCAACAAGTCTGCCCCTCAGCTCCGTCCGCCTGGCCGCCGCGCTCCACCTCGTGGTGCGCGGCGGCCACGGTCGGGTCGTGTCACTGTCGATTCCGGCTCCTCCGTCGCGCGAGCCGGCCCGCCACCGCCGGCGAAGCGGTGGCGGGCCGGTGCGCGGTGGTGCTGCCCCGGTGGCTCAGCCCCAGGGCTGGGCGACCAGCCAGCTGGTGTCGGCGGCCCAGCTGGTGGCGCTGTCCCAGCTGTTGGAGCCGCCGTTGCTCGCTATGTAGGCCGTGTAGTTGTAGTGCCGGAGGTACTTCGTCGGGAAGTTGACGGACTGGAAGGAGGTGCCGACCCCGCTGTTGCCCGTAGTGGGGCAGAAGGTGGCGTCCTGGGCGAAGGGTCCGGCGCCGTTGTCGACGTCCAGGTAGAGCTCGTAGTTGTAGTGGTGCAGGAACTGCCCGGGGTGGTTGGCGGACTCGAAGGAAAGGCAGGAGCTGCTGGCCAGGCCGGCACGGACGATCCAGGTGGCGTCGGCCTTGTCGGTGGCCGAGCTGGAGGAGTCGGTGCTGGAGATGACGACCTTGTTGTCGGCGTCGTCGTGGCGAAGGTAGTGCGAGGTGCAGCAGGGCGCGGTGGTGGCCCGCAGGGAGATCCGGGAGCCGGGAGCCAGCGTGCCGGTGGCCGTCGAGCCGCTGTGGTAGCCGGCGGCGGTGATGTTGGCCTGGACCGCGTTCTCGGTGGCGTCCGACGGGTAGCCCTGGGTCATGACCCCTTCGTAGAAGGTGCCTTGGGCCCACTTGCTGTTGTCACCGCCGATGCCGAGGATGATCGCGCCTTCCTTGTGCATCGGGTTGTAGCCGGTGGCGTTGGGGCGTGCGCCGTTGTAGAAGGTGGACAGGCCGCCCGACTGGGCGTCGCCACCGCGGAGGGCCCACTGGTTCGGGCCGCCCTTGAGCATGGCGGTCAGGAACCGGTTGTTCACGCTGGGGTCATTGGCGTTGAATCCGCGATTGACCCCGGAGAACAGGCCGTTCTCCAGGTCGGCCATGACCCACGGCCCGTTGCCGCTGCCCGAGCCCCAGCTGTTGTTGTTGCCGAAGTAGAGGGCCTCCATGTGGCCGTTGCCGGTGTCCAGGTTGTTGGTCTCGGCGTTGCCGTAGTCGAAGCAGCAGCCGCCGTTGAAGTGCGTGCCGTCGAAGATGGCGTACATGCCCTCGGGCTGATCGCCGGTGGCGATGCCGTTGGTGTTGTTGTTGCGGTAGCCGGTCCCGGGGGCGACGTAGACGCCGTACGCCTTGTGCCCGCCGACGGTGACCGGCGCCTCGAAGGCGTTGGCGAGGTTGTCCGGCCCGCCGGCCGCCCCGCCGGCGGGCGCCTGGGTGAGGTGGTTGCCCTTGCCGGACTGGTCGTAGAGGACGGTGATGACGCAGCTGGTGCCGGCGCAGAAGGAGTCCTGCGCGGCGGCGTCGGCGTAGCCGCCGGCGCTCAGCAGGCCGATGTCCCTGGTCGCGTTGTCGACCGCGCGCCTGACCTGGTACAGCGGGCCGTTGTACGCCCCGTACAGGGCCCGGGTGGTGCTGTGCGCCGCCACGCACGGCGTGCCACCGGCGAGGTAGACGTCGCACGGCCCCTGGGTGGCCGCCTGCGAGGTGCCGGCCGCGGCGGTGAGCAGGCCGGCGGCGAGCGCGGCGGTCGCACCGACCGCGAGGAGGGCCCGCCCGGCCCTGCGGAGAGACGGTTTGATCATGAAGAACTCCTTCACGGGGTGGGGTGTGGAGTGAGCGGTCCGGTTCGGCTCCGTCCGTCGTCGCCGCCGGACCCGGCTCGGGCTGCCGCTCGTCAGCTCCAGGGAGCGGCCGCGAGCCAGCTGGTGTCCTGGGCCCATGACGTCGGGTTGTCCCAGGCGTTGGCACCGCCGTCGCTCGCGAGGTAGCCGGCGAGGCGGTAATGGCGGACGTACTTGGCCGGGTAGTTGAAGGACTGGAGCGAGTAGCCCGTGCCGCCGTTTCCGGGCTGGGCGCAGAAGGTGGCGTCGGCGGCGAACTGGCTGGTGCCGGCATCGGGCTGGAGGTGGAGCTGGAACGCGTAGTGCCTGAGGTAGCTACCGGGTGTGTCGGCGGACTCGAAGGAGACGCAGCCGCTGTTCGCCAGGCCGGCCCGGACGATCCAGGTCGCGTTGCCCTTGTCGGTGGCGGAACTGCCGGAGGTCACCGGCGCGATCACCACCCTGTCGTCGCTCGTGTCGTGCCGCAGGTAGTCGCCGGTGCAGCAGGAGGTGGTGGCCCGCAGCGACACCTTCGCGCCGGGGGTGAAGGGGGTGGTGGTGGTGTAGCCGGCCGCGGCGATGTTGGCCTGGACCGCGGCGTCGGTGGCGTCGGACGGGTAGCCCTTGACCACGGCGCCCTCGTAGAAGGTGCCCGCGCTCGCGTTGCGGTTGGTCTGGCAGCAGTCGCCGCCGCTGCCGAGGATGACGGCGCCCTGCTTGTGCATCGGGCTCCATCCACTGGGCAGTGAGCCGCTGTAGAGCTGGGTCAGGCCCCCGGACTGGGAGTTGGCGCCCTTGAGTGCCATCCGGGTGGTGCCGTCGTTCTTGAGCATCGCGGTGACGAAGCGGCTGGTCTGCGAGACCTGGTCGGGGTTCCACGTCTTGCTGCCGCCGGGGAACAGGCCGTTCTCCAGGTCCGCCTGCACCCACGGTCCGGTTCCGGTGCAGCCGCCGAACCAGCACTCCGTGCCGAAGTTGATCGCGTCCATGGCGCCGTTGCCGTCGGCCTTGTGGTCGATCTCCGTGTTTCCGTAGTCGAAGCAGCAGCCGTTGTTGACGTGGGTGCCGCTGGTGACCATGTACTCGCCCTCGGGTGAACTGCCGGTCGGCACGCCCCCCGTGGAGTTGTAGGCGAAATAGCTGTTGCCGGGGTTGATGTGGAGCGCGTACGCCTTCCGGCCCCCGAGGCTCAGCGCTTCGGTGTTCGCGGTGGCCGCCGTGTCGGCGCCGCCGGTCCCGCCGGTCCCCTGGTAGACCAGGGTGTTGCCGCCACCGGTCTGGTCGTGGACGCGCGTGATGGTGCAGGTGGTACCCGCGCAGAAGGAGTCCTGCGCCGCGGCGTCGGCAATGCCTCCGGCGGACAGCACGCCGACGTCCAGCAACGTACCGTCCGAAGCCCGCTGCACCTGGTACAGCGGGCCGTTGTAGGAGCCGAACAGGGCGCGGGTGGTGCTGTGCGCCGCGACGCACGGCGTTCCGCCCGCGGCATAGACGTCGCACGGGCCCTGGGCGGCGGCCACGGAGGCGGTGGCCTGGGAGGCGGTGGCCGCACCGGTGAGCAGGCCGGCGACAAGCAGCGTGGTCGCTCCCGCTGCCAGCAGCGCCCGCCGGGCGCGGCGCAGCCACGATCGTGTGGTCATGGACGAACTCCTTCGTGGGTGGAGGAAGGAAGGCGCCTGATTTCTGTTAGCGCTAACAATTCCAGCCAGGAAGGGCGCGCGCGAGGACGGCACGGACACCTCCCGTGCCGCAACGGGCATCACTATGGCCAGTCGCCAGGACACCGTCAAGACATCGCGCATTGACGGACGGTCCGGCCTCAACTCATGGCTGGTGCTTCGCGTTGGCCGGCAGCGTCGAGGTCATGCCGGTCGAGGGTGGTGGCGGCCGGGTCGTCCCGCTCCACCATGCGGTGGCAGGTCCCCGAGATGAAGGCCCTGATCCAGAGTTCCCGGCGGACCCGCTCGGGCACCGCCTCCTGACCCCGTCCCACCCCGCCCCGGCTGCCACCCGGCAGCCGGGGCCCGTCACGTCCCGAGGTGCACCGGTGGCTCCGCTGAGTCCGATGACCGGCACGGTTCCTGAGGATGGATCAGACTCGCTCGTCGCTCGCGGTTCCGGCGGCGGCGCGCGCGAGGCGGCCGCGGATCGCGTACCAGCCGGCGACCAGCACTGCGGCGATCAGTGGCACGCACAGCACGGTGGTG
>NZ_JBEOSA010000040.1:0-78419 GCF_040302625.1 Kitasatospora sp. NPDC097643 | reverse complement strand
GCTGCGCAGGTGGCCGAACACCGCTTCCATCGCGCTGACGCGCCGCGGGATCGAACCACCTGTCTGGCTGTCTGACAGGTTCACAGGCCGATCCTCGGGGTCGGAGCACAGCGGTGTCAAGACACCGGCGTCGCCCCGGTGACGGGCGAACTCCGCCGGACGCGCACCTTCCGCTCGCCGGTGCGACCCGGAGCGGAGGCCGGGGCCGACCTGCCCGCGGCCACCAGAGCGTGCACCACCGCCAGGTCGAAGGACATTTCGGGATGCCACTGGACGCCGACCACGAAGCGGTGCCGGGTGCTCTCGATCGCCTCGATGGTGCCGTCCGCCGCGCGCGCGCCCACGACCAGGCCGGCCCCGAGGGATTCCACCGCCTGGTGGTGGTGCGTGGCGACCTGCCGCGTCCCCGGAATGAGCGCACCGATCCGTGTCCCCGGCACCGTGGTGACGGCATGGGGCGAGAAGTGGCCGCCGTGCAGGTTGTGCCCGTGGTGACCCACCGCCTCGGGGAGGTGCTGGATCAGGGTGCCGCCCGCGTGCACGTTCATCAGCTGCATGCCCCGGCACACTCCGAGCACCGGAAGGTCACGCGCGAGGGCCTCGGCCAGCACGGCCCACTCCCAGCGGTCGCGCTCGCGCACCGGCGGCTGCGTGCACGGATGCGGCTTCGCCCCGTACAACGCGGGATCCAGGTCCTCACCGCTGGTCAGGACGATCCCGTCCAGGCCGGCGACGACATCCGGCGCGGCCTCCGGCGCGTCCGGCGGCAGCAGGACCACACGACCGCCCGCCGCCTGGAGGCAGCTGATGTAGGCCGCGGGCAGCAGCGCCGCGGGCAACTCCCACTCCCCCCACTGGGCTTGGGCGAGATAGGTGGTGAGTCCGATGAGCGGCTTGGGCATACCACTTCCTTACAGCTGGGGGATCGACCGTCGACGGCCGTCTCCTCCGCAGCCCGCCTGACGGAGGCGGTTGCGGAGGAGGGGGTGCACGGCCCCACGGGCGCACGAACGCGCCCGACGACGGGGGGTGTGGGCCGCGGACCCGGGCTTGCGCATCCGGGCCGCGAGCAGAATCCTGCTGCCGTTCACCCTTAAGTACAAGAAAAGACATCTTCGCGACAGATAAGTGAGCGTTAACTCCGTGCAGAGACTCGACCCCCGACTGCTCGCCACCCTTGAAGCCGTGATCCGCCAAGGCTCCTTCAACGCCGCCGCGCGCGAGCTGGGCTACAGCGCGCCCGCCGTCTCACAACAGATCGCCGAACTCGAGCGCCGGGCCGGCCTCATCCTGATAGAGCGCCGCCCCGTGCGCGCCACCCCGGCAGGCACGGTCCTCCTCGACGCCGAACAGCGCGTCCGGAGCGCCCTGGCGGCGGCCTCCCTGGAACTCGACGCCATGCGCGCGGGCACGGCCGGACGGATCAGGCTCGGCGCCTTCGCCTCCTCCGCCGCCGGCATCGTCCCGCAGGCGCTGGCCGAGCTTCACGCGACCTATCCCGACGTCCGGGTCAGCCTCTCCCAGGTGGAGCCCGAAGCCGGCTACAGCCGGCTCAAGCGTGGAGACATGGACCTGGCCCTCAGTTACGACTACGACTTCATCCCGATGCCACCGCCCCGGACGCTGCGCCGAACGCTGGTCGCCCGGGACCCGGTCGTGGCCGTCCTCCCGGCCGACCACCACCTCGCCCACCGGGACGTCATCGACCTCGCCGACCTCGCGTCGGAGACGTGGATCGCCGCCCCGGAGGCCGCCCTGCGCCTGGAACTGCTCGCTCAGATGGCCAGGACCCCCGGCTTCCAGGCCCGGCTGGAATACGACGGTGACGACTTCAACACCGTGCTCGGCTTCGTGGCCGCCGGCCTGTGCGTCGCCGTCATGCCCCGGCTCGCCCTGCCCCCGGGCAGCGCGCAGGTCGTGGCACGCCCCCTCGCCGACCCGGAGCTGACGCGCTTCATCTACACCGTCCGCGTCGACACCCGGCACGCCCCGCGCGCCCTCCTGGCCCTGGAACGGATGCTCGCCGCGCAGGCGCTGGCCGCCCTCTCGTGAGCGGGGGCAACGCCCCGACGGTGCGGAGCGTTGCCGGCCCGCCTGCGGGCCGGCCCTCCGGGCCGCCCCTCAGGCTTCCGACCGGACGCCCCGGTCGGCGGTGAGCCGCTCGCGCCACTCGGCCACGGCGACAGGGGACATCGCCGCGAGACCGGCGATCACCTCATCGTCCCGCCCGTCGGTCCAGCTGAGGACCCGGGTCAGGACGGTGTTCCGGACCAGGCGGACCTCCTTCAGCAGCTCCTCCAGACGCTTCAGTTCTTCCCCGGTGGCGACGAGCGCGTCGTCGACTGCCGCCCTTTCCCCGGCCCGCTGTTGCCGCAGGTAGGCCGTCAGGCCGGTGAGGACGACGCCGTCGTCGGCCGCAGCGCTGCGGAACGTCTCGGCGAGGTGGTCCAACACGCAGTCAGGGGCGTCGGCGAGACTCGCTCCCACGACCTTCGCGCCCTCCCAACTGCTCCGTCCGGCATCGCTGGTCCGCAGCCAGAGCCCGGCTTCGACCGGGGCGCGGTCGCCGCAGGCGGCCGCGCGGTAGGCGTACAGGGCCGCACGGTGACCGTAGAAGGTGTAACCCTCCTCGATCCGGACGCCCGCCGTGGCGCACATCAGGCCCGGAACGCCGCCGTATCCGGAATCGGCTTTGTATGCGGCACAGCCGTCCAGCTCGGCGTCGGTGGCTGTCGCCCAGGCCGGGTCGCAGAACTCGGGGTTGCCGGCGAGGAAGTCCTGCACTTCGACCCGCCACGCGGGAACCGGGCTCATGCGGGGCTCGGACCAGGTCACGGTTCCCCTCGCGTCGAGCGTGAACCGGCAGGCCTGTTCGAGATCGGTCCAGGCCGTAGCGGCTTCGGCGGACCATTCCAGATCCCCGCCCGAGCCCACGCGGTGCAGCGAGCCGATCACCCGCTGGACCAGGGGCAGTACCCGCCGGACGAGCGCATGGAGCTCCTCGACACCGAAGAAGCGCCAGGTGTCGGCGCCCTGGTCGTCAACGGTGCGGTGGGTGAGCAGGACCGCGAACACGGCCGGGGACGGCAGTGCGCCATCGCCGACCGTAGCGCGGCGATGTCCCGGGAGCGACTGGTCGACCGACCCGCCCTGTGCTCGCCAGTCGGTGTCACCGAACCAGACGGCACCGGTGGCGACATCGACGGCGAGCCACTGTTGGTAGCAGTTGCCGGGCCCGAACCGGTCCTGGCGGTGCTCGGCCTGCCGGTCATGCCACACGTATTCCGCTGGAGGCGGACTGAATTGGACGGCGACGAAACCGTCCTGCGGGGTATACCCGACGACCACGTGTGCCGTTGGTTTGCTGTGCTCGGTCCCGGACATGCGGCTCCCTCCGTGCCGGACCGTGGCGGTTCCACCACTGTGCGACACCGAGCCTGCCCTGTGAGAGCCGTACGATCAAATCCGATCAGTTGTGGACTTCTCATCCTGCGGGGTCCGCGCAGGAGCGGACCCGACGGCAGGCGACCGCAGACCTTCGGTGCTCCTCCCCGGTGCGCCGTGGCAGGAGTCGGACCTTGACGCCGCGCCGGCGGACGGCGCATGATCGGACCGCGAACCTGTCAGACAGCCAGACGGGTGCCTTGGTTCATCGACACGGCACCGCGGCGCCGCGATCAGGCTCCAGCTGCTGTTCCACCGAGGCCGGCCATTCAGCGATGCTCGGGGTTCTCGAAGTCGAAGCGGCAGCCGGCGTCCCACTCGGAACGCTGGTTGCCGTGGGCCGGGATGCCGCCGGCGTCCTTGAGCATCCTGGCCAGGTGCAGCTGGTTCCAGGTCATGAACGTGGTGTTGCGGTTGGTGAAGTCGTTCATTCTCCGGCCCGCCGGAGCCCTCGTCGAGGCTCACCTCGAACGGCAGGGTCCGGAGCAACTCCGACTTCTCCGCCGACCGCAGTCGGTCGGCGTGGCGGCAGCCGCAGTGCGCTGACAGCAGCAGAGCGGGCATGGCGACCTTGCGGCAACGCCCGGTGCCATTGACGGCGGTGAGGCCTTCCCCGGCGCACTCCGGGTTCGCCGGCGGGACCGCCTCGGGGCCCGGCCGAGAGGCGGCGGCGGGACATCCGGTACCGACAAGGCCAAGATGGGAGAGAGGGGCTACCGGTCCGCTCGTCGGCTCGAATGGAGTTGCCGTCGTAGACATGTCACAGAATCCACCGTCGCGGCCCGGCCCCGAGCCCGCCGAGGCGACGGCGAAGCACGGCCTCGAGGCCCTGGCACAGAAGCTACGGTCGGCGCAGAAGCGGCTCGACGCGCACCTCGGCGGTCTCTACCTACTGTCGGACGACCGTCAGCTGCTCGAACTGGCGGTCACGATCGGTGCCGCTCGGCAGTTCACGAGACCGTGGCAGCACATCGGCGTTTCCGCCCCGATCCCGGTGGCCGACGCCGTGCGCAGCGGCCACGTCGTGTGGGTGGGCGGTGCGCAGGAGATGGCACGCCGCTATCCGAGGGTCGCCGTCGCCATGCCGTACCCGTTCTGTCTCGGGGCCGTGCCGCTCGTCGCGGGGCCGACAGCGTACGGTGCCGTCTTCCTGATCTGGCCCGCGTCGCATCCGGCGCAGCTGTCGCCCGATGAACGCGACAGGCTCGACGCGCTCGCCTCGGAGCTGACCAGAGTGCTGACCGAGGCGGCCGGCGCGGGCGGTCCGATCCGCCCCGGCCCGCACCCCGTGGTGGTGCAGGAACGTTCCGTCGACCCGATCACCGCGATGACCGGCCGGCTGCCGGACGGCTTCTGCGACATCGACCTGGACGGCCGGGTGGCAGCAGTGACCCCGGCCGCCGCCGAGCTGCTCGGCGAGCCGGTCGAGCGGCTGCTGGGGGCGCGGCCGTGGACGGCGCTGCCGTGGCTGCGCGATCCGGTGTACGAATACCACTACCGGGCGGCGGTCATCAGCGGGCAGTCCACCTCATTCGTCGCACTTCGACCGCCGGACCGGTGGCTGTCGTTCCAGCTCTTCCCAGACACCACCGGCCTCACCGCCCAGATCACCACCGCCGATGCCTCCCGCCACGGCCCGGCCGCCGAAGCATCCGCCGAGCCTGCGGTGCACACCCGGCCCGGAGCGCTCTACCACATCCTTCACCTCGCCAGCGCACTGACCGAGGCGGTCACCGTGCAGGACGTCGTGAGCATGGTCTCCGACCAGATCGTGCCGGCGTTCGGCGGCCAGGCCGTCGCGGTGCTACTGGCCGAGGCCGGCCGGCTGCGCATCGTGGCCCACCACGGCTATCCCCCCGGCCTGGTCGACCGGTTCGACGGCACCAAGTTGACGGAGGCCACTCCCGGTGTGCAGGCGTCGACCAGCCCCGTGCCGGCCTTCTTCGAGAACCGCGGCGAGTTGGAACGGCTCTACCCCAACCGCCCCGAGACCCAGGACGGGATGGCCGCGTGGGCGTACCTGCCGCTGGTGACCTCGCGCAGGCTGATCGGTACCTGTGTGCTCGCGTTCGCCGAGTCGCACCACTTCAGCACGGAAGAACGTACCGTCCTCACCTCACTCGGCGGTCTGATCGCCCAGGCACTGGACCGGGCCCGGTTGTACGACACCAAGCTCGGCCTCGCCCACGGCCTCCAGGACAGCCTGCTGCCCCACGCGCTGCCCGCCGTACCGGGGCTGCAGACCACAGCGCGCTACCTGCCGGGCACCGAGGGCATGGACGTCGGAGGCGACTTCTACGACATCATCCGCGTCGGGCCCGGCAGCGTGGCCGTGGTCATCGGCGACGTCCAGGGCCACAATGTCAACGCTGCCGCGTTGATGGGCCAGATCCGCACCGCCGTGCGCGCCTTCGCGGCGGCCGACGCCGATCCCAGCACCGTGCTCACGCGCACCAACCGCCTCCTGGCCGACCTGGACACCGGCCTGCTGGCCAGCTGCACCTACCTTCGCGTCGATCTCAACCGCCGCGTGGCCTGGCTGGCCGACGCCGGCCATCCCGTGCCCCTGCTGTACGGCGTGGACGGCCGAGCGCAGCCACTGGAGCCGCCCGGCGGCGTGGTGCTGAACGTCGACCCCGCAGCCGAGTACCCGCAGATGCGCATCGACCTGCCGATCGGCACCACCCTGGCCCTCTACACCGACGGCCTCGTCGACACACCCGGTGCCGACCCCGATCAGGCTCTGGCCGACCTCACCGTCACGTTCGCCCGCCACGGCGGCGACCCGCTCGACCAGCTGGCCGACGCGCTCGTCGGCCGGGCCGAACAAGCAGAGCACCGGACCGATGACATCGCGC
This sequence comes from Kitasatospora sp. NPDC097643, assembly GCF_040302625.1. Taxonomy (NCBI): domain Bacteria; kingdom Bacillati; phylum Actinomycetota; class Actinomycetes; order Kitasatosporales; family Streptomycetaceae; genus Kitasatospora; species Kitasatospora sp. NPDC097643. Next base: position 72,117 of record NZ_JBEOSA010000040.1, on the reverse strand, counting down.
TGCTGCTGGTGCGGTCCGTCGCCCGCTGAAGCGCGACGGGGAAGGAGACGGTTTCCGTGGCAAGCACTCCCCTGCTGGCCCTACGTGGCATCTCCAAGCGGTTCGGTGCCGTGCAGGCCCTCAGCGACGTCGGCCTCGACGTCGATGCGGGGGAGGTCGTCGCGCTGGTCGGGGACAACGGTGCCGGCAAGTCCACCCTGGTCAAGGTCGTCGCCGGAGTGTGCCCGCCGGACAGCGGCGTCATCGAGTGGGAGGGCAACCGGGTCGACCTCCGCAAGCCGATGGACGCCCAGGACCTCGGCATCGCCACCGTCCACCAGGACCTGTCGCTGTGCGACAACCTCAACACGGTCGCCAATCTCTTCCTCGGCCGCGAAGTGCGCAGGTTCGGCATCCTCAACGAGGTCGAGATGGAACGACGCTGCCGCGAGCTGCTGAACGCGCTGTCCATCCGGATACCCAGTCTGCACGTCCCGGTCGGCTCGCTCTCCGGCGGCCAGCGGCAGACCGTCGCGATCGCGCGCTCACTGATCGGCGAACCCCGGTTCGTGATCCTGGACGAGCCCACTGCCGCCCTCGGCGTCGGACAGACCGCCCTGGTCCTGGAGCTGATCGAGCGGCTGCGCTCCCAAGGGCTCGGCGTGCTGGTGGTCAGCCACGACCTGGAGAGCGTTCGTGCGGTCGCAGACCGGGTGGCAGTGCTGCGTCTCGGCCGCAACGGAGGCTTCTTCGACACGAGGTTCGCCACGCACGAGCAGATCGTCTCGGCCGTCACCGGCGACCACAGCACGGCCGTGACCCTCCAGCAGAGCCTGCTGCCGCACGGACTGCCCGAGCAGAACGCACTCGACGTCGCCTACCGCTACCTGCCCGCGCAGCAGGGCGTCGGCGGAGACTGGTTCGATGTCATCCCGCTGTCCGGCAGTCGCGTAGCGCTGGTCGTGGGAGACATCGTCGGACACGGCGTGCACGCCGCCGCCACCATGGGCCGTCTCAGAACGGCGGTGCACAACTTCTCCATGCTGGACCTGCCGCCCGACGACCTCCTGGCCCACCTCGACGAACTCGTCAGCCGGATCGACAAGGACGAGAACACGGCGCGCGGTGATACCGGGATCACCGGGGCCACGTGCCTGTACGCGATCTACGACCCGGTATCTGGGTACTGCGAGCTGGCGCGGGCGGGCCATCTTCCACCCGCGTTCATCGCGCCCGACGGCACGGCGGAGTACCTCGACCTGCCGGCCGGCCCGCCGCTCGGCGTGGGCGGACTACCCTTCGAGACGGCACAGCTGAAGGTGCCCGAGGGCGGTCGGCTGGTGCTGTACACCAACGGCCTCGTCGCGGACCGCAGCCGGGACATCGACCATGGACTCGCGCTCCTCCGCGACACCCTGGCCGGTGCCGACCCGACGCCCGAGGAGACCTGTGACGCGGTGCTCGACGCACTGCTGCCCACGAGCTCAAGGGACGATGTCGCCCTTCTCGTGGCGCGCACCCGCGCGTTGTCGGACGACCGCGTCGCCCAGTGGGACGTGCCGTCGGACCCCGCCGCGGTGGCCGGCGTCCGGGCCTGTGCCACGGCGCAGTTGGCAGAGTGGGGCCTGGACGAGATGGCGTTCAGCACGGAGCTGATCCTCAGCGAGCTGATCACCAACGCGATCCGGTACGGCGGCGCGCCGATCACCGCCCGCCTGCTGTGGGATCGAACGCTGATCTGCGAAGTCTCGGACACCAGCAGCAGCGCCCCACACCTGCGCTACGCCGCAACCACCGACGAAGGCGGGCGCGGACTGTTCCTCGTCGCCCAGATCGCCGAACGCTGGGGCAGCCGCTACAGCCCAGCCTGCAAGATCATCTGGGCGGAGCAGCAACTCCCCACGACGCCCCTCCGCTGAACGGCCAGGCTGGCTCGGGCTGCTGGTGTACACCTGGCACCTTCGTCCGCGGTCCGCGGCCTCGACGACCGCCGGCTCGGCCCGATCCTCTCGACGGTGCAGGTACGCCACGACTGGCTCGGTGCGGTGGTGGGTGTCGCCTGAGAACGCCAGCGGACGGGCAGCTGCAGCCTGCACCGCGGTCAGCGGTGTTCGGGGTTCTCGAAGTCGAAGCGGCAGCCGGCGTCCCATTCGGAGCGCTGGTTGCCGTGGGCGGGGATGCCGCCGGCGTCCTTGAGCATCCGGGCGAGGTGGAGCTGGTTCCAGGTCATGAAGGTGGCGTTGCGGTTGGTGAAGTCGTTCTCCGGCCCGCCGGAGCCCTCGTCGAGGTAGGACGTGGTGGGTGTGGAGCGAATCTACGGCCTTCGGAAACGACGGAACACTCGGTATCGGCGAGAGGATCCCGACGCCTCGAGTGGCTCCCCCGGCACCGGCCAAGAGCAGGCAAAGTACGATCAGCGCGCTCGTTTCCCCGACTCTGTAAAAAGTGCCCCGGATGGTGTTCAAGCGGCTTCTCGGCGCCCTGGGCGTCGGTGGACCCACCGTCGACACGGTCCTGTCATCGTTCGGCGGTGCCCCGCCGGCCGCAGTAGTCGTTCATCAGGTGGGCACCGTCGGTGAGAAGGGCCGAGTCCACTCCCAGACAACCGTGGCCCAGGACGGGATGGAGCGGACGGATCGTGTACTGCCCGCCGCCCGCCGGCTCCAGGACGTAGGTGGGTACGTTCCCCGGACAGTCGAACTGTCCGACTCGGCCACCGCTGTCGTGGGCCGTGGACTCCCCGAGGCAGGGACGGGCGCCCGCGGTCCGGATCAGGTACGCGCCCGCCGCGAGCGGCGCCTGCTCCGGACGGCCGGTGACGGGAACGACCGGGGAATCCGAACCCTCGCCCATGAGCGCCATCCCGCCTGCCACCGCGCCCACGCCGCCCACCGGCCGCGCCGGCGGCCCACCACCCATGCGGGTGCCCCGCCCGACCGCCTAGTCTGCCGCGGACGCACTGCTTGCGCCGGGCGCGCTTCCGTCGCCGAGCAGTCTGTCGACGAGGAGTTCGGGGTAGCCACTGTCCGGCGGGTCGATGCCGAAGATCGCCCGGATGTAGAACGGCGCGATGAGCTGGTCGAGGATCTGCTCCAGGGGTGGCGGGTTCTCGCCCCGGGCCGTGGCCCGCCGGCGGATCTGCTCGATGGAGTGCATCCGGCGCTGGAACTGCTGCGCGCGCTCGGCCTGGGCCTGGGCGCTGTTCGGCATGGACAGGACGACGGCACGCACGAGGGCGCGTCCCTCGGACGTACGGATGCTCGCGACGCTGGCTTCGGCCCAGGCGAGGAGGTCGCCGCGCAGGGTGCCGGTGTCGTTCAGCGGTGAGTCGCGTTCGAGACGAGTGGTCACCGTGTCGGCCAGGAGTGCGTCGAGGTTGCCCCAACGCCGGTAGACGCTGGTGTGGTTGACGCCGGCGCGTTGCGCGATCGCGGGGATGTTGAGGTCCTCGCCCGCCGGGTCGGAGAGCAAGTCGACGACTGCCTGGTGGACGGCCGCGCGGACCTCTTCGGGGCTCCTGCGCACTCGTGCGGACGCTTGTTTCTGGGTCATGCCCCCATCGTAAGCACAAATATTTGCTTCGGAGGGTTCCCGGGTCTACAGTTCCTCGCGTAAGCACAAATCTGTGCTTACGAGCCCCACGGAGAGTGTGCGATGAAGCAGCTGCTGTTCCCGAACAACATCCAGTTCTGGTACGAGACCCTGCGGTCGATGAGCCACATCGCCTACGGCGGCGCGGACTTCGGCGAGGTCGTCGCGACCGCCGAGCGGATCACCGAGGGCGACTACGCCAGCTGGTACACCGAGTGGCTGGCCGCCGCCGACCGGGTGTCCGGAGAGGCCGAGAAGGCACTGGCGGCCGGCCACAGGGTCAGTGCCCGGGACGGGCTCCTGCGGGCGTCGAACTACTACCGGTCGGCCGAGTTCTTCCTGCACGGCCACCCCTGCGACCCCCGTCACGACCACGCCTACGACCGCAGCGTGGCCTGCTTCCGGGCGGCGGCCGCGCTGTTCACCCCGGTCATCGAGCCGGTCGAGATCCCGTACCAGGACACCACCCTGCCGGGTTACCTGTACCGCGTCGACGACTCCGGGGCACCACGGCCCACGCTCATCATGCACAACGGATTCGACGGCACCGCCGAGGAGTTGCACTTCTTCGGGGCGATGGCCGGTGTCGAGCGCGGCTACACCGTGCTGGTCTTCGACGGCCCCGGCATGCCCGGGCCGCGCCACCGCGAGGGCCTGGTCTTCCGCCCCGACTGGGAGAACGTCATCACCCCCGTCGTGGACTTCGCCGAGACCCTCCCGGAAGTCGACAACAGCCGTATCGCACTCCTCGGCATCAGCATGGGCGGTGTCCTCGCCCCCAGGGCCGCGGCGTTCGAGCACCGCCTGGCCGCGCTGATAGCCGTCGACGGCCTCTACGACCTCGGCCAGACCTCCGTCCGCAACATCCCCGGTACCCGCGAGGAGGCCGAGCGGCTCCTGCGTGCGCAGTCCGCCCCCGAACTCGACGCCGCCCTCGAACAGATCATGACCGAGGATCCGATCGCCCGCTGGGCGATCAACCACGGCATGTACGTCATGGGCGTCGACACTCCCCGGGCCTTCAACGCCTCCTACCTCGACTACAGCCTTGCCGGCGGCATCGCCGAACGGATCCAGTGCCCCACCCTCGTCTGCGACGCCGAGGACGACATGTTCTTCAAGGGCCAGCCCGAGCAGCTCTACGACCACCTCACCTGCCCCAAGACCTTGATGGTCCTCACCGCCGAGGAAGGCGCCGGCGCCCACTGTCACCCCGGTGCCATGCGCCTGTCCCAGGCCCGCATCTACGACTGGCTCGACGACACCCTCAAGGCGACCTCCTGACAAGCCGATGACCCGAGCTCAGCCGACCCGGCCCGGCCCGGAGGAATCCCCGGGTCGGGTACGGGACGCCGACCACCGGTGCGCCTCGACGATCCGGTGCAGGCCCGCGAACGTGGCGTACCCCGTGACCGGCCCATCCGGCTTGGCGGAAGGGTGGCCGGCTTACCCGGCGCGGCGAGGGTGACCAGGTCGGCGATCCGTGCCGCGACGGTCGTGGCCCTGGGTCAGCTCCCCGACATGGCACCCGCGTGCACGGGATCCCGGGATTCCGGCCGATCCGGGTCACCGGCCGGGGCGGCGGCGGCGCGCAGCGCGGCCTCGACCCGGCGGTTGCTGGTCATGGTCGCGGTGACGGCGGTCATGGTGAGGAGGAGGCCGGCGGCGGCGTAGAGCGGGGTGCGTACGTCGCAGGTGGTGGCCAGCCAGCCGCCGAGGAAGGCGCCGAACGGGGCGGCGCACATGCCGAGCATGCGGGAGGTGGAGGCGACCCGGCCCATCAGGTGGGCGGGGACGATCGCCTGCCGGAGGGAGGGAGGGAGCGAGCACCATCGTGGCGCCCATGCCCGCTCCGCAGGCGGCGAGCGCGAGGCCGGCGACGTACGGGTTCGGGGCGGCAGCCAGGCCCAGGACGGCGAGTCCCTCGACCGCGGCCGTGCAGGTCAGCGCGGTGCCGGTGCCGAGTCGTCGGCCGAGGAAGGAGGCGATGCCCGCGCCGAGCAGACCGCCGGTGGCCTCCGCCGTGAGGAGCAGGCCGAAGCCGAAGGTGCCGATGCCGAGACGGTCGTGCGCGAAGAGGGCGAGTACGGTCTCCACGGCGAAGAAGGCGATGTTCCCGGTGGGGACCGCCGCTCGCGCCCCGGTCACGGACCGCGGCCGCGCCGAGGACGACGGCCCCCGACCACCCCGGTCGGCTCGGTGGTCTTCTCATGGGCGGGCTTCCTGATCATCATCGAGGAGGCCGGGGTCAACACCACGGTGATCGTCGCCGCGGTCAGCGCCCTGCTGGTGCTGCACGGCACCCAGGCCAAGGAGATGGCCGCGCTGCACGGCAACGCCGTCGACAGCAGCCAGTTCCCGGGCGGCCACTGGCCGGTGTCGGTCAAGCCCGCCAAGCGGTCGGTGGAGCGGCTGCGCGCCGCCGGCCCGGTGCCGTCCGGGCAGGTGCGCCAAGGCCCCCCGGGCCGTGCCAGGGCGGGTCCCGTGCCCGGCTCCCACACCGGCCCTGGGCCCGCACCGGCACCTTCCGGGGACGAATCCCGCAAATCCCCCGATACTGAAACCATGCCGCAGAACGCCAGCACGCACCACGAGCCGTCGCGTCTCACGGTCAAGGGCCGCGAGGTACGGCTGCGCACCATCGCCATGGCCGTCATCGCGGTCCTGGCCGTCTGGTTCATCGCGGTCAACACGACCTCGGTGACCATCACCTTGTGGGTCTCCGACGTCACCATGCCGCTCTGGGTCGTCCTGACCGTCACGATCCTCGTCGGCATGCTGATCGGCGTCTTCCTGACCCGCCGCCGGGCCGCCCGCAAGTCGGCCCGACAGTGATCGCGGAGCCCGGACGGCGACACCCTGAGCCCGCCCGGCCCGGCCCGAACACGCTCTACGACGCCGCGTCGCTGACCAAGCTGCTGGCCACCTGGCCGCTGATCGGACTCACCGACAGCATCACCACCGACACCACGGTGCGGGACCTGCTGCCCGACCTGCCGGACGAGGCGCCCGGCGCGAACGTCACGGTCGGGCAGATCCTCGCGCACACCTCCGGCCCCGGCATCCAGCAGCTCCTGCACGTCCTGCCAGCGCTTGGGGTTGCGGCTGCCCGGGACGTTCGGTGAGCCAGTTCGTCCACCAGCGCGAGCGCGGGCCGACGGGCGGGCACGGCGTCGAGGTCGAACTCGGTCAGCTCGATCCCCCGGTACGCCACGTTGCGGCGCGGCACCACCGGCAGACCGGCCAGCTGCTCCTCGGTGCCCCGGCGGCCGCAGGTCTCCACGAAACCGACCACCACGCCCAGCCCGCCGTCACGCAGCCGCCACCCCTCGGCGAGCATCGCGGTCGTCTTCCCGACCCCGGGCGCCGCGCCCAGGTACACCCGCAGCTTCCCGCTCACCGCCGAACTCACCGCCTCACCGGCCGAGTGCCTCCGCAGCTCCATGATCCCCCGGTACGGGCGAAGCGCCCGGCGGGGTCGGCCGGGCGTTCGACGGACCGGACGGTCGCGGTGTCAAAGCTCCGTCAGCACGGTGGGAAGGTCTCGTCAAATCCACAGCCTCTTCCTCCCGGTCACGGCGAGTCGTGCGCGCCGACCCGCTACCGTGGGCGGCTTTGCGTCACGTCCCCATCTCAAGGAGCCGCTCCGCCGTGTCCGACAGCTTCACACACCTGCACGTCCACACCGAGTACTCGATGCTGGACGGGGCGGCGAAGAACGGCAAGCTGTTCGCCGAGGCCGAACGGCAGGGCATGCCGGCGATCGCGATGAGCGACCACGGGAACATGTTCGGTGCGTACGAGTTCTTCCACGCCGCCGCCAAGACGGGCGTGAAGCCGATCATCGGCATCGAGGCGTACGTCGCCCCGGCCTCGCGTTTCCTGAAGAAGCAGGTGTTCTGGTCCCCCGGCGGCCAGCGCCCGACCGGTGCCGACGGCGAGGGCGGCAAGGACGTCTCCGGCGGCGGCCGCTACACCCACATGACGATGTGGGCGCAGAACGCCACCGGTCTGCGGAACCTCTTCAAGCTCTCCTCGCTCGCGTCGATGGAGGGCTATTACATGAAGCCCCGGATGGACCGCGAGCTGATCGCCGCCAACGCCGGCGGCATCATCGCCACCACCGGCTGCCCCTCCGGCGAGGTGCAGACCCGGCTGCGCCTCGGTCAGTACGACGAGGCGGTCAAGGCCGCCGGCGCCTACCAGGACATCTTCGGCAAGGAGAACTACTTCCTGGAGCTGATGGACCACGACCTGGACATCGAGCGCGACGTCCGCCAGGACCTGCTGCGCCTCGCCAAGCAGCTGAACATCCCGCTCCTCGCCACCAACGACTCGCACTACGTGACCGCCGACCAGGCGGACGCCCACGACAGCCTGCTCTGCGTCGGCGTGGGCAAGAACAAGGACGACCCGAACCGCTTCAAGTTCAACGGCTCGGGCTACTACGTGAAGACCGCGGAGGAGATGCGCGAGCTCTTCCGCGAGCTGCCGGAGGCCTGCGACAACACGCTGGCGATCGCCGAGCGCGTGGAGTCGTACGAGGAGGTCTTCACCTACGTCGACCGGATGCCGCAGTTCGACGTGCCCGAGGGCGAGACCCAGGCCTCGTACCTACGCCAGAAGATCGCCGCCGGCCTCCAGCACCGCTACGGCGACAACCCCAGCCAGGAAGTGCTGGACCGGATCGAGCTGGAGATGGGCGTGATCACCCCGATGGGGTTCGACGCCTACTTCCTCGTCGTCGCCGACATTTGCCAGTACGGCCGGGACAACGGCATCCCGGTCGGTCCGGGCCGCGGTTCGGCGGCCGGCTCGATGGTCGCCTACCTGACCGGCATCACCCAGCTGGACCCGCTGGAGCACGACCTGCTGTTCGAGCGCTTCCTCAACCCCGAGCGCATCAACCCCCCGGACGTCGACATCGACTTCGACGACCGCCAGCGCGACCAGATGGTCCGCTACGTCACTGAGAAGTACGGCTCCGCGTACACCGCCCAGGTCAACACCTTCGGCACGATCAAGGCCAAGGCCGCCGTCAAGGACGCCAACCGCATCCTCGGCTACCCCTTCGCCATGGGCGACCGGATCACCAAGGCGATGCCCCCGGACGTCATGGGCAAGGGCGTGCCGCTGGCGGACCTCTTCGACGAGAAGCACGCCCGCTACAACGAGGGCACCGAGATCCGGGCGCTGTACGAGAACGAGCCCGACGTCAAGAAGATCATCGACACCGGGCGGGGTATCGAGGGCCTGATCCGCGGCACCGGCGTGCACGCCGCGGCCGTCATCCTCTCCTCGACCCCGCTGCTCGACCTGATCCCGCTGCACATGCGGGACAAGGACGGCGTGATCATCACCGGCTTCGACTACCCGTCCTGCGAAGCCATGGGCCTGATCAAGATGGACTTCCTGGGTCTGCGGAACCTGGGCATCATCGACCACTGCATCAAGATCGTGAAGGCCAACCGCGGCGTCGACGTCGACATCGAGAAGATCCCGATCGACGACCCCACCACCTACCAGTTGCTCGCCCGCGGCGACACCCTCGGCGTGTTCCAGCTCGACGGTGGTCCGATGCGCGCCCTGCTGCGGCTGATGAAGCCGACCGAGTTCGCCGACATCTCCGCCGTCTCGGCGCTGTACCGGCCCGGCCCGATGGGCATGAACTCGCACACCAACTACGCGCTGCGCAAGAACGCCCAGCAGGAGATCGTCCCGATCCACCCCGAGCTGGAGGAGCCGCTCAAGGAGGTCCTCGGCCCCACGTACGGCCTGATCGTCTACCAGGAGCAGGTCCAGCGAGCCGCCCAGGTGCTGGCCGGCTACTCGCTCGGCCAGGCCGACCTGCTCCGCCGGGCGATGGGCAAGAAGAAGAAGGAGGTGCTGGAGAAGGAGTTCGTCCCCTTCCACGCGGGCTGCAAGGAGCGCGGCTACTCCGACGAGGCCATCCAGGCCGTGTGGGACGTCCTCGTCCCGTTCGCCGGCTACGCGTTCAACAAGTCGCACTCCGCCGCGTACGGCCTGGTCTCCTACCAGACCGCCTACCTGAAGGCGAACTACCCGGCCGAGTACATGGCCGCGCTGCTCACCTCCGTCGCCGACGACAAGGACAAGATGGCGGTCTACCTGGCCGAGTGCCGGCAGATGGGCATCCGGATCCTCTCCCCCGACGTCAACGAGTCGGTGGTCGACTTCACCGCCGTCGGCAGCGACGTCCGGTTCGGGCTCAAGGCCGTCCGCAACGTCGGTGTGCCGGTCATCGAGTCGCTGGTGAAGACCCGCAAGGAGAAGGGCAAGTACACCTCCTTCGCGGACTTCCTGGACAAGGTCGAGCTGGTGGTCTGCAACAAGCGCACCGTCGACTCCCTGGTCAAGGCCGGCGCCTTCGACTCGCTCGGCCACACCCGCCTGTCGCTGAGCACCGTGCACGAGAGCGCGATCGACGCCGTCACCGGCGTGAAGAAGCAGCAGGCCATCGGCCAGGACGACCTGTTCGGTGCCCTCGACAGCGGTGACGACACCCCCGCGATCGGGCTCGACTTCCAGCTCACCGACAACGAGTGGCCCCGCCGCCAACTCCTCTCCCTGGAACGGGAGATGCTGGGCCTCTACGTCTCCAGCCACCCGCTCGACGGCGCCGAGCACATCCTCTCCCGCAACCGCGACACCTCGATCGCCGAACTCCTCGGCTCCGGCCGCTCCGAGGGCGAGGTCCGCCTCGCCGGCCTGATCACCGGCGTCGACCGCCGGATCAACAAGGCCGGCAACGCCTGGGCGATCATCACCCTCGCCGACCGCGACGGCTCGGTCGAGGTGCTGTTCTTCCCGGCCACCTACAACCTGATGGCCGAGCAGATGGTCGAGGACAACGTGATCTCGGTCCGCGGCCGCCTCAACGAGCGCGACGGGTCACTGAGCGTCTTCGGTCAGGAGATCACCACGCTCGACGTGTCCTCCGCCGAACTCGGCACCAAACCGCCCGTCCAGATCACCGTCCCCCTCGGCAAGGTCACCCCCGACACCGTCGCCGAACTCAAGCTCGCCCTCCAGGCCCACCCCGGCGACGTCCCCGTCCGCCTGCTGACCACCAATTGGGACAAGGACACCCTCTACGAACTCGGCTTCCTGGTGAACCCCGACAACGGCCTCGCCTCGGACATCAAGACCCTCCTCGGCAACCGAGCCTGGACGGGCACAGCGTAGCCGCGACGAGCCTGTTCACCCGACGGTCAGTCAGAGAGGTCAGCAAAGAGTCGGCATCCATCCGAGCAGACCCTGTTACACGCGCACGAACACGAGAACCGAGGAGCCCTCACCTCAGCTGCTTTCGGCACCACCGAAGGTCTTCCGGGGCGCTCCTCGACTCGCTGGTCGAGGAGCGCCCCGAGATCCCGGCCAGCAGCGACCGCACGCATACCCGATCGCGACACGTGCACAGGTCAGCGCATCCGACCGCGCGACTTGAGAGGAAGGTCCGGCACCTCGGGAGCAGGCAGCCTGGCGCCGCCGTAACCGTGCACTTCGCCGAACCGCGAGCCCTACTCCCAGTCGTTCCGTGCTTGTACGATCTCCTCACCGGCGCGGCCGATGAAGTTCCACCACATGACGATCAGCCAGGCTGTCCTCCACCTCCTGCTTCACGTCGGCTTTCAGCGGTGTTCGGGGTTCTCGAAGTCGAAGCGGCAGCCGGCGTCCCACTCGGAGCGCTGGTTGCCGTGGGCCGGGATGCCGCCGGCGTCCTTGAGCATGCGGGCGAGGTGGAGCTGGTTCCAGGTCATGAAGGTGGCGTTGCGGTTGGTGAAGTCGTTGTCCGGGCCGCCGGAACCGGGGTCGAGGTAGGACGGGCCGGGCCCTGCCTCGCCGACCCAGCCGGCGTCGGCCTGCGGGGGGACGGTGTAGCCGAGGTGCTGGAGGCTGTAGAGGACGTTCATCGCGCAGTGCTTGGCGCCGTCCTCGTTGCCGGTGATCAGGCAGCCGCCGACGCGGCCGTAGTAGGCGTACTGGCCCGCCGAGTTGAGGATGGAGGAGCAGGCGTAGAGGCGCTCGATGACCTTCTTCATCACGGAGGAGTTGTCTCCCAGCCAGATCGGCGGAACACCCTGTTACCCTACCTGACCAGCGACGGAGTCCGACAGGCCCGATCCCGGGCTCCGCACCCGTGACACCACACTGCGCCCCACGGCCTCGCTCCTCCCGATCGCCCCACGAGCGCGCCCGCGCCCTGACCAATGTCGGCGCACACCGGCCGGATCTCGAGCGAGCTCGCCGGACGGAGCCCGAAGGGCCCAGTCCCGGAAGGGTTTCCGCGTCCCGAACACCCCGGTCTGCGGCTTACCCCGACGCGCACCGCAGCTGCATGAACGAATTCGGGTCCAGCCGAGCCGGGCTCCCCCTGGAGACGGGCCCGAGGTGTCCGAGCGAGGAGGTTGCCGCCTCGGCGGTGGCTCCTGTGCGGGCGGGCCCGCGTTGCTTGGGCGGGAGTTCGGCCGCGACGTCCATGGCCCCGGTCAGCCAGTCGTCCAGGACGTCGTCGTCGAGGGCATCCTCCGCCACGAGGACCGCCTCGCTGTCCCTTGCCCGAATCACCAAGGTGGACCGGAGCATGGGCCACTGCTCCGGTCCCCGGCCTGTGCCGGCCGGATCAGTACGCGCTGTCGTACGTGTAGAACTTGGTGTGGTCCATCAGGTCGGCCGGGGTGACGTCGTTCCACGGCTTCATGGTGTCGTTCAGGGCGACCACGTTCCTGGTGCGGCGGACCGGCTGGTAGCTCTCGCCCGGGTGCCGACTCTGCCAGGCGGCCCAGAGGCGGTCGATCATGCAGTGGTGCATCCAGAACACCGGGTCGTTGGGCGACATTCCGGTGCTCATGGTGCCGCCGACCCAGACGTGCACCCGGTTGTGCACGTTGACGCCCGCCCAGCCTTCCAGGTTGTTGCGGAAGCCCGCGCTGGAGCTGTTGAACGGCGCGGCGTCGTACGTGGCCATCCCCAGCACGGCGTCCACGTCGGCCCTGGTCGGCAGGCTCTGTCCGCTTTGACCCAGTCGGCGGATCAGGTAGTTGCGGGTGTCGGGCCTGACGGTGAGCGTCCAGTTGCCGGAGCTCTGCGCGAACGGGCCGGTGGCCACCCGGCCGTCGGTGCCGGTGCCGCCTCCACCGAGAAGATCCGGACCCCAAAGCGTGGAGTCCGGTGTGCGGTCGGTGGTCCAGTCCCAGTACGGCAGCGTGACGGTGGCGTCGATCGCCTGCAGTGCCTGCTCGAAGCGCAGCAGGAAGCTACGGTGCCAGGGCAGGAAGGACGGCGAACGGTGGCCGGTGCGCTCGGTGGTGTCGGTGTCGCTCATGATGAAGGCGTTGTGCGTGCTGACGAAGGCGTCGTAGGCACCGCGGCGCTTGAGTTCCAGGACCGCGTTGACGAAAGCGCGCTTCTCCGCGGCCGTCAGGGTCGCCTGGTTCTTGCGGACTGCCATGGTTGTTCCTTTGAGGGTGGTCTGTGCGGAGGCCGGAGCGCGGTCCGGAGTCAGGCGGCGAGCGGGGCCAGATCGGCGCCGTCCAGGGAGTCGACGGCAGCTCGGACCAACGTGCGCGGCGTGGTGAAGGTCTGGTAGTGGTTGATGACGCTGATCCAGGTGCCGTCCGCGTTCCGCATCATGTGCAGTTCGCGGCCGTCGATCAGCACCATGTAGCCGCTCATCGCGTGGTGGCCGTCGCCGGACATCGGCATGCCCTGGATGCGGCGGCCGCGGAAGACCTCGTCGAAGCTTTCGCCGCCCTCCGTGTCGGCGCCGCTGGCGGGGGTCATGGCGGGGCCGGTGAGGCCCAGGACGACCGTGCCCGCGGCGACGGCCGTGGCGACGACGGCGCCTTGCAGCATCCGCCGACGGGTGACTTCGGTGGTGGTGTTTTCAGACATGGCAATGCCCCCCAGATGGAAAATGTGAAGAACTTTCAACGCCCCCGTTGTTCGCGGACCGGTCGGCGACGTCTACTGCCGGACGCGCCGTCGGCGCTGGTCAAGGCGATCCGGTGGCGATCGGCCCGCTCGAAGTCATTCCTACCAGGCGCGAGCGAACGACTCGGATGTGTGATCGAGTTGAGGACCCGGAGTGATCACTTCAAGCCGGTCGTGTGAAAGATGTTGCATCTTCTACAGAAGTCAGACCTTCGGTTCGCAGTGAATCCTGCGCATGGAAGCCGAAGATCCTTCGCTCGGGCGGCCATCTCACCGCAAGGCCTGCGGCCTTGACGCGCCCTTTGTGACAGTCGCTACACGAACAGGATGGCGCGATGCCGACAGGCGATCACGCACCCCGCTTCGAGGCGGTGGACGGCGCGGGACCCACGGGCGTGGGAGTGGGCCCGGAAGGCCTCCGCGGGCATGGCTGCGGGGCGCTGCCGTGCAGCGGCACGACCCGTTCGTCGCGGCGGCCGACCGGTGGCTGGTCGAGACGGCCACCGCCGACGGAGAGCTCCCGGCGTTCACCGACCTGTCGGCCACCGCCGGGCCGCACGCCCGGCGGACCCTGTACCTGCACGCCCTGGCGTGCATCCTCGGTGCGCCCGACGCCGATGCCCGCCGACTGCTGGCCGACACCGAGGCCGCGCTGGGAGGCGAACGAAGCAGCCGGCTCAAGCCGTGGCAACGGATCATGCTGCTGTCCTTCGAGGCCATCGCCTGCTCCGCGTCGGGTCTGCCCGTGCCCGCGGGTACGCTCGGCGAGGTGCAGCGCGCGCAGTCCTCGGACGGCTCGTTCCTCGGCATGCCGCTGGTCACCGGCATGCTCCACCTGGCTCTGACCCGAACGGCTCCCGACCATCCGGCCACCCACCGGTGCCGGGAAAGCCTACTGGCCGATCAACAGCCGGACGGCACCTGGCGGTTCCTGGTCAGCGAGGTGTGGGACACCGCCCTGATGGTCCGGGCCCTGCGCGCCGAGTGCCACCATGAGGCCGTCATCGAGGGCCGGCGGGACCGACTGACGTCCATCATCCCGCCCCAGATGCCAGAGTGTTACCTCCAACCCAGATCGGCGGAAGACTCCGGCACCCTAGCCGACCAGCTGAGTCGACGGGCAGGCTCAAGCACATCGATTCTGCGCACCGGAGACGAAGGACGAGCAGCACGCTGACGTCCCGCCCAAGGCATCTCCCGCGCGGCCGGAACCCTACGCTTCCGCAACGAATGCGGCATTCCGCACCCGACGTACGCGCACGCTCTGGTACGCAAGTGGCGGCTGTAGGCGGGCGGCCGCGCAGTGCGGCGCCCGCGGGAGGGGAAGCACATGAGCACGTCATCGAGGTCGGCCGTCATCGCCACCGAACAGCGGGCGGTCGACCGCGCGTACGCCTGTTACGAAGCCAAGCTCGCCGAACTGTCCGGCGACGCGTCGGCCCAGGCGGCAGCCAGCAGGAAGGACGGCATCGCGGCCCGGGCGGAGTCCGCGGCCAGGGCGGAGGTGTTCCGTCTGGAGGGCGAGAACCTCGTCACGATGCGGGTGGACACCCGGTCGGACGAGACGGGCGAACCGGAGGTCTTCTACGTCGGGCGGCGGACGGTGCACGACGCCGAGACCCGCGACACCGTCGTCATCTCCTGGACGAACGAGCTCGCCACCGCGTGGCGCCTGGCCACGCCGGACGCTCCAGGTGAGGTCCGGTTGCGGCGACGTCTGGACTGCGACCAACGGACGGTCCGGGACTACCGCGACGAGATAGCCCCGCCGGTCCCGGCCGCCACCGGAGAGGGGGCGGGTGTGCCGTCCCCCGGGGACGTCTTCGGCCCCGACTCCGGGGCCCGGCAACCGGCGGTGGACGACCTGCTCCTCCGGGACCTCGACCGCGCCCGCCGCAGCCGCATGCGCGACATCGTCGAAACCATCCAGCCCGACCAGATGGCGCTGGTGGCCGGCCCGTCCACGGGTGTCCTGGTCGTCCAGGGCGGTCCCGGCACCGGGAAGTCGGCAGTCGGCCTCCACCGGGTGACCTGGCTCGTCGACAACAAGCGCTTCCAGGCTCAGGACATCCTCGTGGTCGGCCCGCACCGGAGGTTCCTGGAGTACGTCGGCCGGGTCCTGCCCACCCTGGGCACGCGCAACGTCACCGCAGTCGAGCTCCCCTTCCTCTGGACGGGGAGCCTGCGAGCCGAGGACGCCCCGTCCGTGCGCCGGATCAAGTCGGACGAGCGCATGGCCGAAGTGCTGCGGCGCCGGGTCGAGGGCAACTGCCGACCGGCCGCCGTCGATGCCGCCGTCACCGCCCCCACGGACGAGCACGGCGAGCCGATGTTCACCATCGTCCTGGGCAGCTCGCCCCTGAGGGTTCCGGCGTCCGAGGTCCGCCGCGTCTTCGAGGCCGCCCGCACCGGGCCGGGCCACTACCGGGCCCGCCGGGACCGCTTCCGCGACGTGCTGGTCGACCTCCTGCTGGCCGCGCTGCGGCAGGGCTTCCCGCAGCGCGCTCGTGACCGGGCCGTCCGGCAGAGCGTCGAGCGTCATCGCCAGGTGGCCGCGCTCGTCGAACGGGCGTGGCCTCCCCTCAGCCCCGAGGAGGCCCTGCGGAGCCTGCTGAACTCGCCGGGCAGGCTGGCCGAGTGCGCCGCCGAGGTGTTCGACGCGGCCGAGCAGGCGCTGCTGTCGCGCCCGGCCGCCGAGCGTGCCGAGGACGAGCCGTGGACCCTGGACGACCTGGTGTGCCTCGAAGAGCTACGGACCCTCATCTCGGGTGAGATGCCGCAGCGTTACCCGCACATCGTCGTGGACGAGGCGCAGGACCTGACTCCCATGCAGGCCCGGTCACTACGGCGGCGCAATCCGAGGGGGTCGATGACCGTGCTCGGCGACCTCGCGCAGGCCACCGGACCGCACGACTACCCGAGTTGGGAGCGGATCGGCCGGATCCTGGCGGGCGAGGGCGGCTGGCACCTCGAGGAGCTCACCACCAGCTACCGGGTGCCGGCGCAGATCATGGAGTTCGTCGCTCCGCTCGCCCGGGCGGTGGCCCCGTCCGTTCCCTTCCCGGCCGCGGTGAAGGAGGCGGACGGGGAGCCGGTGCGGATCGTGGAGACGACGCCTTGGCAGCTCCTCGCCGAGGCGGTCGGGCACGCGGCACGGCTGGCCGGATCGGACGGTCGAACCCAGCGCTCGATCGCCCTGGTCGTCCCCGACGATTCGGACTGGCTCGAGCAGGTCCGGCTCCTGGTCGACGCCGCGGAGGCGATGACCGACGAGGTCCGGGAGGCGGTGACCGTCCTGACCGCCGGCGAGGCGAAGGGCATGGAGTTCGACCACGTCCTCGTCCTGGAGCCCGCGACTATCACCGCCCGCGGTGCCGAGGGCCCGCGGCAGCTGTACGTGGCCCTGACCCGGAGCACCCAGACGCTGACGGTGCTGCACACCTCACCCCTGCCTGCGGTCATGCTGCCCGCCGCCGGCCCGTCGCCCTCCGCCGGACCGGACGATCCCGCACCGGAGCCTGCGTCCGGCCCGGCGCAGGGTCGCGTCTGCTCACGCTTCCACCTGGACGGGCAGCGCTGCGAGCTGACCACGCAGAACGCCGACGGCTGGTGCCGTGACAGCTCCTGCGGCGGCTTCCGAACGAGTTCGGTGCCGGAGCGGCCGACACCTCGCAACCTGCCCAGGGTGCCCGCCGACGCCGACCTCGGGACCGGATTGGAGGCGTCGGAAGCGTTCCTCGGCAGGCTCCGGGTGACCAGGGCCGCCGTCCGGGCCTTCGTGACCGCGCACGGTGGCAGTGACCAGGAGGCCGAAGCCGAGATCCGTGGCGTGATCGCCACGTTCCTCACCAACGGGCGCCAGGCGCAGCAGACGGACGGCTACCGGCTCGTCGACCTCAGCGGCTACCGGTTCGTCCTGAGCCACGACGGGACGGCGCTGACCGGCTACCGGAGCGTGCACGGCGAACGGAGTCCTGCGCAGTACCTGGCCGGGGTCCCGTCCCGGTACCGGGTCTCCGGGCTCGCCGCCGACCGCGGCCCGGCTCTCCAGGACACGGCTGCGGTACGCGCCCTGACGGTCGAGCAGATCCAGGTGAGCGCCGAGGCCCGGACCGCGTACGCCGACCTCGCCTCGGACCGGTCGGATCAGTCGGACGCCTTCCTGAGCCGGCTCCGCAACGCGCTGGCGGCGGACCTGTCCGGCGGCCACATCGAGACCCAGCCGCGGGGCAATCACCTCGTCCTCGGTTCATCGCGTACCTGGAACCTCTCGCCGGACGGCGGTTCGGTGCTCTTCGTCCGCAGGCCCACCCCGTTGGACGCGGAGATCCTGGCGGCCGCCGGCCTGGGAGCGGCGGACGAACTCACACCCGGTACCGAACTGCGGGTACGCGCCCTCGCCCACGGTGACCAGCTCCACTGGAGGGTCACCCCGGTGCCGGAGGACCGGCACCGGCGGTACCTCCTGAAGCTGAGGCCCACTGACCGGGCGCCCGAGGCCGGGCAGGAACTGGACGTCTGGGTCGTGCAACGCCGCTCCGGCGTGTACGTCGTGTCGGCGAACGACTTCGGGCGCCACGGGATCTCCGAGCGCTCGACCGAGCGCTACAGGAGCGCGCTGGCGGTCCTGACCGCAATCGGTGACGACGGTCCGGCCGAACTGTCCGAGACCGGACTCCTGGAACTCGACGCTCTGGTCGGCGGCTGCCTCCGCCGCGACCAGGCCGACTGGCTCTCCGTCTGGCGACTCCTGGGATCCCCGTCCTCCCCCGACCTGACGGTGCTGCGGGACCTCTCCCGCAGCCTCCCGGAGGCCGTACGGTCAGCGGACGCGGCCGAGTTGGAGCGGCTCGGCGAGGTCCTGCAGAGCAGCGGCTGGCGGGACCGGGCGGTCGCCGCCCTGGCGAAGCTCACGGGCGAGAAGTCCTCCGAGGTGTCCGCCGCGGCCGCGCTGGCCGACGTCCTGACGGCCGAGCTCGCGGCCGCGGCCGAGGCCGACCGGACGTGCCTCCGGCACGAGGCGGTGCGCCACCAGCTCATGGCGACCCTCTTCGGGGCGGGCCACAAGCCGCAGGACTCGTCGATCGTCGACGTCGTCCGGCCCGGAGACCGGGGTCCGATCGTCTGCGAGGTCCTTCCGGCCGGCCACACCTCGTACCACGCCGTGCGGGCCGGCGCCGTCCGCGTGCGGGAGATCGGACAGATGACGGGCGGGACTCCCGAGCGGCTCCACGTCGTCCTCACCTCGCCGCCCGACGAGCCGTGGATCCCCGACCTCGTCGAACGGGTCCTCGACGTCTCCGTCGTCTGGCCCTCGGCCACCGGCTGGCAGGGCCCGGGAAGCTCGTCCGCGACCGGCACCGAGCGACCGAGCGACTGAGCGACCGGCACGAGTGCCCGACGGCGGGGTTCCGCCATCGGGCACTCGTCCTCCTCGGATGATCCGTTCGCGACCTCTACCGGCGGCGGAGCCGCCTCGTGCGCTTGTCCGGGGGCACCGAGTTGCGCGAGGCGGGGGGCACACGTTCATGTGTCCGCTACAGCAACAGGGTCACTTGGCGAACGAGGTGTTGCTGTTGCACTGACCCACGTCTCCCGGATCCTGACCAAACCGAGCCTCCCCGACCGGTCCAAGCGGTCGCCCACGCCAGGTGAATCGCGACTCGCCGCCATGAACATCCGGATGCGGGGGCAGAGGCTCCTGTCGCATGTCCTGCCATGGCCGCGTACGAGAGGCTTGCGCCTCCGTTCGGGCAGGTCAGCGGTGTTCGGGGTTCTCGAAGTCGAAGCGGCAGCCGGCGTCCCACTCGGAGCGCTGGTTGCCGTGGGCCGGGATGCCGCCGGCGTCCTTGAGCATGCGGGCGAGGTGGAGCTGGTTCCAGGTCATGAAGGTGGCGTTGCGGTTGGTGAAGTCGTTGTCCGGGCCGCCGGAACCGGGGTCGAGGTAGGACGGGCCGGGCCCTGCCTCGCCGACCCAGCCGGCGTCGGCCTGCGGGGGGACGGTGTAGCCGAGGTGCTGGAGGCTGTAGAGGACGTTCATCGCGCAGTGCTTGGCGCCGTCCTCGTTGCCGGTGATCAGGCAGCCGCCGACGCGGCCGTAGTAGGCGTACTGGCCCGCCGAGTTGAGGATGGAGGAGCAGGCGTAGAGGCGCTCGATGACCTTCTTCATCACGGAGGAGTTGTCTCCCAGCCACACGGGCCCGGCGAGCGTCAGGATGTCGGCCGCCATCACCTGCGAGTAGATGACCGGCCACTCGTCGGTCTCCCACCCGTGCTCGGTCATGTCCGGCCACACGCCGGTCGCGATGTCGATGTCCACCGCGCGCAGGACCTCGACCTGGACGCCCTGGCGCTCCAGGATGCCGGTGCTGACGTCGATCAGGCCCTGGGTGTGGCTGCGCTCCGGGGAGCGCTTGAGGGTGCAGTTGATCACCAGGGCGCGGAGATCACGGTAGGACGGGGCGGTGTCGGTCATCGGGGCGTCCCCTTCGGGCGGGTGCGTGGTCGGGCGGCGGAATGCGCCCGGCTGCCGGTGTCGAGGTGGCTCCGGGCCGGTCCGGCCGAGATCCCGTCCACTGTCTCGCCTCGTCGGCCGAAAGGGTCGAATGCAGCACGCGAGGTGACCGAGCCGGTCGCCCGATCACCCAGGTGGCCGCGTGCGGGCGGCCATCACGCGCCGTCACACGAACCGCACCCGATCCACCCAGAAGTCTCGCGCCGGCCGGGTGTCGCGAGCCGGTCCGCTATGCGTACGCTCGCATCCGATCCGGCTCGGCATGCGGGCGGCGTGGAAGTCACCGCCGGGATCCCGGTCATGCCGCACCTACGGAAAAGATCCCATGAGTTACTGCACGCCCTGCCAACGTCACCTCAACGGTGCGCTCTCCTGCCCCGGCTGCGGCCGGACCGCCGAGGCCACGACCGGGGAGGCCGCGCACCAGCCGCCCACGCAGCCGAGTGAGGTCCCGGCCACGGCGTCCGCACCGCCACCCCGGTCGGCAGGACGGTCCGCAGGGCGGTCGGCTCGGCGGCGGGGCGGCCGGCCGCGGGGCGCGGTCGTGGCCGTGTCGGCGGCCGGGCTGGTGGTCTGTGGGCTGGCCACCGTCCTGCTGGCCGGCGGCAACTCGGACGGTGCGGTGACCCCGGACTCCGCCGGCGCCGGGTCACCCTCGCAGAACTCCGCGGCCACCCCCGGAACCCCGGCCTCACGGGCACCGGCACCGGCCGCCACCACTACCACGGTCACGGCCCGCCCGCAGCCGTCGGCCACCACCACCCGGCCCAAGCCGTCCAGCAGCACCGCCTCGACTTCGGCGTCGCCCTCGGACCCGCCCGCGTCCCCGGCCGCCCCGCTTCCGGCGGAGCCGCCCGCGAAGCCCTCCCCGAGCGCGGCCAAGCCGACCACCGATCCCAGCCCGCCGCCCTCCGCCACGCAGCACCCGACCACCCCGACCGCCACCCCGAGCTGCACCCGGTTCCTGCTCTGGTGCACCTGAGCAGGAACCGGCGCGCCCGGGCCGGGGCTACTGCGGGGTGACGTAGGCGCCGGAGATGCCGCCGTCGACCAGGAAGGTGTTGGCGGTCATGAAGGAGGAGTCGTCGGAGGCGAGGAAGGCCACCGCGGCGGCGATCTCCTCGGGCTCGGCGAACCGGCCGAGCGGGATGTGGACCAGGCGGCGGGCCGCCCGCTCGGGGTCCTTGGCGAAGAGTTCCTGGAGGAGCGGGGTGTTCACCGGGCCGGGGCAGAGCGCGTTGACCCGGATGCCCTCGCGGGCGAACTGCACGCCCAGCTCGCGGGACATGGCCAGGACGCCGCCCTTGGAGGCGCTGTAGGAGATCTGCGAGGTGGCGGCGCCCATCACCGCGACGAAGGACGCGGTGTTGATGATCGAGCCCTTGCCCTGGCGCTGCATGTGCGGGATCGCGTACTTGCAGCACAGGTAGACGCTGGTCAGGTTGACCTCCTGGACGCGCTTCCAGGCGTCCAGGCCGGTGACCAGGATGGAGTCGTCGTCCGGCGGGGAGATGCCCGCGTTGTTGAAGGTGATGTCGAGCCGTCCGTACTCGTCGACGGCCCGCTGGAAGAGGTCGCGGACGGCCTGCTCGTCGGTGACGTCGGCCTGGATGAACAGGCCGCCGACCTCGTTGGCGGCCTTGGCGCCGGTCTCCGGGTCGAGGTCGACGCAGACGACCTTCGCTCCCTCGGCGGCGAACCGGCGGGCGGTCGCCAGGCCGATGCCGCTGCCCGCGCCGGTGATGACGGCCACCCGGCCGTCGAGTCGCTGGGTCATGCTGATCAATCCTCCGTGGAGATGAAGACGTTCTTGGTCTGGGTGAAGGCGTCGAGGGCGTCCGGGCCGAGCTCGCGGCCGAGGCCGGACTGCTTGAAGCCGCCGAAGGGGGTGGTGTAGCGCACCGAGGAGTGCGAGTTGACGGAGAGGTTGCCGGCCTCGACGCCGCGGGAGACCCGCAGCGCGCGGCCGACGTCCCTGGTCCAGATCGAGCCGGACAGGCCGTACTCGGTGGCGTTGGCGATGCGCAGCGCGTCCTGCTCGTCGCGGAACGGGACGACGGTGACGACCGGGCCGAAGATCTCCTCGGTGAAGGCGCGGTCGTCGTGCCGCACGGGCGCGAGCACGGTCGGCGGATACCAGAAGCCGGGCCCCTCGGGGGCGGTGCCGCGGAAGGCGACGGGCGTCCCGTCCGGGACGTAGGAGGCGACCCGCGCCCGGTGGGCGGCGGAGATCAGCGGGCCCATCTCGGTCTTCTCGTCGGACGGGTCGCCGACCCGCACGCCGCGGACGGCCGGTTCCAGGAGCGCCAGGAAGTCCTCGAACACGGACGCCTCGACCAGGATCCGGGAGCGGGCGCAGCAGTCCTGCCCGGCGTTGTCGAAGACGGCGTACGGCGCGGTGGCGGCGGCCTTGGCGAGGTCGGCGTCGGCGAACACGATGTTGGCGCTCTTGCCGCCGAGTTCGAGGGTGACGGGCTTCACCTGGGCGGCGCAGCCCGCCATGATCTCCTTGCCGACCCGGGTCGAGCCGGTGAACACCACCTTGCGCACGTCGGGGTGGGTGACGAAGCGCTGTCCGACCACCGGGCCGCGCCCGGGCAGGATCTGTAGCACGCCCTCCGGGATCCCGGCCTGGAGGGCGAGTTCGCCCAGGCGCAGGGCGGTGAGCGGGGTGAGTTCGGCGGGTTTGACGATGACGGTGTTGCCGGCGGCGAGGGCCGGGGCCAGCGCCCAGGCGGCGATCGGCATCGGGAAGTTCCACGGCACGATGACGCCGACCACGCCGATCGGTTCCTGGAAGGTGACGTCGATGCCGCCGGCGACCGGGATCTGCCGGCCGAACAGCCGCTCGGGGGCGGCGGCGTAGTACTCGATGACGTCGCGCGCGTTGCCCGCCTCCCAGCGGGCGTTGCCGATGGTGTGGCCGGCGTTGGCGACCTCCAGGGCGGCGAGGTGGTCGCGGTCGGCGTCGACGGCGGCGGCGAAAGCGCGCAGCAGCCGGGCCCGGTCGGCGGGGGCGACCCGGCGCCAGGTGTCGAAGGCGGCACGGGCGCGGGCGACGGCGGCGTCGGTCTCGGCGAGACCGGCCAGTTCGACGGTGGCGATCACCTCCTCGGTGGCGGGATTGACGACCTCGTAGAGGTCCGGTTCGGTCATCGGGCGGTCTCCCTGTGGGTGGCGGGCTGGCTCGCGGTGACGAGCGCGCGGAACAGTCGCTGGTCGTCGGGGTCGGTCTCGGGGTGCCACTGGACGCCCAACGCGAAGCGGTGGTCGGGCAGTTCGAGTGCCTCGACGGTCCCGTCCGCGCTCCGGGCGGTCACCGCCAGTCCGGCGCCGAGCCGGTCGACGGCCTGGTGGTGGTAGCAGGAGACCTCGGTGGCGGGCCCGAGGACGGCGGCGAGCCGGCTGCCGTCCGTCACGTCGACCCGGTGGCGCACGAAGCGGGCGGGGACGGTCTGGTGGCTCCCGTCGGGCAGGTGCTGGAGGAGGGTGCCGCCGAGCTCGACGTTGAGCAGCTGCATGCCGCGGCAGATGCCGAGCAGCGGCAGGTCGCGGGCGAGGGCGGCGTGCAGCAGGCCGCTCTCCCAGTCGTCCCGCGGCCGGTGCGGCGGGCCGGTGCGCGGGTCGGGGGTGGCCGCGTAGCGGGCCGGGTCGATGTCCGGTCCGCCGGCGAGGACGAGCCCGTCCAGGGCGTCGAGCAGGTGGCCGGCCCCGCCGTCGGGCTGCGGTGGCAGCAGCACCGGGGTGCCGCCCGCGTGGACGACGGCGTCGACGTAGGTCTGCGGGACGAGCGAGGCGCGCTGGTGCCAGACGGCCCAGGCGGCCTCGTCCTGGTAACTGGTGATGCCGATCAGCGGTCGGCGGCGGTCGTCGTGGTGCATCACCGGCACATCACAGCCGCTCGAATCCGCGGCGCCGCTCCCAGTCGGTCACCGCCCGTTCGTAGGCCGCGAGTTCGGTGCGTCCGGCGTGGGTGTAGTGGCGGACGACGTCCTTGCCGAAGGCCTCGGTGGCGGCGGCGCTGCGTTCGAAGGCGTCGACCGCGTCGCGCAGGGTGGCGGGCACCCGGGGTGCGTCGGAGGCGTACGCGTTGCCGGTGAACTCCGGTTCGAGTTCCAGCTGTTGCTCGACGCCGTGCAGGCCGGCGGCGATCAGGGCGGCGACCGCGAGGTACGGGTTGACGTCGCCGCCGGGGACGCGGTTCTCGAAGCGCAGCGACGGGCCGTGGCCGATCACCCGCAGGGCGCAGGTGCGGTTGTCGCGGCCCCAGGCGATGGCGGTGGGGGCGAAGCTGCCGGGCACGTAGCGCTTGTAGGAGTTGACGGTGGGCGCGAGCAGCAGGGCGAAGTCGGCCAGGCAGGCGAGTTGGCCGGCCAGGAAGTGCTCCATGGTGCGGGAGAAGCCGTGCGGGCGGTCGCCGGCGAACACCGGTGCGCCCTGCTGGTCGCGCAGGCTGAGGTGGATGTGGCAGGAGTTGCCCTCGCGTTCGTCGTACTTCGCCATGAACGTGAGGCTGCAGCCCTCCTGGGCGGCGATCTCCTTGGCGCCGGTCTTGTAGACGGCGTGGTTGTCGCAGGTGGTGAGGGCGTCGGCGTACTTGAAGGCGATCTCGTGCTGCCCGAGGTTGCACTCGCCCTTGGCGGACTCGACGGTGAGGCCGGCGCCGGCCATGTCGTTGCGGAGCCGGCGCAGCAGGGGTTCGATCCGGCTGGTGCCGAGGATGGAGTAGTCGACGTTGTACTGGTTGGCCGGGGTGAGCCGGGTGTAGTCCTTGTCCCAGGCCTGCTCGTAGCTGTCCCGGAAGACGATGAACTCCAGCTCGGTGGCGGCCTGGGCCTGCCAGCCGTAGCCGGCCAGCCGGTCCAGTTGGCGTTGCAGGATCTGGCGCGGGGACTCGGCGACGGGGGTGCCGTCGTGGTGGGTGACGTCGCACTGGACCATGGCGGTGGCGGGGTGCCAGGGCACGGCCCGCAGGGTGCTGAGGTCGGGGCGCAGTGTCAGGTCACCGTAGCCGCTCTCCCAGGAGGAGATCCGGTAGCCGTCGACGGTGTTCATGTCGACGTCGACGGCGAGCAGGTAGCCGCAGCCCTCCGCGGCGCCGGGCACCACGTCGGTGAGGAAGTAGTCGGCGGCGACGCGCTTGCCCTGGAGGCGTCCCTGCATGTCGGTCATGGCGAGGACGACGGTGTCGACGGACCCGTCGGCGACGCGGGCGCGCAGCTCGTCGAGGGTGAGTCGGGGGGTGGTCATCGGACCTCCAGTTCGGTGTCCTGGGCGTCGGACTCGGGCGGCAGGGCGTGGACGTGGGGGCCGGTGAACCAGTGCCGGGCGGAGACGAGCCACCACAGACCGGCGAAGCCGAGGACGACGGCCACCGCGACGGGTGTGTAGTTGAAGCTGTCGGCGGTGATCGGGCTCCCGGTGGGGAGCATGAACAGGACGGTGATCACGGCCGTCCAGCCGACCGCGATGGTGCCGATGAGCCCGCTCCAGCGGCCCAGGTGCCAGGGGCCGCGCGGGAAGTCCGCGCCCTGGCGCAGCCGCAGGTACACCGGGATGACGTAGGAGATGTACAGGCCGATGACCGAGATGGAGGTCACGGCGGTGTAGGCGGTGGCGTTCCAGAGGGCGGGCAGGCCGAGCAGCAGGGCGCCGCCGGTCGCCAGCCAGACCGCGTTGGTGGGGGTCTGGGTGCGCGGGTCGATCTGGTGCCAGAGCCGGGAGCCGGGCAGCGCGCCGTCCCGGGAGAAGGCGTAGATCATGCGGGAGTTGGCGGTGACGGAGGCCATGCCGCAGAAGAACTGGGCGCCGATGACGATGAGCAGCAGGATCTGGGCGCCGCCGTCGCCGATCGCGTCGAGGAAGATCTGCGCGGGCGGGACCCCGGTGTCGCTGTTGAGCGCGCCGTCGTAGTCGGTGATCGCGAAGGTCATGCCGAGCAGCAGGATCCAGCCGGCCACGATGGAGACGGTGATGGCGTTGACGATGCCGCGCGGGCCGGAGCGGGCGGCGTCGTGGGTCTCCTCGGTCATGTGCGCGGAGGCGTCGTAGCCGGTGAGGGTGTACTGGGCCATCAGCAGGCCGAGCAGCGCGACGTAGAACTGGTTCTGGAAACCGGTCTGGTTCACGAACTCGGTGAACACGAAAGAGGCGGAGGCGTGCCGCTCCGGGACCACGACGAGCGCGCCGACGATGACCGCGACGCCGACCAGGTGCCACCAGACGGACACGCTGTTGAGCACGGCCACCAGCCGCACCCCGAAGATGTTGAGCAGGCCGTGCAGCAGCAGGATGACGGCGAAGATCTCCACGGTGTGCGCGGGGCTGGCCTCGAAGCCGTACCTGAGGGTGAGGAAGGCGTTGACGAAGAACGCGGCGCCGTAGTCGACGCTCGCGGTGACCGCCACCTGGCCGAGGAAGTTGAACCAGCCGGTGAACCAGC
Organism: Kitasatospora sp. NPDC097643; assembly: GCF_040302625.1. Classification (NCBI taxonomy): domain Bacteria; kingdom Bacillati; phylum Actinomycetota; class Actinomycetes; order Kitasatosporales; family Streptomycetaceae; genus Kitasatospora; species Kitasatospora sp. NPDC097643. The sequence goes on along the minus strand of NZ_JBEOSA010000040.1, from coordinate 45,637 downwards.
TCCAGGCCGGACCGCCGCTGCGGGTCAGCTTGGCGGACCAGTAGTAGAGCCCGCCGGCGGTCGGGTAGCTGGAACAGATCTCGGCCATCGCCAGCCCGACGCAGAGCGTGAGCAGGCCGACCAGCGGCCAGCCCCAGATGATCAGGGCCGGGCCCCCGGTCCTCATGCCGGTCCCGTACAGGGTCAGGCAGCCGGAGAGGATCGAGACGATGGAGAAGGAGACGGCGAAGTTGGAGAAGCCCGACATGGAGCGGGCCAGCTCCTGGGTGTAGCCGAGTTCGCGGAGCCGCTGTTCGTCGGTGGGGACGGCTTCGGTGGGGACGGCTCCGGTGAGGACCTCGGTGGAAACGTCCGCGGTGTCCTGCGGAAACACGGGGCGGGCAGGGTCGTCGGGTGAGCGTGCGTCGGTCATGGGCACCCCTGGGGGTTGAGGGTGTGCCGGGGAGCATGCGGGCCACGACGGCGTGGCGCGGTGACCCCGACGGGTTCGACGGTCGGACGGCTCTTCAATGGTCTGGAACCAGACCATTGGGGTGGGTGAGCAGCATCGTTCCGGCTCGCCCGGGCGGCGTCAAGAGCTGAGATGGGAACGAGTCCCAGAACCCGCTCGTAGGTACGATTCCGGCGTGGACGTGGACGAAACCCGCGAGCAGGCGCGGCTGGACTGGCAGACCGGGGCGATCTTCCGCCCGGTCCGGACCGGCAACGCCTTCGAGGAGACCGTTGAGAGACTCTTCCAGGCGATCAAGCTCGGCGTCTTCGGTTTCGGCGACCGGCTCCCCGCCGAACGCGACCTGGCCGCCCGGCTCGGGATCAGCCGGGAGACCCTGCGCGAAGCGCTCCGCACCCTCCAGCAGGCCGGCTGCGTCGAACCGCGCCGCGGCCGCTACGGCGGCACCTTCGTCACCTACACGATGCCCGCGCCGGACGTCGCCGACCTGCGCCGGGCGGCCCGCGACCTCGGCGGCACCCTGGAGGACGCGCTGACCTACCGCCAGGTGCTGGAGACCGGCGCGGCCGAGGCGGCCGCCCGGCGCACCCTCACCCCCGGCCAGCGGGCCCACCTGGAGGACCGGCTGGCCGACCTGGAGGGCGCCGCGCCGGCGCAGTACCGCCAGCTGGACTCCCGCTTCCACCTCGCCATCGGCGAGCTCACCGGCTCCCCCACCCTGGCCGCGGCCATCGCCGAGGCCAGGATGCGGCTCAACGACCTGCTCAACGCCATCCCGATGCTGGAGCGGAACATCGAGCACGCCGCCGACCAGCACCGGGCGATGGTCCGGGCGATCCTGGACGGCGACGGCGACGCCGCCCGCCGCGCCACCGAGGAGCACCTCGCGGCGACGGCGGCGCTGCTGCGGGGGTTCCTGGCTTAGGGCCTGACACCCCGGTTTCACGCCCCGGTTTCGGGCACGCCTTGGTCACGGTGACCGAATTCCACTGGCCCGTCATCAGTGGATCACTTACAGTGATCGATGCTCTTGAGCTGAGCGGCGTCTGACGTCATCGCACGGGACTGGCGGGGGCACAGCGGATATGCGTCTTGATCCTGACCGGCACGATCCCGACGGGCGTGATCCTGACCGGCATGATCCCGACAGGTGTGATCCTCACGGGCGCGATCCCGACCGGTGCGGTCCGGAGCTGGTCCGGGCGCGGGTGCTCGCCGAGCTCGCCCGGCCGACCCTCAGTCCGCTGACCCTGCTGGTCGGGCCGGCCGGGCACGGCAAGACCACCGTGCTGGCGCAGCACCTGGCGCGCCACCGCGGGCAGACGATCCGGTGGCGGCCGGGCCGGGGCACCGCCGAGGTGGGCGAGGTGCTGGAGGGGATCGCGCGGCGGTTGCGGGCGCCGCTGCCGCTGCCCCGGGTCTCGGTGGAGGCCCTGGCGCTGGTCATCGAACGGCAGGACGAGCCGGTGCTGCTGGCGATCGACGACCTGCACCTCGTCCACGGGACGCCCGCCGAGGCGGCCGTCGAGGAGTTGCTGCTGCTCGCCCCGCCGAACCTGCGGGTGGTGGCGGCCGGGCGGCGCCGCCCCCTGGTCAACCTGGCCCGGCGGGAGCTGGCCGACACCACGGTGCTGGGCCCGGCCGCGCTGCGGCTGCGCACGGAGGAGATCGAACCCTTCCTGGACGCCCGGCTGGCCCCCGGCCTCGCCACCGCACTCGGCACGCTCACCCTGGGCTGGCCGGCCGTCCTCCGGCTGCTGCGACCGGCCCTGGCCCGACCGCCGGGACCGCAGCCGCAGCCCGAGCCGGGCGGCGGAGCGCGGCCGGAGCCCACCGAGCTGCTGGCCGCATTGGCCCGCGGCTACCTGGACCGGGAGGTGCTGGACCCGCTGCCGGCCCGGCTGGTGCGGCTGCTGGAGCGGGTCAGCCCGGTGTCGCTGCTCTCCCCGGTCCGCTGCGAGGAGCTGGCCGGCGATCCGGACAGCGGCCGGCTGCTCGGCGAACTCGCCGACGACTACGGGCTGTTGGAGCACGGACCGGTGGCCGGCACGTACCAGTGGATCCCGCTGCTGCGCGACCGGCTGATCGAACGCTCGACGACCCGCCGGGCACCGCCCGTGCCCCGGGCGGCGGCCACACCCCCGGCGGCCACCTCTCCGCCGGGCCGGGCCGGGCGGGTGGAGCTGCGCTGCTTCGGCGGGTTCGAGCTCGCGCTCGGCGGCCGCACCCTGGACTGGCGACTGGTGCGCCCCCGGGCCCGGGCGCTGCTGCGGCTGCTGGCCATCCACCCCGGGCGTCCGGTCCACCGCGAACTGCTGATGGAGGCGCTCTGGCCGCACCTGCCGCCGGACACCGCCGCCCGCTCGCTCCAGGTCGCCGTCTCGGCCCTGCGCACCTTCCTGGAGCCCGGGGCCGGCCGGGGGGAGGCCCGGCTGCTGCTGCGCACCGGCGAGGCGTACCTGTTCCGCGTGCCCGCACCGGGCGGCGGCGACCTCCAGCGCTTCGAGTCGGCGCTGGCCGAGGCACTGCGGGCCCGGGCGGCCGGGCGCCGGGACGCGGCCGCGCACGCGCTGCGCACCGCCCTCGACGCGTACACCGGGGAGCTGCTGCCGGAGGACGGGCCGGCCGAATGGGTGGTGGGCCGGCGGGAGCACTACCGGAGCGAGGCCGCCGGGGCCGCGCTGACGCTGGCCGGGATCGAGCTCGCGCGTGGCCGGCCGCACGCGGCTGCCGGCGCGGGTGCGCGCAGCGTGGAGATCGACCCGTTCCGCGAGGAGGCCTGGCGGACCCTGATCACGGCGCAGGAGCGGTGCGGGGACCCGGCGGCGGCCGAGCGCAGCCGGCTGGGGCGGGCGCGGATGCTGCTCTCGCTCGGGCTGCCGGCCGGGCCGGGGGCCAAGGGCACACCAGGATCCGACGAGGTCACGGCGGTCCGTGGGCGGCGGCACCGCTGAGGCTGCCCGGGTCATGGCCGTTTGAAGAACTCGACCTCGGCCAGGGCGAGTTGACGCCCGGCTCCGGTGCCGTAGGCGGCGTCGACGGTGAGCCGGATGCGGACCACGTCGCTCACGCCGAAGTGGAAGCGCTGCTCGCCGGGGGCGTCGGCCAGGTGGACCGTCCGGGTACTGATCCGGCTGTCGGAGCGGGTGATGGTGAGGGTGACGGTCTGCGGGCGGGCCTGGGTCAGGAACTGTTCGGCGTTGGGCGAGCTGCCGGGGCGGATCAGCACGTCCAGCAGCCGGAACGGGCCGGCGAACTCGGCCTCCAGGTACTCGCCCTGACCGGGCCCGGGCCGGGCCGGGGCCCAGTAGCGGTCGGTGGTGCCGTCGACCGCCGCCGCGGCCGGGTGCGCCGGATCCTCGCTGGAGGCGTGGAGGGCGGTCACGTGGATCGCCTCCGGAGTGCTGATCCGGTCCCGGACGGCCTCGGACGCCTCGCCCAGTTCGGCGCGGAAGGTGTAACCCGCCCCGGCGAGCAGGAGCAGCAGGACGAGCGGGACCAGCAGGCGCGACCGGCGACGCTCCCGCGGCTGCCGGGGCCGCTCCCCCGCCACCGGGGCGGGGCGCCTGCGCCGGGTGAACGGCCGGCCGAACAGCCGGCGCCACCACGGCGGGCGGGCGGCGACCGGGGCATCCGCGAGGGAGCTGCCGCAGCGGCGGCAGAAGCGGCGGCTGGGCACGTTGCCGGCGCCGCACTGCCCGCAGATCAACTCCCCCGGTGCGGGCGGACGTTCCGGGGCGGGTGGGCGGCCGGTCTCGGGCCGTGGCTGCTCGACGGCCTCCCCGGGCAGGACCGCGTTCGGCTGCACCGGCGCTCCCGGGCCGGTCGGGTCGAGCGGGCCGAGCGGGGTGGTTGCGGCGGAGGGGGACGGGACGTGCGGTGGCTCGGTGGGCTTCGGCGGCGTGGTGGGCGGGGGCCCGGAACGTCCGGCCCGCTCGGCCCGCTCGGCCCGCGGCCGCCGTGGGGACGGACGGGCCCCGGGCGGGGCAACGGGCGGAGCGGGCGTAGTGGGTGTGACCGGCGTGACCGGTGTGACCGGAGGGCGCTGCGGGGTCGCGGCGGGCGCGTCCCAGGACAAGTAGGCGCCGCAGGCCCCGCAGAAGTCCTCCTCCCGGGTGCAGGGCCGCCCGCACGACTCGCAGGTCACCATGACTCTCCCTCCGTCCCGGCCGTCGGACCCGGCCCCGCGGCCGCCGACGCCGTCACCTCGACCCGCACCGGCAGGTGTGCCGGGCAGTTGGCCGCCACCAGGGCGGCGAGCGCGGCCTGGTCCACGGCGCGCGGATCGGCCACCCGCAGCCGCACCAGCAGGGCCGGTGCCGCCGCGCCGGGCAGGGCCGCGCCCGACACCGCCGACCAGGCCGCGCCGCCGTTCTCCTCGATCTCCGGCTCGACCCCGTACACCTGCCGCACCACGGCGGCCAGCCCCGCCCGGGTGCCGCGCACCGCGTGCAGCCGGACCGCCGCCGCGACCGCCTCCGGCCGGGCCACCGGCGCGCCGGTCCAGTGCGCCAGGAGGGCCAGGAAGTCCGCGGGAGCCAGGGGCGGGGCGAAGTAGCCGGCCAGGTTGTCCAGGGTGCACAGGATCGGGGCGAGCACCTCGTCCAGGCCCGCCGTGAACCGCTGGGTGAACTCGTCCTCGGCGTAGAGGCCGGGGAGTTGGGACCCGATCGGGTGGCGGGTGGCGAGCCCGGGCAGCAGCGCGCGTTCGCTCATGCCACCCGCACCTGGTGCTCGTAGGAGAAGACCAGGGCGTGGGCCGCGAGTTGGATCCGGTCGACCGCCTCGCCACGCTGACCGGTGCGCGGGTCGGCGGGGAACAGCCGTACCCGCTCGACGAGTTCGACGCCGGGCAGGCGTTGCAGCACGGCGTACACCTCGCCCGACTGCACCGGTCGGCCGAACGGCCAGCCGGTGCCGTCCGGCCCGCCGGTCAGCGGGTTGAAGTACCGGTACAGCGCGGTGAGCGCCTCCTGTTGCAGCTCCACCCGGGAGTGCGGCGGCCGCGGCCGCAGCTCGGCGACCACGGTGACGCCCTGGTAGTACGGCGGTTCGACGAGCAGCCGGGTGCCGAGCATCCGGCGTGCGTCGAGGTGGCCGACGACCCGCGCGTACAGCTCGTCGGTGCAGGCGAGGCGGGCGAAGTCGAGCCGCCCGCGCCCGTCGTCCGGGGCGTTCGGGACGAGCAGCACCCGCACCCCGCCGGCGTCCGGCCCGGTCTCGGTGGCCACACAGCGCACCCGGGCGAGTTCGGGGGCGGCCTCGCGGGCCAGCGCCTCGTAGTCCTCGGCCGTCACCGCCCGCCCCCGGGTGCGCAGTTCGAGCCCGCCGCGGAGCCGGGCGTTGGCCACGTCCTCGCCGTCCACCCCGCCGGCGGCGGGCTGCCGGTTCTCCACCCGGGCGACGTACGGGATCGAGCTGCGCAGCACGGTGAGGGCCCCGCGGGCGACGTTGCCGATCCGGCCGCCGCCGGTCCGGTAGGCGCGCACCCGGATCGCCGCGCCCTTGGCCGGTACGGCGCCGAACTCCCTGAGGGTGCCGTCGGGTTGGCGGATGGCGGGGCCGAAGGAGAGCTCCCCGGTGGCGCGGTCGAGGTGGACGTGCCGGTCCTGCGCGGCGGATTCGCCGAAGCCGTCCACGGTGTGCCACTCCTGCGGGCCGTCCGGGCGGTCGGGGCGGTCGGGTCCGCTAGGCCCGCCTCGGCCACCCGGGACACCTGGGGCACCTCGGCCGCCTGGGGCATCGATCTCGATCACGACCGGTTCGCCACCGGCGACCACCGGGGGGCGGGCCAGGGTGAAGGTCTGCCCGGGCACGCCCTCCGAGTGCCCGAGGAGCTCCTGACGGACGAGTTCGGCGTGCACGGCGGTGGTGGTGCCGCCGACCGTGAAGGCGGTGGCGGAGATCAGCACCGGGGTGGAGGAGTAGGGCCGCCGGCCCGCCGTCGGCTCGGCGATCCGGCAGCGCAGCCAGGCCGCCCGGTGGCGGGCCTCGGCGGAGGCGGTGTGGCCGCCCGGGACGTGCAGGATGACGTCCCCCGGGCGGTTGAACCCGCCGGTGGTGTCCCGCTCGACCTCGCAGGGCGCCCAGCCGCCGTCCGTCCAGGCCTCCCAGGCCAGCGGCGGGTGGTCGGGGTTGATGCCGTGCCCCTGGACGGGCACGTCGAGCCGAAGGGCCACCGCGCAGTGCGGGACGGGCCGGGACAGGCCGAAGAGCAGGGCATCGCCGGGCTGCGGGACGGCGGAGAAGCAGGGGGTGCCGCGCCCCTCGGCGAGTTCGGCGTCCCGATCGGTGGCCAGGCCTGCGGAGACCACCGCCAGGTGCGCCAACTCGCAGTTGACGATGTCGAGTTGGCGGTCTGTGGAGAAGACCACCGCCTCCTCGGTCTCGGTGCGCAGCGTGGCCACCTCCACCCCGGCGCGGATCTGCACCGGCTGCGGCTGGGGCGCGGAGAGCCAGAAGGTCAGTTCGGTCCGGGCGGCGGCCGGCGGGAAGAGCCGGACGCCGATCAGGTCGAGGAAGGCCAGGTGGTTCTTGTCGGGCACCCGGTTGAGCCGGTAGATCAGCTGGTCGACCATGTGGGCGAAGGTCTCGATCAACGTCACCCCGGGATCGGAGACGTTGTGGTCGGTCCACTCCGGGCACCGCTGCTGGACCATCCGCTTGGCCTCGTCCACCAGGTCCTGGAACCGGCGGTCGTCCAGGTTGGGCTGCGGCAGGCTCATCCCGCCCCACCCCCGTCGGCGCCCACGCCGGTGCCGTCCCCGTGGGCGGGGATGACGTAGAACGGGAACACCAGGTTGCGCGGGTCGTTGGTGCCGCGCAGCGCGTAGCGGACGTCCAGGTAGAGCGTGCCGGAGTCGACGGCGTCGAAGGCCACGGTGACGTCGATCAGGTCGATGCGCGGCTCCCAGCGCTCCAGGGAGAGCCTGACCTCGTACGCCAGCAGGCCGGCGGTGGCGGCGTCGGCCGGGGCGAAGACGTGGTCGTGGATGGCGCAGCCGAACATCGGCCGCATCGGCCGCTCGCCCGGCGCGGTGCCGAGGATCAGCCGGATGCTCTCCTCGATCTCGCGCTCGCGGGTGACCAGGGCGATCGAGCCGGTCGGGTCGGTGCGCACCGGGAAGGCCCAGCCGGCGCCGGTGAACTGCTCGCCCATCGTCACCCGCCGATCAGGACGGTCGGGCAGCCCAGGACGACCGGCGCGCCGCAGGCCGCCAGGTCACCGAGCCGGGCGGCGGGCAGGCCGCCGATCAGCACGGTCGGGCAGCCGGGCGGGGCGATGGCGCTCGGCGGGTGGACGGCGGGGGGCGGGAAGGAGCAGAGGTGCGGGGTTCCGACGACGGCGGCGGGCAGGCCGCCGATCAGCACGGTGGGCACCCCGGGCGGCCCGATGACGCCCGGGTGTCCGGTGGGGTCCCCGACCCTGGCGGCAGGAGGCATGGCTGGTACTCCTTCTCGTCCGTCGTGCTCAGTGGCGCCGAGTGGCACCCGGTGGCGCTCAGTTGATCTTCACGAGGGCGGCGCTGATCGAGCAGGTGGCGCCGCCCTTGATCTCCGTACTGGCCCGGCCGTTCACCCCGACGGTGGTGCCCTGGACGTCCACCTGCCCCTGGGTCTGCAGGGTCAACGCGCCGCTTCCGCCGTCAACTTGGACGCCCGATCGGGCCGTCACCCGCACCGACCGGCCGGCCAGTTCGAGCTGTCCGCTGCCCGCGTCCACGCTGACGCCCTGATCGGCCCGGATGACCACCTTGTCCTTGGCCTCCACCGTGACGGTGCCGTCGCTGTGGATGGTGACGGCGGTCGCCTTCTGGTCCAGGGTGATCGTCAACTTGCCGTCGCCGCTGGCGAGTCGGACCCCGGTCGGCCCGGCGGCGGCGTCCAGCAGTTCGAGCCGCTGCCCGCCGCGCGACACCAGGGAGCGCCGGTTGACGGCACCGCTCGTCGAGTCGACCAGCTCCCCCTCGTGCGCGGACGGTTTGTCCTCGCCGTTGTACAGGCCGCCGATCACGTACGGGTGGTCGACCAGCCCCTGGGCGAAGCCGACCAGCACCTCGTCCCCCACCTCGGGGCTCACCACTCCCCCGCCGCCCTTGCCGCCCAGCTGCACCGTGCGGGCCCAGTCGCTGACGTACTCCCCGGACAGCCAGGGGAACGCGAGCTTGACCCGGCCCTGGCCGAGCGGGTCGCGGGTGTCCGTCACGGTGGCGTTGACCAGGCCGGCGACGCGCTCGCCGCGCCCCGCCGGCTCCCCGGCGGCGAGCCCGAACAGCGAACGGTCGGCGCGGCCGCTCACCGTGATCCAGGTCTGATAGCCGACCTCCGGATCGAAGACGTGCCGGGTGGACGTCACCGTGTACTTGCCCTCGAAGGGCGCACCCACGTTGGAGAGCACCACCGCCGCACCGGCCCGCAGCCGGGGGATCCCCATCGCCACCGCCTCCAACTCGGCGAAGGAAGAGGCGACATCGGCCGCCAGGGCCTTCGCCGCCTGATCGGCCTCGGCCTGGCTCCGGTACGGCACGTCGGCGGCGAGCAGCACCGAATCCCCGAAGGGGTCGGAAAGTTGACGGGACGTCAGACCAAGATCGAGCCGGTCGGTCTCGCCCGCCGGGGCGTGGCCGACCACCGCGCGCTTGGCCGCGACGTCCCAGCCCCGGGTCTCGACCGTGCGGACCTGGTCGGCGGAGGTCACCACGGACTGGCAGCGCAGCAGGTTGCGGCCCAGCTGGAGGACGAAGGGGCTGGCGCGGACGGGCGTCACGGTGCTCGGCGCGCGGTTCGCCTCGGTGGGCCGGCGGAACTCCAGCTGCCCGTCCAGCACCGCGAGTTCGCGACCGGCGGCGGCGGCCAGCCGGTGCAGGAACTCCCAGTCGGTGACGCCCGGTTGGGTGAGGTACTCGTGGACGGCGGTGGTGGCGTCCACCGTGCCGAGCGGCAGCCCGGCCCGGCGGGCGACCGCCGTCGCGACGTCCGAGGCCGTCATCTGCCGGTACCCGGCCACCCGGCGCCCCCGGAACAGCCGGTGGGAGTGGTCCAGCCCCCGGACGACGGTGAAGGTGCCGGTCGAGTCGAGGTCGATCTCCAGGGCCGTCACCTCGCCGGAGACCAGCAGCCGCCGCTCCGGATCGTCCCCGGCCCGGGCGTACATCCGCACCGACGTGCCGACGGTGATCGACGCCTTGCGCAGCACCAGGCGGTGCGGATCACGGAAGCGCAGCACGAAGAGGTCGGGCAGGCGGCGGCTGTCGTCCACGTAGGCCGAGACCAGCAGTTCGGCCACCTGGGCGGGCAGCGGCTGACCGTCCACCTCGACGGCCAGGGAGTTGGCGAAGGTCTCGCCGGCCATGACGTCCTCCTTCGTTCGTCCGGGCTACCGCTTTCGGATCCGCTTCGGATCGGGGCGGATCGGGGTCGGATCGGGGTCGGAGCTGGCTCAGGTCCGCTCGGGCAGCTCCTCGGCGGCCGGGAGCAGCAGTTCGCTGCCCGGGCGCAGCCGCATCGGATCGTCGATCCCGTTCGCCTCGGCGATCGCCCGCCAGGCGGTCGGATCGCCGTACTCGCGCCAGGCCAGCAGCGCGAGCGTGTCGCCCGCCACCACCCGGTGCACCCGGCGGGCGGCCAGGGCGCCCGAGGTCGGGTTCTGCCCGCCGAGCTCGCCGCTGAGCTCCTCCAGCGTCACCTGGCAGACCGCGCGGATCGGCAGACCGCCCGCCGTGAACAGCGTGTACTTCGCCTGCACCTGGCTGACGTACGCGACGAACCCGGTCAGCCCGCCCCAGTGGAAGATCACCCACGGCGGGACGCCCTGCTGCTTGCTGTGCGTCCGGTCCGTCGGCACGCAGCAGGAGAACAGCTGCTCCACCGCCTTGACCACGCGGTTGTCCTGGCGGTCCGTCGCGTCGAAGAACATCTCCAGGGTCAGCTTGCTCGGCTCGGGCCCCTTGAACTCGGCGGGCCCCGCCGTCTTCGCCCCACGGGCCGTCTTCCGCTCCCACTTCGCCGACTTGGCGAGGCTCAGCTCCTTGGGGTTGAACTGGAACTCGATCTTGTCCAGGTGCGGGCCGGGCGTGCTCGCGGCGCCGTCCGAGGGCGGATGGCGGAGTTCGAGGTAGGCGCGTTCCAGCTTCGGCCGTCCGCCGGCCTTCGGCTGGGCGGCCGCGCTGAACGCCACGGGGGACGAGGGCATGGGCTCCGCGTCTCCTTACGGGTGGCCGGTGTCGAGGAAGCCGTGGTGGGCGATCTCCAGCGTCTCGGTCGCCACCTTGGCGGTCTCCGGGCTGAGCGAGGGCCCCTGCCAGCGGACCGGCACCACGTCCAGCAGGCTCCAGCGCGCGACCACCCGGCCGTCCGCCGTCATCGCGCTGATCTGCCCGGTCTTGCGGGTCACGCCGGACACCATGCCGGCGATCCACCGGGTCACCTTCTCGGTGTCCTTGGTGACCGGGCGGCTCAGCTTGATGTTCGAGTACTTGATGCGGGAGGGGAGTTGCCACACGTAGCCGTTGTTGCCGCCCTCCTCGCGCTGCTCCATCACCACCTCGCAGCCGAGGCCCTCGCAGCTGTTGAACGCCCCGAGGCTGAAGTCGTCGATCTTGACGATGAAGCACACGCTCACCGCCGGGTCGTCCTCGGCCATCTGCGGGGTCTCCTTCCGTACGTGCGTTGTCGGTTACCTGCGGGGGTCGTCCAGCCGGCGGCCGGCGCGCTCACGGTCCAGGCGCAGTTCGGCCCTGAGCAGCCGGCTCAGCGGGTCGATCAGGCGGCGGACCAGGTCGTCGGTGGACTCGGGTGGGGGTGCGGGTGGCGGGGGCGGGGTGGTTGCGGTGGGCGGGGGTGTCGGCTGTACGGGCGGCGTTTCCGACGTTGCCGATGCTGGCGGTGCTTCCGGCGCAGGGGCCCCGGCGGTGCGCTGGAGCGGGACGGGCGATGGCGGCTGGGTGGGCTGCGGCTCCCGGGGCGGCTCGAACCGCACCGAACCGTCCGGCATGCGCTGGGCGATACCGGCCGCCACCGCGACCGAACCGGGGTCCTCCGGACGGTCCCACGGGCGTACCGGCAGCAGCGCGGCCGGGGCGGCGGGCCGGGATTCGGCCTCCCGCTGGACGGTCCGAAAGGTCACGGCCGGGACGGCGGGCCGGGATTCGACCTGCCGCTGGACGGTCCGGGAGGTCGCGGCCGGCAGTGGTACGGCCTGGCGGCGGGCTGGCTGCTCGGACGGGGCGCTCCAGGCGACGGGCACCGGTGCAGGGGTCGGCTGTGGCTGCGGGTGCGGCGCGTCCACGCTTTCCGTCGGGTGTCCGGGCGTTGGTGCCGAGCTCAGCTCCAGCCCGCGTTCACCGACCAGGCCGGTCAGGCGGCCCCCGCCCGGCGCGGCCTCGTACGGCGGCGGGTCGGGGAGCACCAGGCGCTGCAAGGGGACGAGCGGAAGCGGCGCGGGCGCGGGGGCCGGCTCCCGCGCCGGGACGACGGGTGCCGGAGTAGCCGACGCCTGAGCAGCGGGTACCGGGACGACGGGCCCCGGAACGGGTACGCCGGACGGCTCGACGGGAGGGCTCGGCACCTGCGGCAGCGGCTCCCCGACCCTCACCCGGACGGCCGGTCGCTCCACCGGCGGCGGTGCACTGCTCCGCTGCACCGACGGCGGCAGGCCGGTCAGCGGCGCCCCCAGCCCCAACCGGTGCGGCCGCGACGACGGCACGGCCGACTCCGGCACAGCCGACGGCAGCACGGCCGGCGGCAGCACGGCCGGCGGCGTCGCCTCGGAGCGTGCCTCCGGGACGCCCGCTTCCGGCGACTCGACGGGCTGGACCCGGTGGACGGCCGGACGGTCACCGAGCAGCGGCGCAACGGCCTCCTCGGGCGACCGGACCGGCTCCCCAGGGTCCCGCCCGGGCGCCTCCGCAACCCGCTGCACCACCGGACGGTCACCAACCAGCGGCACAACCGGCATCGCCGGCGGTGTCCCAGGCTCCTCACCGCGCTGTACGAGCGGCTCAGCACCCACCTGGCGTTCAGCTGGCGGCAGCGGCGGAAACGTCGTACGCGGTTCAGTCACCGGGGCGGGATCGGACGCGTGGGGGTGGTCCGGGGGCGGCAACGGGCTCTGTGGCTCGGCGTCCAACAGGTCGGTCCGTTGGATCGCCGGATCGATCGGACGGTCGCCGAGCAACGGCAGCGGGCCGGTCGCCGTACGCTCCTCGGACCGAGAAGTCGGATCCGCCGACTTCTCGCTCAACGGCCCGGGCACCTCGGCGGGGCGCTCCACGGCCAGCCTGCGCATCGGCAGGACCGGTAGTTCCTCAGCCCGCGCTACCGTCAACTCCCGTTCTGTCTTTTGTGGTTGTATCAACCTGACCGGCGCGCCAGGGCTCCCGTCGGGCACCGACCGCTGAACGTCAACGGCCGCCCGCCGTGCCACCACTACCGGCAGGCTGCGCTCAGGGCTGCCCGGTCCTCCGGCACGCTGGTGCGCCGCTGCGGGCAATGGCTGCCCTTCCACCGGCGGAGCTACGGACCCCGGCTGCGTGTCCACCCGCGCCGGAGCCTGCTCGGGAGGCGGCTGCAACCACGCCACCGACTCGCCCACCAGCGGTGCCACCTGCCCAGCCGACTCAGCCGACGGCAACGGCAACGGGCTGGCCGTCCCCGGCGCGAGGACATCGCGCTGCACCACCGGTGCCTGCGCACCGGCGGGCGGCCGTGGCTGCACTACGGGCAGTTCTGCCGTTGCCGGTTCCGCCGCGCCCTCCGGCTCAGGTTCCCCAGCGACCGGCAGCTCTGCGGGCGGCCCCTGCCCCTGCCGCTGCGGATCAACCGCCGGGACCGGCTCTCCCGCCCCCGGATCCGCAACCGGGTCCGCCCCCACCCCGGCCAACGGCTGGACCGCCCCCGGGGCCGCGTACCGCACGACCGTCCCCGCCACCGGGGCCGCGACGCCGTACGCGGTGCCGCCCGGGGCCTCGGCGCTGACCAGGTGTCCGAGCGGCGCCAGGAAGGACGGGTCCCGCCACGCCGCCAGGCCGTTGCGGAAGCCGTCCGGGTCCGCGACCAGCGCGGGCCGGTCGAAGGTGGCGAGCCGTCGCGCCGGCAGGTCGCGCCAGCCCGGCTCGGACGGCGCCGCACGCTCGACGGCGGGCGCCGGGGGCGGCTCCGCCACCGGTCCGCCGTCACCCCGCCCCGCTCCCCGGCCGGTCAGCCGGCTCCACAGCCCCACCGCGACCTCACCGCCCCGAGGCGAGGCTGTTCAGCCGGGCGATCTGCGCGACGAACCGGAGCCGCTCGGGGTGTTCCAGGTCGAGGATGTCGTCCCGTGACCAGTGGAAGTGGTAGGCGACGTACGCGACCTCCTCGTACAGCCGGTCGGCCGCGTACGTCACGATTCCCCCAGGCGGCCGCCGGAGAGGTCGACCGCGAAGTCGCAGGCGCAGGACGGGCAGGTGACCTGGGCCCGGGCGTGGCCCTCGGCGTTGATCCGGCGGTAGAAGTCCTGGAGGAACGCCAGGTCGGAGGCGAACAGGTCCTCGATCACCCCGGCGTGCACGTCGGTGACCCCGCCGATCCTGGTCACCACCCGGCCGAGCAGCACCACGGACAGGTACGCCGGGTTCTCCCGCACCCGGTCGTCGCGCAGCGGGACGAGTTCGTCCCGGGCCGTGGCCAGCCGCATCACCCCGGCGCGGTGCACCTGCCCGGCGTCGTCGACGTACCCGCGCGGCAGCTCGAACGGGAACTCCGTGCGCATCCGCTCCACCGGCCGCGACGTTGACGACGCTGATGGCGACGACGGTGGCGCGGGCGCCGGCCCCGGCGCCCGCTCCTCCGCCGTCGCGCTGATCTGCCGCCTCACGCGACATCCATCTGCTCGTACGTGATGACGATCTTCTCGGTGAGGACGCTGGTGTCGCCGGCCTTGAGCGAACCGATCTCCAGGCTCTTCGGCCAGGCGTTGACCAGGGTGTAGCGCTTGATCGGGCGGCCCTCGTAGTCGAAGACGATGATCGCCCCGCCCTTGCGGACGGATCCCATCTTGCCGAAGCGGGAGTCCTTCACCCACTTCTCGAAGCTGTTGTCGGAGGTGAGGCCCCGGGTGAGGGTGACCTCGCCGGCCTTCGGGCGGCCGGGGAGCTTCTTGATGACGTACTTGCCGTCGGCGGTGTTCTGCTTCAGCTCGATGACGTCCTGCTCCATCTTGAGGCCGGTGACCTCGTTGATCTGCTTGATCACCACACCGTCGAACTCCAGCCCGAAGGAGTGGCCGACCGAGGCGTCCAAGTCGGGAAGTGCCATGCTCTGCTACCCGCCCTTCCAGGCTTCCGCGATTACCTGAATACGCACTTACTCGTTGACAAGGCTGGTGCCGCCGGAGAACTGCGCCAGCCGGAACACCACGAACTCGGCGGGCTTCACCGGCGCGATGCCGATCTCGCAGACCACCTGGCCGGCGTCGATCGCCTCGGCCGGGTTGGTCTCCCGGTCGCACTTGACGTAGAACGCCTCGTCGGGCGTCAGCCCGAACAGCGCGCCCCGGCGCCACTCGTTCACCAGGAAGGCCGCGATCGTGCGGCGGATCCTGGCCCACAGCGCGTCGTCGTTGGGCTCGAAGACCACCCACTGGGTGCCGATCAGGATCGACTCCTCCAGGTAGTTGAAGAGCCGCCGGACGTTGAGGTAGCGCCAGCTCGGGTCGGAGGAGAGCGTCCGCGCGCCCCAGACCCGGATGCCCCGGCCGGGGAAGGCGCGGATGCAGTTGACGCCGATCGGGTTGAGCAGGTCGTTCTCCGCCTTGGTCAGCCGGACCGCGAGGTCGACCGCGCCGCGAACCACCTCGTTGGCGGGGGCCTTGTGCACGCCCCGGGTGTCGTCGTTGCGGGCCCACACGCCGGCCATCGCGCCGCTCGGCGGCACGAAGCGGTTCTGGCCGGTGGCCGGGTCGGCCACCTTGATCCACGGGTAGTACAGGGCCGCGTACTTGGAGTCGTAGCCGGCGCCGACCATCCGCCAGTCCTTGACCTGCTGGGGACTGAGATCCGGCAGCGGGTCGATGATGGCGACCCGGTTGCCCATCAGCTCGCAGTGCGCGATCATCGCCAGCTGCACGGCCTTGACCTGCTCCGCGTCCAGCGCGCCCTGCTGGTAGGCGCTCATCAGGTCCGGCACGGCGAGCATGGTGACCTCGTCCACGGCCTCCAGGCCCGCGAACCCGGTGCGCTCGTCGGCGTTCCCGACGTACTCGGCCGGGCCGATGCCGCCCGGGGTGCTCGCCGGCGCCGGAGCCACCGGGCCGACGGCCGGAGCCGGGGCGGGCGGGACGGCCACGGTCTGGTTGCCCGGGCGGCCCCCGGCGCCGGCCGGCTCCTCCAGCACGATCAGCCGGGAGCGCTCGCGGACCACCGTCACCACGTACGTGCGCTGGCTGCGCTTGGCCGAGACCTCGAAGCTCTCCTCCACCTGCTCGCCGCGTTTGACCCGCAGGGTGAAGGCGTCCTCGGCCGGCGACTCGCCGCCCGCGTCGGCCACTTCGACGCTCAGGCCCTCGCCGGCGCCCTCCAGCGCGGCCACCTGGAAGCCGTCCAGGGCCACCCGGGGGCCGGCCGCCACCGCCGCCGCCCTGCCGGCCCGCCGCGCCGGCGCCTGCTGCCGGGGCGGCGGTGCGTCCGGTCCGTCGGGCGTGCCGATCCGCACCACGTAGGCGGCGCCACCGCCGTTCAGGAAGTACCCGTACACCGCGTGCGCGAGGTACGCGCCGTCGACGAAGTCGCCGAACTCCCGCGTGTACTGGCTCCAGTTGGTCACCAGCGTGGGGGTGTTGAACGGTCCCTGTGCGGCCAGCCCCACGAACGCGGCGACCGCCGTGCCCACCCCCTCGATCGGGCGTGACCCGGCCTCGACCTCTTCCACGTACACGCCCGGCGACAGGTACTGCGGCATCCCTCGACCCCCTTCGGACCCCATCCGGCCACCCGTCAGACTCCCGTCCCCGGCCCACCAAGGTCATGGCCGTCCGTACGGCCGCCCGGGAAACCCGCACTGCCTCATCGGGCAACCCGGGACGGCGGGTTGACGGAGACGAAGTCGATCCCCGCGTTGCGCAGGTAGGCCGCGAGCGCCGGGCTGGGCGGGGCGTCGGCGAAGATCCAGCGCGGGTCGAAGGACGGGTCCGCGGCGCGGATCTGCACGTCCTTGTTGATCTGCTCCATGATGGTGTCGCTCAGCGGGACGGTCATCTCCCGGGCCACCCCGTCGACGGTCCGCCAACGGCCGTAGGTCTTCACCTCCAGCGCCAGCCGGCCCTCCCCGTGCTGGGCCATCCCGTCGGTGAACCGCCCGCCCGGCCGCTCCACCGGGAAGTTGCTGGTCGGATCGGTCTCCACCGGGGTGTGCACCTGGGGCTCCGCGCCGTAGACCTCGTTCCAGTACTGCTCCATGGCCTGCCAGCGCTCGGGGAAGTCCATCCTGAGGACCTCCTTGTACGTGTTGGTGGTCGGGTTGCCCGCGCCCAGGAGGCGGTCCGGGCCGGGCGGCTCCGGCCCGGCCGGCAGCTGGCGCTCCGGGCCGATCACGCCGTCGCCCGCGCCGCCCCGGTTCGGGGCGGCCGGTGCGGCCGGTCCGCCGGGCTCGCCCGACGAACCGACCACGGGCTCACCCTCACCCGGGGTGTGGCCGAACTGCCGCTCGTACCACTCGTTGTAGGAGTCCAGGGAACGGAACCGCTCGGTGGTGGGGACGCCGTGCTCGTCGGGGTAGGTGACGCTGTAGGGGCGGGCCTCGGCGGGGTCGTAACCGTACTGGACCTGCTCGTTGCCGCGTTCGGTGACGATGTCGATGGTCCGCTCGACCGGCTGGCCGCTCCGCTCGGCCTGGTCCCGGATGACGTCGAAGTCGCCTCCCCCGCTGCTCGGGAAGCGGCCGTCGGGCGGTGTCACGCCGGTCTCGGGGTTCACCGGGTGGGAGTGGTCCAGCAGCTCCCAGTTGCCGCCGTGCTCGGCCAGGAACTCCTGGAACGCCCGGTTCTCCCCCGGGCGGATCTCGACCATGTCGCCCGTGCCCTGGACCACGACGCACTCGCCGGTCTCCGGGTTCTCCAGGATCGCCACCTCGCGGTGCGGGGACTCCGCGCGGCAGTTCTCGTACGCCTCGCGGGCGCCGGCCCGGTCCATCGGGCCGGCGCCGCCGCCGGAGATGACGGTGTCCTCGGGGAGCTCGGTCAGCTCCGGTTCGGTGTCGGGCGGCCGCTCGTACTGGCCGGTCGGCTCCTCGTCCAGGGCGAAGTCCGGGCCGGGAGCGGGGTGTTCGCCGGGCGCCGGGTGTTCGCCGGGGGCGGGGCGCTCGCCGGGGGCGCGCGGCGCGGCCTCCTCCGGTGCGGCGGCGCTGCGCGGGCTCGCGGCCGGGCCGGGCTCCTTCTCCAGGGGCACGCCGGTCGGTCGCTCGGGGGCGGCAGGGGTTGGGGCGGGTTCCGCGGCGGGTGCCGCGGGCTCGCCCCCGCCCGGACCCTCCAGCCGCACCGCCGAAGCGGCCGCCTCCCCCGGCGTCACGTTGAAGGCGTGGCCGCTGTCCACCGCCGCCTCGCGGGCCCCCTGGGTCATCTCGTGGATGGCGTCCGCCCCCGGCCCGTACGACATGCCGACGGCGACGGCGGCGTTCATCAGCAGGTTGCGGTCCCAGGGCTGGCCCGTGGCGACGTTCTGCACCACGCCCATCACCACGCCCACGACCACGTTGCTGGCCTTGCCGAGCGCGACCTGCGTCGCCTCGGTGATCAGCTCGCGGGCGACCGCCCCCTCCAGCGCCCCACCGATCCCGCCGCCGACGGCCCCGCCGATCGCGCCGAACACCGCACCCAGCAGCATGTCGTGGCCGAGCCGGCCCCAGTCGGTGTCCCGGTGGTGCAGCGCGTCCTCGGTGAGGGTGGAGGCGGCCGCGGACAGCGCCCCGGCCAGGGCGCCGGCCAGGATCAGCGCGCCGATCCCGGTGCCGAGCAGGGCGACCACCGCGATGGTGACCAGCAGCCCGACCACCAGGCCCGCGACGAAGCCCCAGTTGATGCTGTCGGCGAGGTCGTCGAGCTGGTTCTCCAGCCAGCTCTGGTTGAGGCGCCGCTCGGCGCGGCGCATCCCCTCCTCCATGCGGTTGTCGAGCGTGCCGAGCGGTTCGCGGGCGTGGCCGACGGCTTCGTCGGTGCGCTGGCGCAGGGTGTTCCGCAGGTCGCCGACGGCCTGCTCGAACCGTCGGGACAGGTCCTCGGTGGTGCTGTCGAGCGAGCGGACCGCGCCGTCCACCAGGCCGTCCGCGCCGGCCGTGGCCGCGTCGATCAGCTGCGCCAACTGCTGGATCAGCTGGCCCTGTTGGGTGTCGATCCGAGTTCGGCCCTGGGCCGCCAGCTGGTCCGCCTGGCCGACCCCGGTGGCGGCGGTGGCGACCAGCGCCTGCCGGGCCTCCTCGGCGGCGGCCGCGAAGGACCCGGCGATCTCGGCGAGCGCCTGCCGGGCCTGCTGCTCGACCCCGCCGAAACCCTCCGTCACCTGCCCGGCGAGCTGCTGCCCGAGGCGCTGCGCCGTCGCCCGGCGCATCCGGCGGTTGCCGACCGAGCCGAGGATCGTGCCGACCAGGGCGGCACCGGCCTGCGCGGCCGAGGCGTGCTGCTGGGTGGCGGCGCCGACCGCCGACCGCCCGGCGGCGGCCAGCGACTGTTTGGTCGCCGCGGCCTGGGCGGCGACGGCCTGGCGCAGCGCGGCCTCCAGCGAGACCAGGGAGGCGGTGAGCGAGCCGCCGAGCTCGTGCAGGGCAGCCGAACCGCCGCTCGCCGCACGGTCGATCGAGCCGCCCGCGCGTTGCTGATTCTCAGTCAATCTGCCGAGTACGGATGGTAGTTGCTCGCCCAGATGGGTGGCGATCTCGTCGGCCTGGGCGACGAACTGGGGCCGGCTCTCCGGGCCCATGCCGCGCAGCTGCCCGGTGGTGTCGGCGAGCGAACGGGTGATCTCCTCCGCCGTGTTCCCCGCGACCTGGGTGGCCGCCTGCCGCTTGGCGGTGACGACCTCCTGCCGGTCGCCGGTCGCGGCCGCCGCCTTCGCGGCGCCGGCCGTCCGGGCCTGCTGCGCGAGGCCGTTGATGCTGCTCCCGGCCTCGGTCGCGGCGGCGTCGGCGGCGGCCACCGCGTCGTTGCCCTTCGCCGCGCCGAGCGCGCGGATGTGCTCCTGCCCGGCGGCGAACCCCTGCTCCGCGTGCTGCTCGGCGGCCAGGTGGCCGGCCTCCAGCCGGGCGTGCTCATTGGCCGCCGCCTGGTCCAGGGCCGCCGCGGCCGCCCCGACGGACTGTTCGACCTGCGCCCGGGCCGCCGCCAACGCCGCCGCCACGCGCCCGGATTCACCGATCGCGAGCGCGTCGACGCCCGCCTGCTGGGCGCGGACCTCCGCGTCCACGGCGGCGATCCCACTGTCCACGTCCGCCGCCAGCCGGGCCTGCGCGGCGGAGGCGGCGGCGTCGAGCGCCGCGGCGATGACCGCCTGCCCGCCCCCGGCCGGGGCCTCCACCCCGCCGCTCCGGGGGACGGCGGCCGCGGCGGAGGGCAACTCGCCGAGCCCGTGCGCGGTGGTGTCCGGCGCCGGGGCGTGGTGCGCCGGCGCGGCGGGGGCCGGCGGGTGCGCGCGTGGGGCAGGCGGGCGCCGCTGCCCCGCCGCCCGGGAGGGCGCGGCGTGCGGCCGGGCCGGGGCGGCGCGGTGCTGCGGCGGGCCGTCGCCCTGGTGCGGCGCGGGTGCCTCCCGGTGCGCGGCATCGGCGGGCGGCGGCTCCGCGGACGGCGTGTCGTGGGTCCCGGTGTCGTGCGTCCCGGTGTCGTGCGTCCTGGTGTCGTGCGCCCCGGCCGCGGGGCGCTGCTGCGCGGCCCCGTCGGCATGCTCCGGCCCGGGCGCGGCGGCGTGCGCGGCCTCGGGCGCGGCCTCTGGTGCGGCCTCGGCCGGGCGAGGAGCGGTGGCGGTATCCGGAGCGGTCACCCCGTCGCCCGCCCGTGCCGTGGCCCCGCCGACGGCCGCCGGGTCCGCCGGGGCCGCCCCGCCCCGTTCGACGAACCGGCTCACCGCGCGGTTGCCGACCAGGCGTTGGAGCGCGACCAGGTGCGCCGGGCCCGTCCGACCGGTGGCCCCGGTGGTGCCCCCGGTGGCCGGCCCGGCCACCGGTTCGGGTCGGCGCGCCTCCCGGGGCGCCTCGGCCCCGTCCTGCCGGAGCGGCGGCTCGGCCTTCATCCCGCCGGGACCGCTTCCTCGGTCTCCTCCGCCGCCTCGTCCGCCGGCACCGCCTCCCGCTGGACGGCGGCCTCCGGTCCCGCAGGGCCCGCCACCGGCTGAACGGGCTGCGCCGCCCGCGCCGGCTCCGCCGCCAGCACCCGCTCGGCGTTCGCGACGGCGGCACGTTCGAACCGGTCGTCCGGGTCGCTGACCCGCACCCCGGCCTCGGTCCCGGTGCCGTCCACCGGCCCGGACCGCTGCTGGACGACGTGCGTCAGCTCGTGCGCGAGCGTGGTGCGGCCGGCGGGCGAGCCGGGATCGTAGGCGTCGTGCTGGAACACCACGTGCGTCCCGGCCGTGTAGGCGTGCGCGCCGACCGCTCGGGCCGAGTCGTGGGCCGCGCCGTCGGTATGGATGCGGACGTCGCCGAAGTCCGCGCCGAACCGGGCCTCCATGTCCTCGCGCACCTCCGGGTCGAGCGGGCGGCCACCCGAGGACAGCACCTCGTCGACGGGCGAACGCCCCTCCGCCAGCACCGCGCCGACCGCCGCATTGCCGACCGTCCGCTGCAAGCGCAGCAGCCCGCGCGCGTCCAGGAGGTCCGCCCTGCCCTGGGCGGCCGCCCGGAGCGCGGCCCCGCCCAGCGCGTCCGCCTCCCGCACCGTCGCCGGCCGCTCCCCGCCCGGGCCGCCCTCCTCCACCTCGTGCCCGCGCATCGCCATCTCCCCCAACCAGGCCCGGCCAGTGGTCCGTTGGCAGCATCCCGACCCGGCCCCCGGGCCGTCCAGATCCGTGCACGACCCCATCCGGGCACCCCCTCCTGCCCGTTCGGGCACCGGCGGCCCCGACCTCCGGCACACCCCGTCCCACCGACCCTCCCTCCCCCGCCAGTTGCCCTCCGAACTGCTGCTCGCCCTGGCCACCGGAGACCAGACTCTGAGCCTCCTGGGCCTGGGATCGGCGCTCTGGCCGACCAGCGTCGCGAAGCTCACCACGCCGCACACGGCCGCGGTGTGGCTCCACGCGGACGAGACCGTCCTGCGGAGCCGCGTGCACACGGGCGGCCACTACGACACGGCGACGGCGCGGGAGCGGCACCTGATGGACAAGTTCCTGGCCCGCTCCGTCCGTTACCAGGTCTAGTCGCAGTGCACCGGGCTTCAGCCCGGTCGTGAGGCGATTCTGAACCCTGCTCTGACGTGCAGGTTTGCACTCTCCCGTGCTGTTGTCAGTGGCGCCGGATAGGTTGATCGATGTGCAGCTCAGGTACAGCTTCCGCCTGTATCCGAACGGGCCTCAGCGTGCTGCGCTGGCAAGGGCGTTCGGGTGTGCCCGCGTCGTGTACAACGACGGTCTGAGTGCTCGTGAGGAAGCCCGCGCGGCCGGTCTGCCGTTTGTCCCGTCGGCCGTGCTGTCGAAGGCGCTGACGGAGGCGAAGAAGACCCCCGAGCGAGCATGGCTCGGCGAGGTGTCGGCGGTGGTGCTGCAACAGTCCCTCCGCGATCTGGACACCGCCTACCGGAACTTCTTCGACGGGTTGAAGGGCAAGCGCCCGCGCATGGGCGCCCCCCGCTTCAAGTCGCGGAAGGACAACCGGCAGGCGATCCGGTTCACCGCGAACGCCCGCTGGTCGATCACCATGGGCGGCGACCTCTCACTGCCGAAGATCGGTGACATGCGGGTGAAGTGGTCCCGGAGTCTGCCGTCGGTGCCGTCCTCGGTGACCGTGGTCAAGGATGCCGCCGGACGGTACTTCTGCTCGTTCGTGGTGGAGACCGACCCGGGCGCCGACCTGGCCCGGATGCCGGAGACGGATGCCGTGGTCGGCATCGACCTGGGGCTGACCCACTTCGCCGTCCTGTCCGATGGGCGGAAGATCGACTCCCCGCGTTTCCTGCGCCGTGCCGAGAAGCGGTTGAAGAAGGCGCAGCGGGCCTTGAGTCGTAAGGCGAAGGGGTCGAAGAACCGGGAGAAGGCCCGTGTCAAGGTCGCCCGCGCTCATGGGCGTGTGGCGGATGCGCGGCGCGAGTTCCACCACCAGCTGTCCACGAAGGTGATCCGCGAGAATCAAGCGGTCGCCGTGGAGGACCTGGCGGTCAAGGGACTCGCCCGCACCCGCATGGCCAAGTCCGTGCACGATGCCGAATGGTCGCAGTTTGTGACCATGCTGGAGTACAAGGCCGCCCGGTACGGGCGCGCCTTCCACCGGATAGGCCGCTTCGAACCGACCTCACAGGTCTGCTCGAACTGCGGTGTCCAGGACGGCCCCAAGCCCCTCCACCTCCGCGAGTGGACGTGCGGGGCGTGCGGGGCCGTCCTGGACCGGAACATCAACGCGGCGGTCAACGTCGCCAAGGCCGCCGGACTGGCGGTATCAGCCTGTCGAGCGCGGGTAAGACCGGAACCTGTTCCGGCACAGCGTGAAGAAGCAGGAACCCGCCGAGACGGTCAGTCGACCGTGGTAGGAATCCCCGGCCGTTAGGCCGGGGAGCGGAAGTCAACAGACCCTGATGCTGGACGCCGTCCGACGGCTGGGCTTCGACAGCCTCGACACCGGCCACGGCCGCCCCGTCACCGCCCTGGCCGACGCCGTCCTCGCGACCGTCACCGCACAGCACCCGCCGACACGGCCGCGCACCGACCCGTGACCCCCCGCCGTCAGGCTAGGCGCGGCCCCGCCCGCCGGACACCTCGGCCCTCACGGTCGGGTCAGCGGCAGGTAGGGGCCGAACTCGCTCTCCAGGCAGAGGCGGCCGAGTTTGCGGTACTCGCGGGCGACGGCGCGGACCAAGTCGGCCATGGTGACCGGGCGGGCGGCTTCGGCGGCCAGGTAGGCGGCGGTGACGGCGGCGGAGCGGATGTCGCCGCCGGCGAGTTCGAAGGAGCGGCCGCAGAAGGCGAGGTCGAGGTCGGCGGCCCGGGGGAGGGCGGCGCCGAGGCAGCGTTCCCAGAGGGCGGTGCGGTGGTCGGCGTCGGGGAGCGGGAAGTCGACGACCAGGTCGAGCCGGCGGGTGAAGGCCTCGTCGAGGTTGGCCCGCAGGTTGGTGGCGAGGACGGCGAGGCCGTCGAAGGACTCCATCCGCTGGAGCAGGTAGGCGCTTTCCACGTTGGCGTAGCGGTCGTGGGCGTCCTTGACCTCGGAGCGCTTGCCGAAGACGGCGTCCGCCTCGTCGAAGAGCAGCACCGCGTTGACCCCGGCGGCCTCGGTGAAGATCCGCTCCAGGTTCTTCTCGGTCTCGCCGACGTACTTGTCGACGACGGTGGCGAGGTCGACGGTGTAGAGGTCGAGGCCGAGGGCGTCGGCGATGACCTCGGCGGAGAGGGTCTTCCCGGTTCCGGAGTCGCCGGCGAACAGCGCCATGACGCCGCGTCCGCGGCCGCCGCCGGGCCGCATCGCCCAGTCGCCGAGCACCTGGTCACGGTGGCGGGCCCGGGCGGCCAGCTCGCGCAACTGACCGAGGACGGCGGGCGGCAGGACCAGGTCGTCCCAGCCGACGGTGGGTTCGATGCGGCGGGCGAGCCGTTCCAGGCCGGAGCTGTTCTGGGCGCGGGCGCCGTGCAGCAGGTGGGCGTCGGTGAGCGGGCCGCCGGAGAGGACGGCCTGCTGCCGGGCGGTGCGGGCCGCCCGGGCGACCTGGTCCGGCGTCAACAGGAAGGACGCGGCGGCGGTCGGGTCGGCGGTGGTGGTGGCCGGTGCGTCGCCGCCCACTCCCCCGGCCGCCAGTGCAGCCTGCCAGAGGGCGGTGCGGTCGGCCGCGCCGGTGCGGTCGACGTCCACCAGCAGGGGTACGGCGGCTGACCAGGCCGGGTCCCAGGTGGCCCGGCCGTAGAGCAGCACCGGCACCGGGAGCCCGGTGAGCGCCCGGATCAGCTCCGGCCGCCCGCTGACGGCCTCCACCGGGCCGGCCACCAGGCCCGCGCCCCGCAGCCCGGCCTCCCGCCCGGCCGCCCGCACCGCCTCGGCCGGTGCGGGATCGCCGGCCAGCTGCGCGAGGTCCAGCCACCACGCCGTCCGGCCCGCGCAGCGCAGGGCCGCCGCGGCGGTCCCCCGGGCCGAGGCGCCGGGCGGCTCCCGCAGATGGGCCAGGGTGATCCCGGCGGCCACCGCCGCACCGAGCCGGCGGGCTGGCGAACGGTCCGCGCTCGCAGTCGGCCGAGCGGCAGCCGGGGCCGACCCACCGGCCCGCGCGACCGCGCCCGGGGCGCCGGTCGCCGAGGCCTCCCGCGGACGCTGCGCGGTGCTGCCGCCGGGGAGGTCCGGTCCGCTGCCGACACCCGCGCCGGGCGGCTCATCGCGCACGGGTGGGTGGAGTCCGCCCGTGCACGGCGCGGTGCGGACCACGGGCCCGGGCATCGGGTCCGGCTGCGCCCCGAGCGGCGTGGGCAGCGGGGTGAGGAGGTCGGCGAGCCGCGGGTCCGGGGTGTCGTCGCCGAGGAGGTGGGCGGTGACCCGGTCGGGGACGCGGAGCGAGCGGCTGAGGAAGGGGCGGTCGGGTTCCTCGACCAGCAGCAGGCCGCGGCCGGGCAGCGGTGCGCTCGCCGCGAGTCGGCCGCGGGCGCCGGGCGAGGCGGCGGGTGCACCGCACAGCGCCAGGGCCAGCCCGACGGTGGGGCGGCGGCGGGTGACGTCGTCGTTGAGGTAGCCGTAGAGCGGTTCGAAGCGGCTGTCGAGGTCGGGGGCGAGGGCGATCAGCAGCAGTTCGACGTCGAGCGCTTGCAGGCCGAAGTCCCGTGCCAGGGTGCGCAGTCGGGAGTCACCGGCGGCGACCTCCACGGCGGCGAGCCGCTGCGCGTCGACCGCGTCGGGCGCGGGGACGGTCCACGGCTCGTCGAGGATGCGCCGGACCGCCTCGTCGGAGAGGTAGAGGCCCCGGAACGGGTCGTCCGGCTCCGGGTCGGTGCTGCGCCGGGCGGTGACGGCGCGCCGGACCCGCTGTTCGACGAGTGCGAGCCGGTCGAGGAGGTGGGTCATCCGCGGTTCCGGCGGCGGGCGGCGGGCGGCGGCGGCGACGGCTCCGCGGGAGGGGGTGGGAGTTCGCTGCTGCGCAGGTCCAGGCCGTCCTCGACCGGCGGCCCCGCCGGGTAGACCGGCGCGAGCGCGGTCGGGGCGCTGACGACGAGGTCCAGGGAGGGTTTGAGTTCGCCGCCGAGCGCGGACCAGACGTCGGCGAAGGCCCGGTCCTCGGGCGGGGGCAGGGCGATGCCGAGCGGGACGGGCAGGCCGGTGGCGGCGAGGGCGGGGCCGAGGCCGGCGGCGGGCAGGGCGGTGTGCCGGAGGAAGCAGCCGAGCAGCCCGGAGAGCAGCCGGTGTTCGTCCTCGGGGCGTTGGGTCCAGGCGCTGACCAGGTAGGACAGCTTGAAGTACCGGGGCGGGAGGGTGCGCGCGACGACGGTCCCCTGCTCGTCGTAGACGTTCTGCCGGCCGCGGGAGCGGCGTTGCAGGTCCTCGCGGATGTCGTAGAGGTAGAGGTTGACGGTCGGGGCGTTGCGGCGGGCGGCCCACTCCCGGGTGGGCGCGTCGAGGACCAGTTCGACCTCGGTGCCGTCGAGCACCTCGGCCCGGATGAGGGCGCGCAGCGCCTCGTCGACCTCGTGGATCACCGGGTCACCGCCGCCACTCGTAGGGCCGGGGCTGGAGCACGCCGGGGACCACGGTGAAGCCGGTGCGGACCTCGCCGAACGCGGGCGGTCCGGCGGCGGCGGGGGTCGTCACCAGTTCGCGCGGGCCGAGGGTGTCCTGGACGAGCACCAGTACCGGCGCGGTGAAGGTGCCGTCCGCGCCGACCCGGACGGGCGCGGCGGCGGCGGTGACGCCCGCGCTCCACCGCAGGGTGACCTCGGTGCCGGGCGGGAAGTCCGCGCCGTACGCGAGGGTGACGACGCCGGGCGGCCCGACCGGCGGGCTGAGCGTGACGGTGGGCCGGCGGACGGTCAGGGCGGCGGTGGCGGTGTCGTTGGCGGCCGTCAGGTCGTCGCCGGTGGTGGTCAGGGTGGCGGTGACGGTGCCGGTGGAGGGGGCGGTCGGGGTGAGGGTGAAGGTGACGACGGTTTCGGCGCCGGGCGCGAGGTCGCCGATCGGGCAGGCGGCGGGGGTGCAGCCGGGCGGCGCGGAGAGCAGGGTGGCGCCCGGGGGCAGTGCGGTGACGAGGGTGGCGCCGGTCGCCGGGGCGGCGCCGAGGTCGCGGACGGTCACCCGGGCGGTGACGGTGCCGCCGACGTAGGCGGTGGCCGGGTCGACGGTGAGGCCGACGGCCGGGTCGGCGCGCGGTGCCGGGGGCGGCGGGGCGGGCGTGGTCGTGGGCGTGGCCGTCGGTGTCACCGTGGGCGACGACGGGGGCGGGGAGGTCGGCGGCGGCGTCGCGCGGTCGGTGACGGTGAGTGTGACGGTGACGGTGTTGTTGCCCGGGTCGGAGTCCCGGCCCTCGCTGCTGACGGTGCCCAGCACGGTGGCGGTGAGCGGCGTCGCCGCGGTGACGACCAGGCTGACCCGCTTCTCCTCGCCGGCCGCCAGGGTGCCGAGCACGCACCCGGTGGCCGGGCAGGCCGGGGTCGAGCCGGTGACCGTCAGTCCGGGTGGGACGGTCGGGGTGAGGGTGACGGCGTAGGCCGTGGCGTCGCCCCGGTTACGCACGGTGAACTCGATGGTGGCGGGCTCGCCGGTCCGCACGGTGGCGGGCGTGACGGTGGCGGTGACGGCGGGGTCGGGCAGTTTCGGCGCGACCACGGTGACGGTGACCTGGGCGCGGTTGTTCTCCGGCCGGGGGTCGGTCAGCCGGGTGGTGGCCTGGCCGGTGACCTGCTGGCTGCCGAGGGCGGTCGCCCGGACGGTCAGGTGGACGGTCGCGGAGGCACCGCCGGCGAGCGTCCCGAAGGCGCAGCTGTACGGGGCGGTCGCGGAGCAGCTGCCCTGGGAGGGCCGGGGTGCGCCGACGCCCTGGAGGCCGGGCGGCAGGGTGAGTTCGCCGCCGGTCGGGGCGGTGGCGGGGGCCGGGCCGAGGTTGGTGACGGTCAGCGTGAGGTCGCCGGTGGCGCCCTCGGTGAGCTGGGGCTGGTCGGCGGTGAGGGCGACGTCGAGGTCGGCGGTGGCCTGCCAGGTCGGGGCGGACTGCTGGGAGCTGTACCGGTCGGGGAGTTCCTGGCCCTGTCCGGTGGTCGCGTCGGCGATGCCGATCCGCTTGCCGTGCGAGCGGAAGGCCAGCCGGGTGCCGTCGGGTGACCAGGCGGGTTCGATCGGGGTCCGGAACGGCGAGGCGGTGTCCGGCGGCACGCGCGGGCTGACGGTCGGGCAGGCGCCGGTCCACGGCACCACGGTGCGGCAGCCCTGGCCGTTGCCGGCCATGGTCACCAGCACCCGGTAGCCGGCAGCGGGTGGGGGTGCGCCCGGGGTGGGGGTGCCGGTGTTCTCGGCCGTGAGCAGAACCCGGCTGACGGCGAGGCGGTCGCCGGCCGGCGCGTACGCGGGCCGTTCGTCGGAGACCGGGCAGTCCTCGCCGCACTGGGCGGCGGTGAGGTCGCGCTGGTCGCCGCCGTCGCGGGCGTCGACGCTCCAGACGTGACGGGTGCCGTTGACGGGCGCGGCCAGCGCGGCGGGCGGCGGTCCGGCGGTGCCGGCCGAGGTCGGCGCCGGTCCCGAGCTCGAACCACCCGTCGCCGCCCGCACGTTGACGATCGGCACACAGGAGCCCTGCCGCGAGAACGCGATCCGGCTGCCGTCGGCGGACCAGGTCGGGTCCCGTTCCAGCGACTGGCAGCGGTACCCGTTGCGGGACAGCCGGGGGACGGCGTACCGCAGGGACGCCGTCGCCGGGTCGGCGCCGAGCGAGACGACGACGACCCGCCCCGGGTTGGGTGCGGCCGCGTCCGCCGTCACCCCGGCCGTGTTCCGGTCCGCCTGACCGAAGGCCAGTTCGGTGCCGTCCGGCGACCAGGCGGGCCGTGTGTAGTCCATCCCGGGGTCGACGAGCGCGGTGGGCAGCGCGACCGCGTGGGCCAGGTCGTCCGGGTCGCCGACCATGATCCGGCTGCGGGCCGCGCCGTCGCCGTAGTACTCGACGCTGACGAAGGCGAGCCGCCGCCCGTCCGGCGAGTACGCCGGATCGCGGTAGTCGGTCGCCGAGGCGAGGTCGCCGGGCAGCAGGTCGAGCCGGTCCAGGGGCGGCCGCGGCAGCATGCTCTCCAGGTGGCCGTAGTACGGGTCGGGCCGGGTCAGCAGCACGGTCGGGCTGCCACCCGGCGGGGTGTACCAGGCGACCGAGTCGAAGCCCTCCGAGTTGGTGGCGATCTCCTCGCCGGTGCAGGCGTCGCAGGGGCGGACCGGCGCGACCCGGTAGGCGCGCGACCCGACGACGAGGGCCAGCGCGGACCCGTCCGGGGACCACGCCACCGCGCCGTCGGTGGATCCGGTGCTGGAGGACGCGAGGACCTCGACCGGGCCATCGTGCCGGGCGGGTACGGCGTTGACGGTCAGGGTCTCGTTGCCCGGGGTGAGGAAGGCGAGCCGGTCGTGGCCGGTCCCGGCGGTCGGTTCCCAGGAGGGCCGGTGCGCCTCCTTCCCGCCGGTGGCCACGAGTTGCGGCGTGCCGCCCTGGGCGGGGGCGCGGTAGAGCCGGCCGTCCTGCTCGTACGCCAGCGCGGTGCCGTCCGGCGACCAGGTGGCCCAGTCGGCCGCGGTCCTCCCGTCGCTGACCGGGCGCGGCTCGCCGCCGTCGACGCCGACGACCCAGACGGTGGGCGTCGCCCCGGAGGGGGTGGGCGAGGCGCTGGAGGGCGTGGCCGAGGCATCGGACGAGGAAGCGGCGGCGACGGTCGGGTCCGCCGAGCGCTGCCCCTGGCGGCACCAGTCGTCCCCGTCGCTCGCCTGCTGCCAGGAGGTGAAGGCGACCGTCCGGCCGTCCGGGGAGAGCGCCGGGTTCATCAGCCGCCAGCCGTTCCTCGCATAGAACGGCACGGCTGGACCAGCACCCTGACGCTTCATCAGCTGCTCGCCGGTGCCGCTGCGGTCGCTGACCCACACCACCGTGTCGCCGCGCACCGAGGGCTGGCAGTCGTTGCCCGCGACGCCGACGCCGAACAGCGGCGTGACGGCCGGCCGCGGGCCGGTGGCGAGCACCAGGGCGCGGTGGGTCAGGGAGTTGACGTACGCCAGCCGGCCGGGGGCAGGCTCGGCGGCGGCCGGTTCGAGGCCGGGTGCGGGCGCGCGACGGACGGCGGCCACCGCGACCAGGACGGCCGCGACCAGCGCCGTCGAGAGCACCACCATCAGCAGCCGCCCGGGCCGACCCCGGCGGGGTCCGGCCCTCAGCACACCTCGTCGCACCGCGTCTCCCGGACGGTGTCCCCGCGCACCCCCGGGCGGGCCGACGGCATCCGGTTGTCCCTCCTCACCGCTACCCTGGCCCACCCGGCCCCGCCGGGCAGCCGAGCCCGGGGCAACACCCCGGGAAGCCCGGGCTGCCCCATCGGGCGCCCGGCCCCGCCCGAACCGGCCCGTCGTGCCACCGGACCAGCACCCGTCGTTCGGTGCCGCCCTAGATGAACCCCTCCCGCAGCGCGTACGCCACCGCGTGGGAGCGGTTGCGCAGTTGCAGCCGCGTGGTGACCTCGTGCAGGACGTTCTTGACCGTCCGCTCCGAGAAGGACAGCTTCTCGGCGATCTCGGCCGTGTCGTCCCCCGCCGCCACCAGCCGCAGCACCTCGATCTCCCGCGCGGACAGCCCGGTGAACGCCAGCCCGCGCGGGTCCAGCACCTGCCGTTGGAGCCGGCCGACCTGTTCCAGCAGCCGCCCGAGCAGGTCGGCCGGCACCGTCCCCTCGCCCCGCGCGGCGGCCGTGATCGCCTGGACCAGCCGCGCCGCCGTCGCCTCGGTGCGTCGCACCACCCCGACCACCCCGCACTCGACGGCGGCCACCAGCCCGGCGTCGTCGAGTTCGGTGCCGACCAGGACGATCCGGCCGCCCGCCGTCCGTTGCAGCTGGCGGAGCATCTGAAGCTCGTCCTCGCCCACCCGGTCGATGGCGGTCACCACCACCGGCGGCTCCACCGGATCCGCGGTCGTCCACGCCGCCGCCTGCCGCGCGGCCGCCTGCCCCGGGGTCGTCCGCCCCGCTTCCACCTGCTCCGCCGTCGCCTGCTCGTCCTCGCCGAGCAGGCGCAGTTCGGGGCAGGGCCGCAGCTGTGCGGCCAGCCCCGCGTACGAGATGGGGTCCTGGGCCCGCAGCACGACCCGGACCCGTTCCCTGCCGTTGCCTCCGTGATACCGCATACGCCCACCGAGCTCCCGCGCCACCGCGCGCCTCGATTCCAACGGAAACCGACCGAAAGTGAACCGCACCGGAGTCATCAGGCACTTAACAAGGACTCAACGGGCAGCACGAATGCCCGTAAGTGTGGCCCCGGGGCACCTGTCCGCGTCGCGCGCCGTCCGTACCCTCGGGCCCATGACCACATCCGCGCACCTGGAGCCGACCGCGACGTCCGTGCTGCCGGGTGAAGAAGCCCGGGTCGTCCTGGAACTGCGCAACTCCGGCGACATCGTGGAGGCGTACCACTTCGAGGTGCTCGGCGCGGCCGCGGCCTGGAGCAGTGTGGAACCGGCCGCGCTCTCGCTGTACCCGGGGACGGCCGGCCAGGTGACCTTGCTGCTGCGCCCGCCGCGGGACGTGGCCCTGCCGGCCGGGCCGGTGCCGTTCGCGGTCCGGGTGCAGCCGCAGGAGCAGCCGCAGCACGCCACGGTGCCGGAGGGCGTGGTCGAACTCCTGCCGGTCGACGCCCTGTCGGCCGAGCTGGCCCCGCAGCTGTCGCAGGGCCGGGGGTCGGGCCGGATCCGGATCGCCGTGGACAACCGGGGCAACCTGCCGGTGTCGAGCACGTTCTCCGGCAGCGACCGGGGCGAGCAGCTGACCTTCACCCTGCCCGCCGGGCCGACGGTGACCGGGCCGGGGCTGGCCTCGTTCGTCCCCGGCCGGATCAGGCCGCGCAAGCGGATCTGGCGCGGGCAGCCGGTGCCGCACGCCTTCCAGCTGGTGGTCACCCCGGACCGGGGTGCGCCGATCGCCCTCGACGGCACCTTCGTGCAGCAACCCGTGCTGCCCAAGGGGCTGTTGAAGGCGGTGATCGCGGCGGTCGCGCTGGCGGCGGTGCTGGCCGGGATCTGGTTCGGGCTGTTGCGGCCGGCCGTCCGCGGGGTGGCCAAGGACGCCGCCAAGGGCGCGGTGGCCGGGCCGGTGGAGACCGCCCAGTCGCAGGCCGCGGAGGCGAAGCAGAAGGCGGCCGGCGCGGAGAGCGCGGCGGCCGCGGCGCAGAAGGCCGCCGGGCAGTCGCCCACCCCCGCCCCGTCCTCCTCCCCCACCGCCACGCCCGCGACGCCGGGCGCCGGCCCGGCCCCGGGCCCGGGTGCCACGCTGTTCTCCTCCCGGCTGCGGGCGACCGCGGCGGCGGGGGCCCAGGGCAGCGCCACCTACGCCGTGCCCGAGGGCCGGACGCTGCGGCTCACCGACCTCGTGCTGGAGAACCCGCAGGGCGACTCCGGCACCGTCACCATCGCGGTGGACGGCAACGCGCTGCTGGCCCCCGCCCTGGAAAACTTCCGCGAGCAGGACTTCCACTGGGCCTCGCCGATCGTCATCACCGCCAACCAGAAGGTGACGGTCACCGTGGACTGCCGCCAGGTCGGCCACCCCGCCTCCGGACCCACGCCGACCACCTGCGCGTCGGCCGCGCTGATCAGCGGCTCCCTGGAGTGACCAGCAGCAAAGGGTCACTGACCAGCGGGCATTAATCGGTGGCCGGGCCACCGGGACCGCTCCTACAGTGAACGCCGATCAAGGACGTTCTCGGGAGCCGGACATGCGAGTGCACTACCCCCGGACGCCGCACCTGCCCTGGTCACCGGGGGCGACGGCGGACGACGTACGGGCCGGTGACCTGTCCGCGCTGGCGGGCGAGGAGGTCGTCGTCACGGAGAAGCTGGACGGCGAGAACACCACGCTCTACCAGGACGGCCTGCACGCCCGCTCGCTGGACTCGGCGCACCACCCCTCGCGGGCCTGGGTGAAGGGCCTGCAGAGCCGGATCGGCACCCGGATCCCGGCCGGCTGGCGGATCTGCGGGGAGAACCTGTTCGCCCGGCACTCGATCCCGTACACCGATCTGGACGGCTGGTTCCAGGGCTTCTCGGTCTGGACCGACCAGGACCGATGCCTCGACTGGGACGACACCGTCCGCTTCCTGCGCCGGCTCGGCGTGCCCGCACCCCGGGTGCTCTGGCGCGGCCGGTACGACGAACGGGCGCTGCGGGCGCTGCGGTTGGACACCGAGCGGCAGGAGGGGTACGTCGTCCGGACGGTCGAGGGCTTCGCCCGGGGCGAGTTCGGGCGGCGGGTCGCCAAGTGGGTGCGCCCGCACCACGTCCGCACCGACACGCACTGGATGCACGCCGCCGTCGTGGAGAACGGCCTCGGGCCGGGCGCCGCGCTCTGGGCGGTGCGCTCCGGCGCGCAGCCCGAACGCGCCGCGCTGGCGGCCGCCCTGGATCTGACCGAGGACCAGTTCACCGCCACCGACGAGGAGTTGGCCGAGGTTTCGGCGCGGCTCGACGAGTCGGGGCGGGGCGGGGACGCGCGGCTGGCCGGGGTGCTCGCGGTCGCGCTGCGCGGCAATCCGCGGCCGTGGCTGGCGCCCCGGCTGCTCGGGCCGCTCGGCCTGCCGTCGGCCCGCCGGGTCGCCGACCTGGTGGGCCTGCACCCCGGTCTGCACCGCCCGTACCCGGACGAGGAACGCCGCACCGGGCTGGTCAGGCTCGCCGAGGCCGCCGACCTCGGGGTGCTGCACGCGGTCGCCGCGGCCACCGCGGCCGGGCCGCAGGAGCGGGAGCAGGTGGCGTGGTCGGCGCTGCACGCCGAGGACGCCGGGCTGCTGGTCGAGGCCCCGCTGGGGTGGCTGCGCACGGGCCTGCGCGAGGCGCTGGCCGGGCTCGAACCCGAGGCCGCCGACCGCTGCTGGGCGCAGGCCCGCGAGGCGTACGCGCGCGGCCGGATCACCACCGTCGAGGAGGCGGTGGCGGCGGCCTGGCGCTGGCGGGACGGCCGGTTCCCCCGGCTGGTCCACCTGACCGGGCCGTCCGGCAGCGGCAAGAGCACCTTCGCCGCCACCCTCGACGGGGTCGACACCCGGATCTCGCTGGACGACCTGCGCGCGGCCCGCGGCTCCCGGGCGGACCAGCGGGACAACGCCGAGGTGCTGCGGGAGGGCCTGGACCGGCTGGACGCCGCCCTCGCCGGGGGCGGCACGGTGGTCTGGGACGCCACCTCGCTCAACCGGCACCAGCGCGCGCTGGTGCACGGCGTCGCGCAGCGCCACGACGCCCTGATCACCCAGGCGGTGCTGCTGGTCGACGAGGCCGAGCTGCTGCGCCGCAACGCCATAAGGCCGCACCCCGTACCGCCCGCGGTGCTCGCCGCCCAGCTGCACCGGTTCAGCCCGCCCTACCCCGGCCAGGCGCACCGCACCTGGTACCTCGGCCCGGGTGGCAGGGTGGAGTCCACGGCGGGCACGCTCGACGGAGAGGAGGACTGATGCGCCCCATCGAACAGGTCTGCCAGCGCATCCGCTGGGACGCCCGCTTCGATCCGGCCCGGTTCACGGTCGGGGTCCGGCAGCGCGACGACCGCACCAAGCTGGTGCCGCTGGAGGCCTTCGCGGCCTCGGGCGACATCCCGTGGCACCGGGTCCGCTTCGTCGAGGCCGACGGGGTGGTGGTGTGGGACCGCGCCTCGGGCACGGACCTGCTGGACAGCACCGAGGCCGGCCGGCGCACCGACCCGCGCCGGCTGCGCGCGCCGTTCTTCACCGCCGTGACGCCGTACGCCTGGCAGCCGGACGCCGGCTGGCGGCCTGTGCCGGCCGGTGCACCCGTCCGCCGTTCCGGTCCCGCCGCGGGCACCGAGCTGCGGGTGGTCACCTGGAACACCCTGTGGGACCGCTACGACGCCGACCGGATCGCCACCGACCGCCGCCGTCCGCTGCTGCTCGCCGAGCTGGCCACCGCCGACGCGGACGTCATCGCGCTCCAGGAGGTCGAACCGGCCCTGGTCGCCCTGCTGCTGGCCGAGCCCTGGGTCCGCGCCGGCTACACCCTCTCCACCGACCCGCTCGGGCCGGACGTCGACGCGTACGGGCTGCTGCTGCTCAGCCGGCTGCCGGTGCTGGAGGCGGCCCGCCACACGCTGGGCCCGCACAAGGCCGTCACCGCCCTGGCTGTGCAGACCGCCGGCGCACCGCTGACGGTCGCCGCGGTGCACCTCAGCAGCGACCACTCGGCGGACGGCGCCGACCGCCGGCAGTCCGAACTCGCCCGGCTGGCCGAGGGGTTGGCGGGCGTCGAGGGAGACGTGCTGCTGCTCGGGGACTTCAACGACGGCCGCTCCGGCGCACAGGGCCCGGCCGCCGCGCTCGGCCTGCGGGACGCCTGGACGCAGTTGTACGGCCCGGCCGACGACACGGCCACCTTCGACCCGGTCGCCAACCCGCTCGCCGCGGTCTCCTCGCTCAGCGGCCGGGCCGCCCGGCTCGACCGGGTGCTGCACCGCAGTGAGCACGCCCGGGTCACCGCCGCCGCCCTGCTCGGCGACCGGCCGACGGCCGACGGGCTCTTCCCCTCCGACCACTACGGCGTGGCCGTGGACCTCACCCTGGGCGGCTCCGGCGCGCCCGACGCCCCCGACGTGCTCGACGCCCGGCCGACCGCCCGCACCGCCGTGGCCTGGCTCCCACCGGCGGAGCTGTGGCCACCGATCCAGCGCCTGCGGGCCGCCCACGACCCGCAGCTGGACCGCTGGCCGCCGCACGTCAACCTGCTGTTCGGCTTCGTCCCCGAGGCCGACCTCGACCGGGCCCTCCCGCTGCTGGGCGCGGCCGCCGCCGAGGTGGCGCCGTTCACCGCGCGGCTGGCGGGGGTGCACACCTTCGGGCACCGCGAGGAGGCCACGCTCTGGCTGGACCCGGCCGCCGACTCCTCGGCGCCCTGGGCCGCGCTGCGGCACGCGCTGGAGCGGCGCTTCCCGCGCTGCCACGGCCGGGCCGAGGGCTACACCCCGCACCTGACGCTCGGGCGCAGCGCCGACCCGCAGCGCGCCGCCGCCGACTGCGCCGACCGGCTCGACCCGGTGTCGGCCCGGGTCGGCGAGCTGGTGGTGCTCTCCCGGCGGGGCGAGGAGCCGATGCGGCCGCGCGCGGTGATCGCCCTCGGGACGGGTGAGGTGCGGCTGCTGCCGGAGGAGCCGGTCACGGCCGCCCCGGCACCCGAACACCCGCGGCGGGCGGCGGCGGCCCGGCGGATCGCCGAGCGGATCGCGCAGGCGCTGCCCGAGGGCGTGCTGCACGAGGTCGGATCGCGCCGCCTGGGTTGCCAGCTGGACGGCGCCGACCTGGACCTGGTGGTGGTGCTGCCCGGCACGGCCGAGCTCGCCGAGGTCCGGGCCCGGGTGACGGCGGCCCTGCCGGCGGCCCAGCGGGTGCGCGCGGTGCGCGGCGCCCGGGTGCCGGGGCTGCGGCTGGCGGCCGAAGGCCTGGACGTGGACCTCGTCGTGGTCTCCTCCGGGGCCGTCGACCCGGCCGAGGCCGTCCGGCGCCGGACGGAGTTGGGCGAGGCGGCGGCGCTGGCCCTGAGCGCGGTCGGGGACGCCGAGGCGATCCTGGCGGCGGTCGGCCCGGACCGGCACGAACGGTTCGTCCGGCTGGCCCGGGAGGTCAAGGCCTGGGCCCGGGCGCGCGGTCTGGACTCCGCGCCCTTCGGTCAGCCGCCCTCGCTCGCCTGGTCGGTGCTGGCGGCGCGAACCGTCCGGGAGGCCGACGGCGTCGCCGAGGAGGCCCTGTTCCGGCGGTTCCTGGAGACCTGGGCGGGCTGGGACTGGCGGCAGCCGGTCGCCCTGCTCGACGATCCGACCGACCGTCACCCGACCAACCGTCACTCGGCCGACCCGGTCACCGTCTTCACCCCGTCCGCGCCGGTCCGCAGCTGCACGACGCAGGTCGGCCCCGACGCCCGCGACCAGCTCGCCGAGGAGCTGTTCCGGGCCTGGGAGCTCAGCACCGAGGCCGAGGGCGCCGGCACGGACCCATGGCCCGAGCTGCTCTCCCCGCCCCCACTGCACCGGCGGCACGCGGCCTGGGCCGTCGTGACCGTCCAAGCCACCCCGGGGGCAAGGGAGTTCGAGGACCTGCTGGGCGCTGCCCGGGGCCGGATCCGGTCGCTGCTCACCGCCCTGGAGGAGGCCGGGGTCACCGGCGTGCACGCCTGGCCGCGCCCCTTCGACACCGCCCCCGGCCTGGCCCGCTTCACCATCGGCCTCGGCCCCAACCCGCCGGAGCACGAGGAGCTCGACCGGATCGCGACCACCTGGTGCCGCGGTCTGCCGGGCGTCCGGCTGGACCGCACCGACGGCGGCGAGGTGCCGACGCTCGCCTGAGGCCGATGCCGGTCACACTCAGGGCCCGTCCGGCCAGGTGTCAGGCCTCCGGTCGTCAGGCCGCCGGCCGCTCGACGCCCGCGATGACGGCGCCGACGACCTTGCGGACGGCTCCGGCCCCCGGCGGGGCGGCCTGCCGGTCCGCGAACAGCAGGTGCGCGGCCCCGATCAGGGTGGGGGCGAGGGTGTCGACGTCCGCGTCCGCGGCGATGCGCCCGAGGGCCTGCTCGGCGGTCAGGTAGGAGGCGATCGCGGTCGCCGCATCGGTCAGGATCGGGACGCCCGTGGGCCTGGCCGCGCGCAGGCGTGAGCGCAGGCCGTCCCGGGAGGTGACGAGGCTGACGACCGACACCGCGACCGGCCCGAACAGGTCGATCAGGGCCCGGGTGAGGTGGTCGGTGACGGTGCCGGTGCCGGCGGCTCGGCGCAGTGCGTCGGCCTGCTCCTCGATCCGGGCGACGCGGTCCAGCACGAGCTCGGCGAGGAACGCGTCGAAGTCGGCGAAGTGCCGGTGCAGGACGCCTTTGGCGCAGCCCGCCTCCGCGGTGACCGCCCGGCTGGTCAGCGCGCTCGCTCCGTCCCGGAGCAGGACGCGCTCGGCGGCGTCGAACAGTTGGTCGCGCACGTCGCGGATGGCTACTCCGGTGGGCACCGCGCTTCTCCTTCGTCTGCTGACCGGTCCTTCATCTGCTGACCGGCCCTTCGTCTCCTGCCCGGCCCGGCTCGATTGACGAGTGGGCATGCGCCCACTCATAGTGGGCACATGCCCACTTTACCGCCGGAGCGCGCCCGCCGCTCCGAACAGTCGACCCATCAACACCGCCGGATGGCCGAGTCGTTCGGCTCGGACGCCGCACGCTACGACCGTGCCCGGCCCCACTACCCGCAGGCCCTGGTGGACCGCATCGTCGCCGCCAGTCCCGGCCCGAACGTCCTCGACGTCGGCTGCGGCACCGGCATCGTGGCCCGGCAGTTCGCCGCAGCCGGCGCCCGGGTCCTGGGCGTCGACGTCGACGCCCGGATGGCCGAGCCGGCCCGGCTGCGCGGACTCGACGTCGAGGTGGCATCGTTCGAGGACTGGGACCGGGCCGGCCGGACGTTCGACACCGTCGTCTCCGGACAGGCCTGGCACTGGGTGGACCCGGTCGCCGGCGCCGCCAAGGCGGCACGGGCCCTGCGCCCCGGTGGCCTGCTGGCCGTGTTCTGGAACGCGGGCCGGCCCTCGCCCGAGCTCGCGGAGGCCTTCGCCGAGGTCTACCGCCGGGTGGTGCCCGACTCGCTCGCCGCCCGTCCGACGACGGCGTCCGCCGTGGACGGCTACACGGCGCTGTGCACCAGGGCAGCCGACGGGATCCGGACCGCGGGCGCCTTCACCGACCCCGAGCAGTGGCGCTTCGACTGGGAACAGCCCTACACCCGGGACGAGTGGCTGGACCAGCTCCCCACTCAAGGCGCCTTCACCCTGCTCCCGCCGGCCGACCTGGCGCAGGTGCTGGCGGGCATCGGCTCCGCGATCGACGCGGCCGGAGGCGGCTTCACCATGCACTACGCCACCCTCGCGGTCGCCGCGAAGCGAATCGACACCACCTGAACCCGCCTCAGCGACCCCGCCAGGCCCGCCCCCAGCGGTCAGCGCAGGGTCGCGGTGACCACCGTGGCGTCCAGGTCCTCGCACCAGGTGGCGGCCGCGGACAGGCCGGCCGCGCGGGCGACGGTCAGGGCGGTGGCGCTCTGCCGCTCGCTGGTCTCGAACAGCAGCGCCCCGCCCGGGGCCAGCCACTGCGGCGCCTCGGCCGCCACCCGGCGCAGCACGTCCAGTCCGTCGGCGCCGCCGTCGAGCGCCGGCCGGGCCTCGTGCAGCCGGGCCTCGGGCGGCAGCAGCGCGATGTCGGCGGTCGGCACGTACGGGACGTTGGCGAGCAGGACGTCCACCCGGCCGCGCAGCGCGGCGGGCAGTGCGGCGAACAGGTCGCCGCGGAACACCTGCGCCCCGGACAGGTTGCGGCGGGCGCAGCGGACGGCCGCCGGGTCGACGTCGGCCGCGTACAGCTCGACCGGGTGCCCGACGGCGGCCGCCACGGCGGCGCCGAGCGCCCCGCTGCCGCAGCACAGGTCGACGAGCACGGCGTCCGGGCCGGTCAGCGCGGTCGCGGTGGTGACCAGGAACTCGCTGCGCCGGCGCGGGACGAAGACGCCGGGATCGACGGCGATCCGCAGTCCGGCGAACTCGGCCCAGCCGACGACGTGTTCCAGCGGACGGCCTTCGGCGCGGGCGCGGACCATCACCGCCAGATCGGCCGTCGACGCGGCCGCGGCGAGCAGGATCCGCGCCTCGTCCTCGGCGAACACGCACCCGGCGGCGCGCAGGCGGGAGACCACCGAGGTACGGAGGGTGGCGGAGGTGAAAACCGACAAGAGAACCCCTTGGGGGGACGGGAGGAGAACGAAAGGACTCCGTCAGGGCTCCCGCCAGGGCCGGTGGCGTGCCGGCGCGTCCGCGCTACGCGCGCGAGGCGCCCGCACGGCCGCGCTCCGGGAGCACCCGCTCGGACATACCGGTAATGGGTCTCACCTCCCTGATTCGCGGTCATACTCGGCGTCGGCCACCCTACCGCACGCCACCCCCGGGTGATCGCCGGGTGATCGCCGCCGAGATCCCGCCCCCTGCCGGGGCTCACCCCAGGTGGTCGGCGACCAGCACCGCGAACTCCTCCGGGCCCATCACCGGCACCCCGAGCTCCTCGGCCTTGGCCCGCTTGGAGCCCGCCTTCTCCCCGGCCACCAGCAGCGAGGTGCGCTTGGAGACGGAGGAGGACGCCTTGCCCCCGGCTCGTTCGATCAGCTCGTTCATCGCGTTCCGGGACAGCTCCGCGAGCGCCCCGGTCATGCTGCCGGTGACGACCACGCTCTGACCGGCCAGCGGACCGCCCGCCCCGGCCGGGGCTCCGTCTGCCTCCGTCGCACCGGCCGCACCGGCCGTACCGGCCACCGCAGCGGCCGCGGGCTCCGTCACCGCCGTCCCCACGCCCTGCTCCGCGAGCCGGTCCAACAGCGCGGCCACATCGACGAGTTCGGCGACGATCACGGCGGCCTTCTCGGCCCCGATGCCGTCCACACCCGCCAGCGCCTCGGCGTCGGCGGCCCGGATCGCGGCCATGCTGCCGAAGTGGGCGGCGATCCGGCGGGACATGGTGCGCCCGGTGCCGCGGATGCCGAGGGCGCAGAACACCCGGTTCAGCGGGCGGGTGCGGGCGGTCTCGATGGCGGCGAGCAGGTTGTCGGCACTCGTCCCGCCCATCCGCTCCAGGGTGAGCAGCTGCTCGCGGGTGAGGGTGAACAGGTCGGCGAGGTCGGCGAC
Organism: Kitasatospora sp. NPDC097643; assembly: GCF_040302625.1. Taxonomy (NCBI): domain Bacteria; kingdom Bacillati; phylum Actinomycetota; class Actinomycetes; order Kitasatosporales; family Streptomycetaceae; genus Kitasatospora; species Kitasatospora sp. NPDC097643. The sequence goes on along the minus strand of NZ_JBEOSA010000040.1, from coordinate 5,139 downwards.
CAGCCCGGCCTCGACCAGCTGGACGGCCCGGGTGCCGCCCAGGCCCTCGATGTCGAGCTGGTCGCGCCCGGCCGCGTAGATCACCGAGGCGACGGCCTGGCAGGCCCGGCCGCGCACGCAGCGCCAGCGCTGCTCGGAGGTGTCGATCGCGTCGCCGCAGCGCGGGCAGACCTCGGGGAAGGCGATCGGCTGCTCGGCCCCGGTCCGTTCGTCGACCAGCGGCGCCTCGACGCGCGGGATCACGTCGCCCGCGCGGTAGACGAACACCTGGTCGCCGATCATCAGGCCGCGGCGTTCGATGTCCGCCGGGTTGTGCAGCGTCGCGTAGGTGACGGTGACGCCGTCGATCACCACCGGTTCGAGGACGGCACGGGGCGCGATGATGCCCGTCCGGCCGACGTTCCACTCCACCCCTAGCAGCCGGGTGACCTTGTGCTGGGCCTGGAGCTTGCGGGCGACCGCCCAGCGCGGGGCGCGCGAGCCCTCCCCGGCCTCCTCCTGGTCGGCGACCGCGTCCGCCTTCACCACCACGCCGTCGATCCCGAAGGGCAGCGCGGCGCGCAGCCCGGCGATCTCGTCGATCCGCTGCTGGGCCTCGGCCAGCGTGGCGCAGCGGCGGGGCGCGGCATCGGTGCTGGCGGCGGTGTTGGCGCCGAGCGCGGCGAGCCGGGCCAGCAGCTCGGCGTGGTCGAGGCCGGGCAGGCCGAGGGCGTCGTAGGCGAAGAAGGTGAGCTCGACGCGGTAGGGGCGGTCCTTGGCGCGCAGGGTGCCGGCGGCGCCGCTGCGCGGGTGGGCGAAGGGGGTGGCGCCGTGGGCGGTGCGGACGGCGTTGGCCTGCTCGAACTGCTCGTGGGTGAGCAGCACCTCGCCGCGCAGCTCGACGTCGACCGGCTCGGCGAGCCGCCCGGGCAGGCCGAGCACGGCGTCGGCGCCCGCCGTGATGTCCTCGCCCGCCAGGCCGTCGCCCCTGGTCAGCACCTGGGTGAGGTGCCCGGCCCGGTAGCGGGCGGCGACCGCGAGGCCGTCCAGCTTCGGCTCGACGCACCAGGCTGCGACCGGGCGGCCGAGCCGTCGCTCCAGGCCGGCGGCCCACGACTCCAGCTCCTCGGCGGAGAAGACGTTGTCGAGCGAGAGCATCGGCGCGCTGTGCGGCACGTCGCCGACGGCCGCCCCGCCGGCCACCTTGCCGGTCGGTGACTCGGGGAGCACCGCCGCCGGGTGCGCGTGCTCGTAGGCCCCGATCGCCCGGACCAGGGCGTCGTACTCGTCGTCGCCGAGCGGGGTGGAGCCGTCGGCGTAGTACGCCGCGGCCGCCCGGACGGCGGTGGCGACGGCGTCGGCGTAGGCCTCCGGGGAGGCGAGGGCTGCGGGAGAGGCCTGGGTGGCTGCGTCCTTCATACCGCCATCATGGCGAGCCGCACTGACATTCGACCCCGGCCGGACGCCGCCGCCCCTCCCGCCCCGTCCGCCCCCCGGGTTCCGGTCCCGGAACGCCATCGGGATGTCAGTGGGAGCTGCTTAGATCGAATCGGACCGACGACGGCGCCGCCACCGGGGGTCGGGTCGACGGCCCCCGGACGGTACGGAGACAGGATGGGCATGACCACGAACAGGGACGCACACGCGCCGGCGCCGCACGCCGCCGACAGCCACGACCTGATCCGGGTGCACGGCGCGCGCGAGAACAACCTGAAGGACGTGAGCATCGAGATCCCCAAGCGCCGGCTGACGGTGTTCACCGGGGTCTCCGGCTCGGGCAAGAGCTCGCTGGTCTTCGACACCATCGCGGCCGAGTCGCAGCGGCTGATCAACGAGACCTACAGCGCCTTCGTCCAGGGGTTCATGCCCACCCTGGCGCGGCCCGAGGTGGACGTCCTGGAGGGGCTGACCACCGCGATCATCGTCGACCAGCAGCGGATGGGCGCCGACCCCCGGTCCACGGTCGGCACCGCCACCGACGCCAACGCGATGCTGCGCATCCTGTTCAGCCGGCTGGGGCGGCCGTACGTCGGCCCGCCCGCGGCGTTCGCCTTCAACGTGCCGCGCCGCACGGCCAGTGGGGCGATGAACGTCGACAAGGGCAAGGGCGAGCGGGTCGTGGTCCGCAAGGCGATCTACCACGGCGGCATGTGCGCGCGCTGCGAGGGCCGGGGCTCGGTCACCGACATCGACCTCGGCCAGCTCTTCGACGACTCCAAGTCGCTCTCCGAGGGCGCGCTGACCATCCCGGGCTACACGCCCGGTGGCTGGAACTACCGGCTCTACAGCGCCTCGGGCTTCGTCGACCCGGACAAGCCGATCCGTCAGTACACCAAGAAGGAGCTGCACGACTTCCTCCACCACGAGCCGGTCCGGATGAAGATCGCGGGCATCAACATGACCTACGAGGGGCTGGTCCCGCGGATCCAGAAGTCCTACCTGGCCAAGGACAAGGAGGCGTTGCAGCCGCACATCCGGGCGTTCGTGGACCGGGCGGTCACCTTCACCACCTGCCCCGACTGCGGGGGCACCCGGCTCAGCGAGGGCGCCCGGTCCGCGCGGATCGGCGGGGTCAACATCGCGGACGCCTGCGCGATGCAGATCAGCGACCTCGCCGCCTGGGTCCGGGGCCTCGACGAGCCCTCGGTGGCGCCGCTGCTGACCAGCCTGGGGCAGACCCTCGACTCCTTCGTGGAGATCGGGCTGGGCTACCTCTCGCTCGACCGGCCGGCGGGCACCCTGTCGGGCGGCGAGGCGCAGCGCGTCAAGATGATCCGCCACCTCGGCTCCGCCCTCACCGACACCACCTACGTGTTCGACGAGCCGACCAGCGGCCTGCACCCGCACGACATCCAGCGGATGAACGACCTGCTGCGGCAGCTGCGGGACAAGGGCAACACGGTGCTGGTGGTGGAGCACAAGCCGGAGACCATCGCGATCGCCGACCACGTCGTCGACCTCGGCCCCGGCGCCGGCGCGGCGGGCGGCTCGGTCTGCTTCGAGGGCACCGTCGAGGGGCTGCGGGCGAGCGGCACCGTCACCGGCCGCCACTTCGACGACCGGGCCGCGCTCAAGGAGTCGGTGCGCAAGCCGACCGGCGCGCTGGCGATCCGCGGCGCGTCCACCCACAACCTGCGCGACGTGGACGTCGACGTCCCGCTCGGCGTGCTGTGCGTCGTGACCGGCGTGGCCGGCTCCGGCAAGAGCTCGCTCGTGCACGGCTCGCTGGTCAACGGCGCGGGCGGCGGCGGGGCGGACGGGAGCGGGGCGGACGGCGACGCGGGCGGCGGCGACGCGGGGGTGGTGGCGGTCGACCAGAGCCCGATCCGCGGCTCGCGGCGCAGCAACCCGGCGACGTACAGCGGACTGCTCGAACCGATCCGCAAGGCCTTCGCGAAGGCCAACGGCGTGAAGCCGGCGCTGTTCAGCGCCAACTCGGAGGGCGCCTGCCCGGAGTGCAACGGCGCCGGGGTGATCTACACCGACCTGGCGATGATGGCCGGGGTCGCCACCACCTGCGAGGCGTGCGAGGGGCGACGCTTCGACGCCTCGGTGCTGGAGTACCACCTCGGCGGGCACGACATCACCGAGGTGCTGGCGATGTCGGTGACGGAGGCGGAGGCGTTCTTCGGCTCCGGCGAGGCCCGCAACCCGGCCGCGCACCGCATCCTGGTACGGCTGGCGGACGTCGGGCTCGGCTACCTCACCCTCGGGCAGCCGCTCACCACGCTGTCCGGCGGCGAGCGGCAGCGGCTCAAGCTGGCCACCCACCTGGGCGAGAAGGGCGGCGTCTACGTCCTCGACGAGCCGACCACCGGCCTGCACCTCGCCGATGTCGAGCACCTGCTGGGGCTGCTCGACCGGCTGGTCGACTCCGGCAAGTCGGTCATCGTCATCGAGCACCACCAGGCGGTGATGGCGCACGCCGACTGGATCATCGACCTCGGGCCCGGCGCGGGCCACGACGGCGGCCGGATCGTCTTCGAGGGCACCCCCGCCGACCTGGTCGCCGCGCGCTCGACGCTCACCGGCGAACACCTCGCGGCCTACGTCGGCGCCTGACCCACGGGCGGCGGCACCAGGTGGGACGGCACCGGGGTGGGCGGCTCGTCACCGACGGGCCGCCCACCGCCCCGGTCAGGCCGGCACCGGGGCCAGCGGCCTGGTCCGGTACGCGCCCGCGTGGCCCGGCGGGACGAGACAGGGCAGCAGCCACTCCCAGAGTGCGCCGACCCGGCGGGCGCGCTCCTCGTCGGGGCGGCCGTCACCGAAGACCACCTCCAACCCGCAGGCGGCGGTCACGACCAGGGTCTCCGGCCCGAGGGCGCCCGCACGGTCGCGCAGTTCACCGGCCCGCCGGGCGCCCGCGAGCAGGTCCCGGACGACGGCGGCCCAGACACCGTGGAAGCCTGGCAGGCCCGGAAACACACCGGCGGACGGGACCGCGGCCGGGGCTACGGACGGCCCTGTGGACCGGCCCACGGACTGACCAGCGGACGAACCGGCGGACGGATTGGCGGGCAGACCGGCGGACGGACCGGCGGCGGAGTCGCCGACGGGCAGGCCGCCGCCCTCCCGGCCGAGCCGGAACGCCGCCCGGATCACCGCGTCCGAGCCCAAAGCCTCGACCAGCCAGTAGCCCGCGTCGATCAGCGCCTGGAGCGGGGACGACGCGGTGCGCAGTGTGCTGCACGCGGTGCCCAGCGCTTGCTCGGCCTGCTGGAGCACCGCTCCGGCCAGCTCCTCCTTCGACGTGAAGTGGAAGTAGAGCGCCCCCTTGGTGACGCCTGCGGCGCCCGCGATCTCGCCCAGGGTGGCACCGGCGTAGCCGCAGCGGTCGAACAACACCGCCCCCGCCTCCACCAGCCGCCCGCGCGTCCGTTCCGACCTCTCCTGCGCCACCTGTCCCACAACCCCTCATGACGGCAAGCACGTTCCCACCACACCTGACCGGCGCCCGGGCGGGCGCCGGGTTGTGCCCGTGTCGCTCGTGTCGTCAGCCGACCCGGGAGAACCGGGCGGCGCCGCCCTCGGGCGCGCCGGCCCCGGCGGGTTCCCGCTCCGGGCGTTCGGGGCCGGCGAGCAGGATGGAGCGTTGCAGCCGCCGCAGCCCGGCGGACGGCTCCATGCCCAACTCCCGTACCAGCGTGGACCGCAACC